>NZ_CP132360.1:992613-1219626 GCF_030758955.1 Agrococcus beijingensis | reverse complement strand
GGCCGCCGCGCTGCCGCGGCCGCCGCGACCGTGGTGCGAGCCGCTGCCGGCACGGCTCGCGCTGTCCGAGGTGGGCGGCGACGGCCTGCGCCTGGGCCTCGTCGACCGCCCGTCGCAGCAGCGGGTCGAGGCCGTCGAGTGGCGGCCGGCGACCGACGGGCCGCTGCTGGCGATCGGCGGAGCGGCGAGCGGGCGCTCGAGCCTGGCCGAGCTGGCGGCGGGGCAGCTCGGCACGCTGGTCGTCGACCGGGAGGACGCGCTCTGGGACGCGCTGCAGGAGCCAGGGCCGCTGGTGGTCGACGACCTCGACCTGCAGCTCGCGCGACTGGGGGAGGAGCAGCAGACGATCGTCGCGCAGCTGCTGGCGCGACGCATGCGCGAGGGCGCCGCGGTCGCGCTCACCGCGCGCCGGGTGTCCTCCGCGATGAGCCAGCTCGCGGCGCTCGCAGAGGTGCGGATCCTGCTGCGCATCGCCAGCAGGCAGGAGCACATCGTGGCCGGCGGCTCGGGCCCGCTGCACGATGCCGCGCTGGCGCCCGGGGCCGGCTGGCTGCACGACGAGCGCATCCAGCTCGCGCTGCCGCCCGAGCCGGTCGATCGGCGGCGGCCGCGCTCCGTGCCGCTGCGCTCCGAGCGGTGCGCGGTGATGCTGGGCGCCGGCGTCGAGGCGCCCCTCGCGCTGCTGGGCGACCGCGCGCGGCGCGCGGCGCGACCGGGCACGGCGGCGGGCAGCGCGCACCCCGATGTGGTCATCGGCACCGTTGCCGAGTGGGAGGCCGCCTGGGGCGAGCTCGACCGGCTGCGCGCCGACCGGCCGGTGGTCGTGCTCGGGGTCGACGAGCGGCAGCTGCGGCAGGTGCTGCGGCACGCGCCGCCGCCCCCGCCGATGCGCTCTGCGCCCGCCTGGGTGCTCGAGGGCGGCCGCTTCGAGCGGCTGCGCTACCCGAGCAGCGAGGCGACCGGCGTCTCCTGAACGCCGAGCGCCGAGGCGACGCCCTGGTGGGTCACCCGACCGCCGGCGGCGTTCAGGCCCGCCGCGAGGCCGGCATCCGCCTGCAGCGCCGCTCGCCAGCCGAGGTCGGCCAGCCGCAGCGTCGCCGACAGCGTCGCGTTGGTGAGCGCCTCGGTCGACGTGCGCGGCACGGCGCCGGGCAGGTTCGCGACGCACGCGAAGAGCGTCTCGTGCACGCGGAAGGTGGGGTCGCGGTGCGTGGTCGGGTGCGAGTCGGCGAAGCAGCCGCCCTGGTCGATCGCGATGTCCACGAGCACGGAGCCCGGGCGCATGCGCGCGACCATGTCGTTCGTGACGAGCTTCGGCGCCTTCGCGCCGGGGATCAGCACCGAGCCGATCACCAGGTCGGCGTCGAGCACGGCCTGCTCGACGGTGACCCGGTTCGAGTGCAGCGTCTGCACGCGGCCGCCGTAGATCGTGTCGAACTGGCGCAGCCGCGGCAGCGACACGTCGAGCACGGTCACCCGCGAGCCGAGGCCCACGGCCATCTCGACCGCCGCCGTGCCGGCGACGCCGCCGCCGAGCACCACCGTGTGACCGGCGCGCGTGCCGGGCACGCCGCCCAGCAGCAGGCCGGCGCCGCCCTGCGGGGCGGTCAGCAGCGAGGCGCCGTGCGTGACCGAGAGCCGCCCGGCGACCTCGCTCATGGGCGCGAGCATGGGCAGCGAGCCGTCGGGGGCGCGCACCGTCTCGTAGGCGATGGCGGTGGTGCCGCGCTCGAGCAGCGCCTGCGCCAGCTCGGGGGCCGCTGCCAGGTGCAGGTAGGCGAAGAGCGTCAGGTCGTCGCGCAGCAGGTCGAGCTCGCCCTCGACCGGCTCCTTGACCTTCAGCACCATCTCAGCCGACCAGGCCTCGGCCGCCGTCGCCACGATGCGCGCGCCAGCGGCCGCGAAGGCCTCGTCGGGGATGCCGCTGCCGAGGCCGGCGCCCGTCTCCACGAGCACCTCGTGGCCGCGAGCGACGAGCTCGGTGGCGCCGGTCGCCGTGAGGGCGACCCGCTGCTCGTCGGTCTTGATCTCGCGGGGGACGCCGACCTGCATCAGGCGGTCTTCGTCGAGGCGATGGCGCGGTCGATGACCTCGACTGCCTCACGCAGCTGGTCGTCGGTGATCGCCAGGCTCGGCAGGAAGCGCAGCACGTTGTAGTCGGTGCCGGCCGTCAGCACCAGCACGCCGTCGAGACCGGCAGCGGCCGCGATCGGTGCGGTCGGGATGGGCGCGCCCGAGGAGGGGTCGATGAACTCGATCGCGAGCATCGCACCGCGGCCGCGGACCTCGATGATCTCCTCGTGCTTCTCGGCGAGGCCGTCGAGCAGCGGGCGCAGCACGCGCTCGATGCGCTGCGCCTCGGCGTTCAGGTCGTTGGCCTCGATCTGCTCGAAGACGGCGACCGCCGCGGCGCACGAGACGGGGTTGCCGCCGAAGGTGCCGCCGATGCCGCCGGTGTGCACGGAGTCCATGATCTCGGCGCGGGCCGTGACGCCGGCGAGCGGCATGCCGCCCGCGATGCCCTTGGCCGACAGCACCATGTCGGGCTCCCAGCCGAACAGCTCGGAGGCGAAGGTGGCGCCGGTGCGGCAGATGCCCGACTGCACCTCGTCGGCGATCATGACGACGCCGTTCGCGGTGCACCACTCCTGCATGGCGGGCAGGTAGCCGTCGGCGGGCACGATGAAGCCGCCCTCGCCCTGGATGGGCTCGATCACGAGGCAGGCGAGGTCGGCGACGCCGACGTGCTTCTCGAGGTAGTACTGGGTGCGCTCGGCCGCCTCGAGGCCGTCGAGGCCGTCCTGCAGCGGGTACGAGCCCGGCGCGTGGAAGATGTCGGAGGCGAGCGGGCCCATGCCGGTCGCGTACGGCGCCGGCTTGTAGTTCATGGTCATGGTGAGGTTCGTGCGGCCGTGGTAGCCGTGCTCGACGACGGCGACCGCGCGGCGGCCCGTGTGCTTGCGGGCGATCTTCACGCCGTTCTCGACGGCCTCCGAGCCGGAGTTGATGAAGAACGACTTCTTCGGGAAGTCGCCGGGGGTGTGCTTGGCGAGGTACTCGGCGACGCGCACGTAGGGCTCGTACGGGGTGGTGCCGAACAGCGAGTGCGTCAGCTTGCCGACCTGCTCGCGCACGGCCGCGACGACCGCGTCGTTCGTGTGGCCGATGGTGGTGACGCCGATGCCGCAGCCCAGGTCGATGAAGCGGTTGCCGTCGACGTCGGTGATGATCGCGTCGTGCGCCGAGGCGACGAAGACCGGCAGCTGGTGCGGGATCCCCTGCGCCACGGCCGCAGCCTTTCGCTCGAGCAGGGCACGGCTGTTGGGCCCCGGGATCTCGGTGACGACGGAGCGGGAGGACGCAGAAACGGCGATGTCAGTCATGCCCGAATCCTACGCCAGCGGGCGCGCGGGCCATACGACCCGCCTACGCTGGGTGCCATGCCGATGCGCCATGCCTATGCCGTCGAGATCGAGTGGACGGGAGCCGGTGCCGAGGGCACCGCGACCTACCGCTCCTACACCCGCGACCACGTCGTGCGCATCGACGGGCTGCCCGACATCCTGGGCTCCGCCGACCCGACGTTCCGCGGCGACCGCACCCGCCACAACCCCGAGCAGCTGCTGCTGACGGCGCTCGCGCAGTGCCACATGCTCAGCTACCTGCACCAGGCGGCGAGCCGCGGCATCGTCGTCACCGCCTATACCGACGCGGCGACCGGCGAGATGGAGACGAGCGGCACCGGCGGCCGCTTCACCCGGGCGGCGCTGCACCCGGTGGTGACGATCGCCGACGCCGCGCAGGCGCACGACGCCCTCGACGCGCACCTGCAGGCATCCCGCGACTGCTTCATCGCCTCCAGCGTCGCGTTCCCGGTGCTGCACGAGCCGACCATCGTCGTCGAGGGTCGGGTCGTGGCCCGGCACGGCGCAGTCGACGGCACGGCCGACGGCGCAGGCGACGGCTCGGTCGACGGAGCGGCGCGGTGATGGCGCAGCAGCAGCAGCGCCGCCGGGTGATCATCCTCGGATCGACGGGCTCCATCGGCACCCAGACGCTCGACGTGATCCGCGCGAACCCCGATCGCTTCGAGGTCGTCGGCCTCGTCGCGGGCCGCGACCAGGCAGGCCTCGATGCGCAGCAGGCGGCCTTCGGCGGCGAGGCGGCGCTCGGCGCCGACGCCGCGGTCATCATGATCGAGTCGGTCGACTGCGACGTGGTCGTCAACGGCATCACCGGCTCGGTGGGCCTCGCGCCGACGCTCGCCGCGCTCGACGCCGGCCGCACGCTCGCACTCGCCAACAAGGAGTCGCTCATCGCCGGCGGCGACCTCGTCATGCGCCGCGCGCAGCCCGGCCAGATCGTGCCGGTCGACTCCGAGCACTCGGCGATCGCGCAGTGCCTGCGATCCGGCGACCACGGCGAGGTGCGCAGGCTCGTGCTCACCGCATCCGGAGGCCCGTTCCGCGGCTGGAGCCGCGAGCGGATGGCCGACGTGGCACCGGCGGATGCGCTGGCGCACCCCACGTGGGACATGGGACCGATGGTGACCACGAACTCCGCGACGCTGGTGAACAAGGGGCTCGAGGTGATCGAGGCGCACCTGCTGTTCGACGTGCCGTTCGACCGCATCGACGTGACGGTGCACCCGCAGTCGATCGTGCACTCGATGGTCGAGTTCGTCGACGGCTCGACGATCGCGCAGGCCTCGCCGCCCGACATGCGCCTGCCGATCTCGCTCGGCCTCGACTGGCCGCGCCGCGTGCCCGGCGTCGGCGCACCGCTCGACTGGAGCACCGCATCCGCCTGGACCTTCGAGCCTCTCGACGAGCGGGCGTTCCCATCGGTGGCGCTCGCGAAGAAGGTCGGCAGGGCCGGCTCGACCTTCCCGGCGGTGTTCAACGCGGCGAACGAGCAGGCCGTGACGGCCTTCCACAAGGGCGAGATCGGCTTCCTCGACATCCTGCCGGTGGTCGAGCGGGTGCTCGACCAGCACGAGCCGGGCGAGCTGACGCTCGAGCGGGTGCTGCAGGCCGAGCGCTGGGCGCGCGCCACCGCCGACGAGCTGGCGGGCGTCGACCGGTAGCGCGGATGCGGCCGTTCAGCCGACCGGCTCGACCACCACGACCGCGTCGGCTCCGTCGACCGCGGCGACCACCTCGCCCGCGTCGTCCCACCAGCGCTCGTAGTGCTCGGGATCGCGGTTGATCTGCACCGCGGGCGCGACGCGGGTCGGCCGCATCCCGTCGCGCGCCTCGACCTCGGCGAGCGCCCGGAAGAAGAGCACGGCCGAGCCGTAGGCATCCATGCGCACCTCGTACGGCCCCCACGGGTCGCGCTGCTGGAAGAGCCCGCGAGAGTCGGGCCCGGCCCGGTCGCCGCGGTCGAGCACGCGCAGGCTCGACTCGCCCATCGCGGTCATCACCCCGAGGCGCACGTCGCGCTCGGAGAGCCCGAGGTCGCGCGCGGCCTGCATGACGATCGCGGCGTTCTCGAGCTGCTCGCCGCGCCAGCCGGCCGCCGACACGGGCAGGTCACCCACCACCCTCGCGGTCTGGCGCACCGGGTCGTCCTGCGCTCGCACCACGAGCCACGCGAAGAGCAGCACGAGCACCATCCCGATCGCGCCGAGCACGACGAGGCCGCGCTTCGACGTCGACCCGGGGATGCGCTCGACGGTGCTCGAACCGCGGCTCGATGCTGGGGCCGCTGCCATGTGCGTCAGCGTAGGAGCACTGACTGTGGGGCTAGCCTGAGCGGCGATGGAATCCGTGCTGCTCTACGTCCTGGGCGTGCTGGTCGTCGTCGTCGGCCTCGCCGTGTCGATCGGCCTGCACGAGCTCGGCCACCTCTGGCCGGCGAAGCTCTTCGGCGTGCGCGTCGGCCAGTGGATGATCGGCTTCGGCCCCACGGTCTTCTCCTTCCGCAGGGGCGAGACCGAGTACGGCATGAAGTGGATCCCGCTGGGCGGCTACATCTCGATGTCGGGCATGTTCCCGCCGGTGAGGCCGGGCGGTCAGTCGAGGGATGCGTCCACGGGGTTCCTCGACACGCTCGTCCAGGATGCGCGCGACTCGAGCGCCGACACGATCCACGAGGGCGAGGAGCACCGGGCGTTCTGGCGGCTCGCCACCTGGAAGCGGATCGTGATCATGCTCGGTGGGCCGACGATGAACCTCGTGCTCGCGATCGGCATGTACGCGCTGGTGCTGTCGGGCTTCGGCATCGCGGTGCCGTCGACGACGGTGTCGACCGTCTCGGAGTGCGTGATCCCGGCGAGCGAGGAGCGCGCCGAGTGCGCGCCCGGCGACCCGCTGGCGCCCGCCGCCGAGGCCGGCATGCTGCCGGGCGACACGATCGTCGCGGTCGACGGCCGCCCGGCGGGGGAGTGGGCCGATGTGCAGGCCGCGATCCGCGAGCTCGCCGGCACCCCGACCGAGTTCGTGGTCGAGCGCGACGGCACCGAGCAGGCGCTGACCATCACCCCGCTCGCGACCGAGCGCTACGTCTTCGACGATCGCGGCGAGCAGGTCGAGGTCGACGGCGCACTGTTGACCGAGACGGTCGGCTTCGTCGGCGTCGGGCCGCAGTACGCGGTCGAGCAGCAGCCGCTCAGCGCCGTGCTGCCCGCGGTCGGCGACAACGTGGTGCGGGTGGGCGAGCTGATCCTCAACCTGCCGCAGCGCCTCGTCGACGTCGCCGAGGCCGCGTTCGGCCCGGGGGAGCGCGACCCCAACGGCCCCATGTCGGTGGTCGGCGTCGGCCGCATGGCCGGCGAGATCGCCGCGCTCGACCAGGTGCCGGTGCTCGAGCGCGTGAGCGCGATGGTGCAGCTGCTCGCGAGCCTCAACGTGGCGCTGTTCGTGTTCAACCTGATCCCGCTCATGCCGCTCGACGGCGGCCACATCCTCGGCGCCCTCGTCGACGCGGTGCGGCGCGGCTGGGCGAAGCTGCGCGGTCGCGTGGCGCAGCCGCTCGACACGGCGAAGTGGGTGCCGGTCACCCTGGTCGTCACCGCCGTGCTCGGCATCATGAGCGCGCTGCTCATCTACGCCGACATCGTGAAGCCGATCAGCCTCTTCGGCTGAGCCGCGGGCGCCACTCCCGCGCCCGCGTCGCGAGCAGCGGACGGATCCGCCATCCGGCGCGAATCGCGGACGGATCGTCCGCTGCCGGCGACATCTCCGCGTCTCGTGACGGGCTCGCCCGGCTGCCCCGCGGCGGCGACCCCTCGGCGGCGACCTCAGGCGGCGACCGCTCAGGCGGCGACCCCTCAGCCGGCTACGCCTCGCGCGTGCCCTGGTGGAATCGCTGGCGCCAGCGGCCACCGGACCGCACCCAGAGGCTGCTGCGGAGCGCGGGCTCGTCGCCCACCGACCGCCAGAGGATGAGCTGCGTGTCGGCGGAGAGCTCGTGCGTGGCCAGCAGCTCGAGCTCGACCCGCTGGGGCAGCGGCGCGATCTCGGCGAGCAGCTCGTCGCGGCTCCAGCGCCGGCCCGACGCGCCGATCTCCTCCCACTCGGGGTGCAGCAGCGCGGCGACCTCGGCGGGGTCGGAGCGCACGGCGTCGGTGAGCAGGGAGCGCTCGAGCCGCACCACCTCGGCCTCGGCGGGCTCGTCCGTCAGGAAGTCGAAGCCGTCGAACAATGCGGGGGCGGATGCGGCCGGCGCCGCGGGCGCATCGGTCACGGCGGCGGGCGCGGCCGCGGCCGAGGCGGGGGCCTCCGGCGAGCGCGACCCGGCCGGCGGTGCGGTCCGGGCCGCCTGCTCGCCGCGCGTGACGCCGCCGAACCCCGGTCCCGCATCCGGCACCAGGCCACGCTGGTAGGCGCCGGCCGCGCCGTTCGCGAGCCGGTCGGCGGCCTCGTTCAGCGGATGTCCGGCGTGCCCCTTCACCCACTCGAACTCCACGCGGCCACCGGCGGCCCTGCGCTCGGTCATCAGCCGGTCGAGCTCCTCGAGCAGCTCGCGGTTCAGCACCGGCTTGCCGTCGGCCTTGCGCCAGCCCTTGCGCTTCCAGCCGGGCATCCACTGCGTGATCGACTTGATGACGTACTGGCTGTCGCAGAGGATGCGCAGCTCGTCGACGCCGCGCGTCTGCTGCAGCAGGTCGACGACGGCGGCGAGCTCGCCGATGTTGTTCGTGCCCAGCCGCTGCCCGCCCGCGGCCCAGCGCCCCTCGTCGACGTACCAGCCCCAGCCGGTGGGGCCGGGGTTGCCGAGGGAGGAGCCGTCTGCCGCTGCGGTGATCACCCGAAGAGTCTGCCATCGGCGCAGAGGGCGCTCAGCGCCGCGGGAAGTAGGCTTGCCGCATGGCAGCCATCAACCTCGGCAAGCCCGAGCCCCTCACGCTCGCGCCCCGTCGCAAGAGCAGGCAGATCAAGGTCGGCAAGGTGCTCGTCGGCGGCGACGCCCAGGTCTCCGTGCAGTCGATGACCACGACGAAGACCACCGACATCAACGCGACCCTGCAGCAGATCGCCGAGCTCACCGCCACCGGCTGCGACATCGTGCGCGTCGCGGTGCCCAGCCAGGACGACGCCGATGTGCTGCACATCATCGCGAAGAAGTCGCAGATCCCGGTGATCGCCGACATCCACTTCCAGCCGAAGTACGTCTACCAGGCGATCGACGCGGGCTGCGCGGCGGTGCGCGTCAACCCGGGCAACATCCGCAAGTTCGACGACCAGGTGGGCGAGATCGCCAAGCGCGCGAAGGCCGCTGGCGTCTCGCTGCGCATCGGCGTGAACGCCGGCAGCCTCGACCCGCGCCTGCTCGAGAAGTACGGCAAGGCGACACCCGAGGCGCTCGTCGAGTCGGCGGTGTGGGAGGCGAGCCTGTTCGAGGAGCACGACTTCCACGACTTCAAGATCTCGGTCAAGCACAACGACCCGGTCGTGATGGTCAAGACCTACCGGATGCTCGCCGAGCGCGGCGACTGGCCGCTGCACCTCGGCGTCACCGAGGCGGGCCCGGCGTTCCAGGGCACGATCAAGTCGGCGACCGCCTTCGGCATCCTGCTCGCCGAGGGCATCGGCGACACGATCCGCGTCTCGCTCTCCGCGCCGCCGGCGGAGGAGGTCAAGGTGGGCCTGCAGATCCTGCAGTCGCTGAACCTGCGCGAGCGCAAGCTCGAGATCGTCTCCTGCCCCTCCTGCGGCCGCGCCCAGGTCGACGTCTACTCGCTGGCCGACGCGGTCACCGAGGGGCTCAAGGACGTGCAGGTGCCGCTGCGCGTCGCGGTGATGGGATGCGTCGTCAACGGTCCGGGCGAGGCCCGTGAGGCAGACCTCGGGGTCGCGTCGGGCAACGGCAAGGGGCAGATCTTCATCAAGGGCGAGGTCGTCAAGACCGTGCCAGAGGCCGACATCGTGCGCACCCTCATCGAGGAGGCGCGCAAGATCGCCGACGAGCAGGGCCTGCCCGCGGGCGAGGCCGAAGTCGTCACGGTCTGACATGGCCTCGCCGGACGGGGAGCCGACCGCGCGGGCGGCTGCGGAGTCCGGCGCAGCGCCCGACGCGGCCTCCGGCACCGCATCCGGCGCCGCATCCGGCACCACGCCGCGGCAGGCGCAGCACCCGGCGCAGCGGCGCACGCTCGTGGTGCTGTCGGTCGCGCAGGCGCTCGGCGGCCTCGCCAACGGCGTCGCGCTCGGCGTGGGCTCGCTGCTCGTCGAGCAGGTGACCGGCCGCGCAGAGCTCGCCGGGCTCGCCGCGACGCTGCTCACGCTCGGCGGCGCGGGCCTCGCGGTGCCGCTCGCGCGGCTCGCGCAGCGGCGCGGCCGCCGCGTCTCGCTCACCGCCGGCGCGCTGCTGGCGCTCGCGGGCACGCTGCTGCTGATCGTCGGCGGCGCGCTGAGCCTCGCCTGGCTCGTGCTGCCCGGCTTCCTGGTGCTGGGCGGAGCGATGGCGGTCAACCTGCAGTCGCGCTTCGCCGCCACCGACCTGTCGACCCCGCAGCGCCGCGGCCGCGACCTCTCCACCGTCGTGTGGATGACCACCATCGGCGTCGTGATCGGCCCGAACCTCATCGAGCCGGGCGACGCGCTCGGCGCGGCGATCGGACTGCCGCCGCTGGTCGGCGCCTACCTGATCAGCGCCACCGCGATGGCCATCGTCGTCGCCGTGCTCTGGGCGTTCCTGCGGCCCGACCCTTTGCTTGCGGCGCGCGTCGGGGTGCCCGCCCACGCCGAGCGCCCGCGCCTGCGCCTGGGGCAGCATCCGCGTGCCCTCGCCGCCGTCATCGCGGTCGCCGCCGCCCACGCGACGATGGTGGGCGTGATGGCGCTCACGCCCGTGCACCTCGGCCACGCGGGGCAGCAGCTGGGCGTGATCGGCTTCACGATGAGCGCCCACACCGCCGGCATGTACGCCCTCTCGCCGGTGTTCGGCTGGCTCACCGACAAGGTCGGCGCACGCGTGACGGTGCTGCTCGGGGCCGGCATCCTGCTGCTCGCGGTGCTCAGCAACCTGGCGCTGCCCGTCTCGCTCGCGCCGGTCGGGCTGGCGCTGCTCGGCCTCGGCTGGAGCGCGGCGACGGTGGCCGGCTCGACGGTCGTGGCCGGCGCCGTCGAGCCGCGGCTGCGACCGGCGCTGCAGGGCCGCAGCGACCTGGCGATGGGGCTCACCGGGGCCGCCGCGGGCGCGGCGGCCGGCCCGATCCTGGGCCTCGTCGGCTATGCGGGCCTCAACCTCGCGATGCTGCCGCTCATCGCCGCCGTCGCGGTCGCCGCGATCGCCGCGACCCGCGCGCCGGCCGTGCGGCAGACTGCCTGAGCGGGCGTCCAGCGGGGGCACAGCGAGGCACAGCCGCAGCCGGTAGCGTGGCCGAGGCGAGAGCCTCGGAGACCCCTCCGCGCCGACGCCGTGCCGACGACCGATAGGAGCGCGCGTGTCCAATGCAGTCCCCGGGCGGGACCCGATCACGCCGGAGGAGCTGGAGCGCGCGAAGCGCATCATCCGCTCCATCGAGCAGTCGTTCCAGTCGACCGTCGTCGGGCAGCACCAGCTGCTGCGCTCGCTGATGGTGGCGCTGCTCACCGGCGGGCACGTGCTGATGGAGTCGGTGCCGGGGCTCGCGAAGACGACCGCGGCGGCGACGCTCGCGCGGTCGGTATCCGCCTCGTTCCACCGCATCCAGTGCACGCCCGACCTGCTGCCCAGCGACATCGTCGGCACCCAGATCTACGACCAGCACTCCGGCGACTTCCGCACCCAGCTGGGCCCGGTGCACGCCAACTTCGTGCTGCTCGACGAGATCAACCGCTCGAGCGCCAAGACGCAGTCGGCGATGCTCGAGGCGATGCAGGAGCGCCAGACATCGATCGGCGGCGAGACCCACGACCTGCCCGAGCCGTTCCTGGTGCTCGCGACGCAGAACCCGATCGAGCAGGAGGGCACCTACACGCTGCCCGAGGCGCAGCTCGACCGCTTCCTGCTCAAGGAGATCCTCACCTACCCCTCGCCCACGGAGGAGGCCGAGATCGTGCGGCGCTCCGAGACGGGCGTGTTCGAGCGCGGCCACGACGGCCCCGTCGCGAGCCTCGACGACGTGCGCTTCCTGCAGGGGCTCGTGAAGCGCGTCTACGTCGACCAGGCGATCACCAACTACGTCGTGCAGCTCATGTACGTCACCCGGCATGCCGAGGACTACATCGGCGCGCAGCTGGCCGCCTACATCGAGTACGGCGCCAGCCCCCGCGGCTCGCTGTCGTTCTCGCAGGCCTCGCGGGCGCTCGCGCTCGTGCAGGGCCGCGACTGGGTGATCCCGGAGGACATCAAGGACCTCCGTCACGCCGTGCTGCGCCATCGCCTGATCCTCGGCTACGAGGCCGAGGCCGACGGCGTGACCAGCGAGCAGATCATCGACGCCATCTTCGGCGCCGTGCGGACCCCGTAGGGCCCGACGATGGAGCGACGGCTGCGCAAGGTGAAGACGACCATGTCGATCCACGCGCATCGTCGCACCCTCGAGCTGCTCGAGGGCGAGTACCAGTCGATCCACCACGGCCGCAGCCACGACTTCGACGACCTGCGCGAGTACCAGCCGGGCGACGACGTGAAGGACATCGACTGGAAGGCCACCGCACGCAGCCACGTGCCGCTGATCAAGCGCTACATCGCCTCGCGCCAGCACAACGTGCTGATGGTGGTCGACTCGGGCCGCAACATGGCGGCGACCGCCGAGTCGGGCGAGTCGAAGCTCGAGCTGGCGATCCTGGTGTCGGGCATCCTCGGCTACCTCGCCACGCGGCACGGCGACCGCGTCGCGCTGCTGATGGGCGATGCCGAGCGCACCGAGAACATGCAGGAGGGCGGCTCCGAGGCGCACCTCGAGCGCATGCTGCGGCGCATCGACGCGGCGGTCTCGCTCGACGGCCCGCTCTCCGACCTCGAGGGCGTGCTCGAGCATGCCGTGCGGCGGATGCGTCGCAGGTCGCTGATCGTCGTGGTCGCCGACGACGTCGCCTACACGCACGACCTCGACGTGCACCTGGGCCGGCTGCACACGCGGCACGAGGTGCTCTGGGTGTCGATCGGCGACGCCGACCTGATGGCGCGCGCGGGCCACACCCAAGACCTCGTCGGCGTCGACACGGGCGTCGGGCTGCCGCCGTTCCTGCGCCGCGACCGCGGGCTGCGGCGCGCCTTCGACGACGAGACGGCCGCCCGGCGCGAGCGGCTCGAGAACGGACTGCGCTCGCTCGGCATCGCGTCGGTGCGCATCGACTCCTCGGCGACCGCGATCGGCGGGCTGTTCCGCCTGCTCGAGAGGCACCGCCGTGCCCGGCGCTGACCTGCTCCGCGGCGCCGACCTGCTGCGCAGCGCCGACCTGCTCGGCCGAGCGGTCGACCTCGCCCGGCTGCCCGCACCCGACACCTACGGCCCCTTCGGCTACTTCCCCTGGTGGGTGCTGGGCGCGCTCGCGCTGCTGCTCGTGCTCGGCGTCTACGCCTTCAGCTGGCTCTGGACCCGGCCGCGGGGCATCCTCGAGCCTCCGCCCCCACCACCCGTGCCGATCGACGTGCGCAGCGTCAAGGAGAAGTACTTGAGGCTGATCGACGAGGTCGCCGCCGAGCACGCCGCGGGCGATCTCGAGCCGCGCGCCCTGGCGCAACGGCTCAGCCTCGTGCTGCGCTTCTTCGCCCACGAGTCGACGGGCGTCGTCGCCGAGGTGATGACGCTGCGCGACCTCGGCGATGCCGATCTGCCGACCGTGCAGGGCGCGGTCGAGCAGTACTACCCGTCGTCGTTCCGCCGGGCGGCGAAGCACGACCCCGACGCGGCGATCGCGGCCGCGCGACAGGTGGTGGCGACGTGGATGTGATGCTGCTGTGGCCTTGGCTGCTGCCGGTCGTGATCGTGGTCGGCCTGGGCGCGGCGCTGCTGGGGCTGCTGCTGCCGAAGCGCCGCCGCGAGCGCGGGCTGCCGGTCGCGCACGTCGACCGGATGACCTCGCTCGCCGTCTTCCGCGGTGCGCTGCTGCGCTACCGCGTGGGGATCGCGAGCGCGCTCGCGCTGGCGGTCGTCGGGGTCGGCGTCGCGGGCGCCGTCGCGTCGCGCCCGTCGGGCATCGCCGCGAACCAGGAGGAGGACTTCAAGCGCGACATCGTGCTGTGCCTCGACGTCTCCGGCTCGATGGTCGACGTCGACGCCGAGATCCTGGCGGTCTACCAGCAGATCGCCGCAGAGCTCGACGGCGAGCGCATCGGCATGCGCATCTTCGACGCGTCGAGCGTGATGGCCTTCCCGCTCACGAGCGACTACGACTACATCCAGGAGCAGCTCGGACGCTACGTGCGGGCGCTGAACGGCACGCTCGGGCCCGAGGAGCAGTTCAACTACCTCGCCGGCACCGCGAGCGGCCTGGGCGCATCGCTCGTCGGCGACGGCCTCGCCTCCTGCGTGCTCGACTTCGCCGACCTCGAGGCGAGCGAGCGGCCGCGCTCGATCATCCTCGCCACCGACAACGTGGTGAACGGGCAGCAGATCTTCTCGCTGCCGCAGGCGGGGCAGCTCGCCGTCGACAACGAGGTGCGCGTGTACGCGATCAACCCGTTCGACTTCGGCGGCGACATGTACTCGCAGGAGCTGCGCGACATCGCCGAGGGCACCGGCGGCGCCTACTTCGCGCTCGACTTCGCGCAGACCGTGCCGCAGATCGTCGACCGCGTCAACGCGATCGAGGCCGGCTTCATCGAGACGCCGCCGCAGATCCAGGTGATCGACCGGCCGGGGGCGCTGCCGCTCATCGTGCTGCTCCTGGTCGCGGGGGTCTGCCTCATCGCTGCGAGGGTGCGACTGTGATCACCTTCCACCCCACGCTCCCGGTCCTCGTCGTCATCGTCGGCGCGATCGCGCTCGGCCTCTGCATCTGGCAGCTGGTCGCGGTGCGCGGGCGCCGCCTCGCGTGGCTGCGCCGCACCCTGCTCGTGACGCTCGCCGTCGCGATGGCCTTCCGCCCCGCGCTGCCCGGCGGCGAGGTGCCCACCGCATCCATCCAGGCGCGCGTGTTCGTGATGCTCGACACCTCGCAGTCGGTGGCGGCGGAGGACTGGGGGAGCGAGGCACGCCTGGCCGGCATGCAGGAGGACGTGGTCGAGATCGCCCGCTCCTTCGCCGGCGCCGACCTCTCGGTCATCTCCTTCGACTCGCAGGCGATCCTGCGGGTGCCGCTCACCGACGACGGCTCCGCCGTGATCGAGATGGTGCGCGCCCTGCGGCCCGAGATCGCGCAGCAGTCGCGCGGCACCTCGGTGGCGGTCGCGCACGACCTGCTGAAGACCGAGCTCGAGCGCAGCGCCGCCGACGACCCCGCCTCGCCGGCGATCGTCTTCTACCTGGGCGACGGCGAGCACACCGCCGAGGAGCAGCCGCAGTCGTTCGCCGACGTGGGCGGGCTCGTCGACCGCGGCTTCGTGCTGGGCTACGGCACCGAGCAGGGCGGCCGCATGCGCATCTCGAGCTTCAACCCGAACGAGGATCGCTACGTGCAGGATCCCGCCGGCGGCGGCGACGCGATCAGCCGCATCGACCAGGGGCAGCTGCGGACGATCGCCGACCAGCTCGGCGTCAGCTACCTGCAGCGGGCCCCCGGCCTGCCGCTCGCGGATGCGCTCGGCCCGATGGCGGCCCTCGAGGGCGCCGCCGACCTCGACCGCACCGAGCAGGCGCGGCTCGAGTTCGCCTGGGTGCTCGGCATCCCGATCGCGCTGCTGCTGGCCTGGGAGGCGCTCAGCCTCGCGCGCTCGCTGCGGTCGACCCGCGGCATCCTCGGCACCGACCGCCGCGCTCCCGTGGGCGGCGGCACCGGCGTGAGGGAGCGCATCCGATGAACCGCATCCGCCCCCCGAAGACGCTCACCGACCGGCAGCGCCGCACCCTGCGCTGGTGGCTCATGCTCGGGCTCATCCCCGTCGCGCTCGCGGCGATCGTGCTCGCGACCAAGCTCATCGGCGTCAGCGCGCTCTCGCAGACCGCGGCCGATCGCTTCGAGGCCCGCGCCTACGGGCAGGCCGCCGAGGCGGCACGCGGGCTCGAGCTGTGGAACTGGGTCGAGCCGTGGAAGGCGCCCTTCGGCCTGGGCGTCTCGCTGACGATGGCCGACGCGCTCGAGGAGGGCCGCGCCAAGCTCGAGGAGTCGCTCGAGCTGCACGGCGAGCCCGAGACCGCGATCGAGATGAACGAGCACTGCGTCATCGTCGCCTCGCTGGTGACGAACATCGAGAAGCAGGGCGACGTCGCGCGCGAGGCGCAGGACACGCAGACCGCGAACGGCCTCTACAACGAGGCGCTCGCGCTCATCGACGCGACGCCCGAGGGCTGCCACGACGAGCCGCGCGAGGGCGAGGCCGACACGGCCGAGCAGTTCGAGGCCGCGGTGCCGCGCATCGAGGAGAAGATCGAGGACGAGCAGTCGCAGGACGGCGAGGGCGAGGGCGAGGGAGAGTCGGACGGCGAGCAGTCGCCGCAGGAGCAGCTCGAGGAGCAGAACCAGGACGCCCAGACCGAGCAGCAGCAGCAGGATCAGTACGACCAGGACGGCGATCAGCCGGGCGGTGGCCCGGCGGTCGAGAACCCGTGGTGACCGTAGACTCGCAAGGGTGATCCGCCTCTCCCAGCTCTTCTTCACCACGCTCCGCGAGGACCCGGCCGAGGCCGAGGTCGCGAGCCACCGGCTGCTGCTGCGCGCCGGCTACATCCGCCGCGCCGGCGCGGGGCTCTACTCGTGGCTGCCGCTGGGGCTGCGGGTGCGTCGCAACATCGAGCGCATCGTGCGCGAGGAGATGGAGGCCGTCGGCGCGCAGGAGGTGCTCTTCCCCGGCCTGCTGCCGCGCGAGCCCTACGAGCGCACCGGCCGCTGGACGGAGTACGGCGACGGTATCTTCCGCCTGCAGGACCGCAAGGGCGCCGATCACCTGCTGGCGCCGACGCACGAGGAGGTCTTCACGCTGCTCGTGCAGGATCTCGTCTCGAGCTACAAGGCGCTGCCGCTGACGATCTTCCAGATCCAGGACAAGTACCGCGACGAGGCGCGGCCGCGGGCCGGCCTGCTGCGCGCCCGCGAGTTCACGATGAAGGACGCCTACTCGTTCGACGTCACCGACGAGGGCCTCGCCGCCTCCTACCAGCTGCAGCGCGACGCCTACGAGCGCATCTTCAAGCGCCTGGGCCTCGAGTACGTGATCGTCTCGGCCGACGCCGGCGCGATGGGCGGCTCGAAGTCCGAGGAGTTCATGCACCCGACGCCGGTCGGCGAGGACACCATCGTGCGCTCGGCCGGCGGCTACGCGGCCAACGTCGAGGCCTTCGAGACGCTGGCGCCCGAGCCGCTGCCGATCGAGGGGCAGGCGGATGCGGTGGTCCGGGAGACGCCGGACACCCCCACGATCGAGACCCTCGTCGCCGATGCCAACGCGCGCTTCCCGCGCGAGGACGGCCGCCCGTGGACGGCCGCCGACACGCTGAAGAACGTCGTGCTGCGCCTGACGCACCTCGACGGCACGCGCGAGCTGGTCGTGATCGGCCTGCCCGGCGACCGCGAGGTCGACGAGAAGCGCGTCGAGGTCGCCTTCCAGCCGGCCGTGGTCACCGCGGCCGACGACGACGACTTCAAGGCCAACCCGGGCCTCGTGAAGGGCTACATCGGCCCGTGGTCCACCTCCGGCGCCGTGCTGGGGGAGCGCGCGACCACGCGCATCCGCTACCTGCTCGACAAGCGCGTCGTCGACGGCACGAGCTGGATCACCGGCGCCAACGAGCCCGGCAGGCACGTCTTCGGGCTGGTCGCCGGCCGCGACTTCGTCGGCGACGGCTGGGTCGAGGCGGCGAACGTGGTCGACGGCGACCCGGCCCCGGACGGCTCGGGCCCGGTGGTGCTCGAGCGCGGCATGGAGATCGGCCACGTCTTCCAGCTCGGCCGCAAGTACGCCGAGGCGCTCGGGCTGAAGGTGCTCGACGAGCACGGCAAGCTCGTCACCGTCACGATGGGCTCCTACGGCATCGGCGTGACCCGCAACCTCGCGGCGATCGTCGAGAAGTCGCGCGACGACAAGGGCATCGTCTGGCCGCGCGAGGTCGCGCCGTTCGACGTGCACGTCGTCGCCACGGGCAAGGATCCCGAGGTGTTCTCGATCGCCGAGCGCGTGGCGGCCGACCTCGACGTCCGAGGCCTCGAGGTGCTCTTCGACGACCGGCCGAAGGTGTCGCCGGGGGTGAAGTTCGGCGACGCCGAGCTGATGGGCATGCCGCTGGTGGTGGTCGTCGGCCGCGACGCCGCGCAGGGCAGCGTCGAGCTGTGGGACCGCGCGAGCGGCGAGCGCAAGCAGGTGCAGCTCGCACAGCTGCAGGAGGCGATCGGCCGCTGACGATCGCGGGGGTCGAGCCGAGCCGTTCGCCCGGCGTTCGCTTCGCGTTCACCCGGAGGTCGCCTGCGCAGCGATCGGCAGGCAGAGGCTGGTGCCGTCAGCGAAGCCGACCCGGAGGATCGCCATGTCCATTCCCCTGCAGCTGCTGCCGAGCGCCGATCACGCGCGCGGCAAGCGATCGCCCGTCACCTGCCGCCTGAAGTGCGGCGACGCGTGCCTCGGGCCCGAGTGCAACCAGAGCGCCAACCCCACGTTCCGCTCCATCGCCGATGCGGTGCTCTCGCGCCGCAGCGCGCTGGGCCTCGGCGTCGCCGGCGCCGTCGCGATCGCGGTCGCGCCCGCCCTGGGCGGCGGTCGCGCGACCGCCGCCGCGGCCGCGACCTCGTCGACGATGCCCTTCACGCCGATCGCTCCGGTGCCGGCCTCGGTCGACGCACTGACGGTGCCCGCGGGCTTCCGCTGGGTGCCGGTGATCCGCTGGGGCGACCCGGTGCTGCCCGGGGCGCCCGTCTTCGACGCCGAGGCGCAGACGCCCGAGGCGCAGGCCGCGCAGTTCGGCTACAACAACGACTACCTCGCCGTCATCCCGGATGCGTCCGGGCTCACGGGCGTGCTGGTCGCGAACCATGAGTACTCGAACGAGCAGATCATGTTCCCGCCCACGACCGATCCCGCGCAGCTCGCGGTGCAGTCGCGCATCCTGAAGATGGCGCAGGGCATGTCGGTCGTCGAGGTCGCGCGCGACTCGGTGCGCGATCCCTGGCGCGCCGTCGCCGGCGCGCGCAACCGGCGCGTGACGGTCGAGACCGAGCACGAGCTGACCGGTCCCGCGGCGGGCAGCCCGCTGCTGCAGACGGCGACGGATGCGTCGGGTCGCGTCGTGCTCGGCACCCTCGGCAACTGCGCGGGCGGCACCACCCCCTGGGGCACCGTGCTCTCCGGCGAGGAGAACTTCAACAGCTACTTCCGCACGCCGGTCGCCGACCGGGCGACGAGCCGCTACGGGCTCGCCGACCGCGCCACCGCGACCCGCTGGGAGCTCGAGGACCCGCGGTTCGGCGGCACCGAGGGCTTCGAGCAGGAGCCGAACCGCTTCGGCTACATCGTCGAGATCGACCCGCAGGACCCGACCTCGACCCCGGTCAAGCACACGGCGCTCGGCCGCTTCAAGCACGAGGGCGCCAACGTGCGCATCGGCGAGGACCGCCGCGTGGTCGCCTACATGGGCGACGACGAGCGCGGCGACTACCTCTACAAGTTCGTCTCCAAGCACCGCTTCAACGACGGCACCGGACCGGGCGCCCGCAAGCAGAACAAGAAGCTGCTCACCGAGGGCGACCTGTTCGTCGCCCGCTTCACCGGTGACTCGCCGGTGGCCGAGATCGACGGCACGGGCACGCTGCCGGCGGATGGCGCGTTCGACGGCATCGGCCAGTGGGTGCCGCTCACGCTCGGCGGCCGCAGCATGGTGCCGGGCATGACGATCGACCAGGTGCTGGTGCACACGCGCCTCGCGGCCGACCTCGTGAACCCCACGAAGATGGACCGCCCCGAGGACGTCGAGCCCCACCCCATCACGGGTCGCGTGTACGTCGCGCTCACGAACAACTCGAACCGCGGCACGCGGCACGCGCTCGACGAGGCCAACCCCCGCAGCAGCAACCGCGACGGCCACGTCATCGAGCTGACCGAGACGCAGGGCGCGTCGGGCACGGCCTTCGGCTGGTCGATCCTGCTGCTGTGCGGCGACCCCTCGTCGCCGGCGACCTACTTCGCCGGCTACCCGAAGGAGCTCGTCTCGCCGATCTCCTGCCCCGACAACGTCGCGTTCGACTCCGAGGGCAACCTGTGGATCTCGACCGACGGCCAGCCGGGCACGCTCGGCCTCGACGACGGCCTGTTCAAGGTCTCGCTCGAGGGCGAGACCCGCGGCCGGGTCGAGCAGTTCCTCGCGGTGCCGACCGACGCAGAGACCTGCGGCCCCGTCATCCACGACCAGGAGCAGACCGTGTTCGTCGCGGTGCAGCACCCGGGCGAGGACGGCGTGTGGGGAGCGCAGCGCTCGATGTTCCCCGACTACGGCGCGACGGGCCCCGGCACGTTCGCCGGACCCCGTCCGTCGGTCGTGCAGGTGCTGCCGGCCTGAGCCGTCCCGCGGGTGCGCTGCCGCAGCGGCGCACCCGCCGCCGGTCAGCGCTGCGTCGCCCCGGCGGCGTTCGCGGCGCCGGTCTCGGGGTCCGGGTCCGCGATCGACCACTGACCGGTGACCGACTCGACGCTCTCCCACACCTCGACCCCGCGCAGCTCGGGCAGCATGTCGCGGGTGAACACCGGATCCTTGCCGGCGCGGCGCTGCTCGTCGTAGTTCTTCAGCAGCTTGAAGGCGACGCCCGACAGCAGGCCGATGGCGACGAGGTTCACGATCGCCATGACGCCCATCAGCAGGTCGGCGGTGTTCCAGATCGTCGCGGTCGCGACCACCGAGCCGCCGAGCACCGCGACGACCGCGAGCACGCGATAGACGGTCAGCGCGGTGCGGTTCTCGGTGATGAACTCGATGTTCGACTCGCCGTAGTAGTAGTTGCCGATGATCGACGAGAACGCCAGCAGGAAGACGATCAGCGACAGCGCCACGCCCGCCCAGGCGCCCAGCTGCCCCGTGACCGCGTCGAACGTCAGGCCGATGCCGCCCTCGGCGCCCGTGAGGTCGGGCGTCGACACCAGGATGATGAATGCGGTGATCGAGCAGACGAGGAACGTGTCGAAGTAGACGCCGAGCGTCTGCACGAGGCCCTGCTTCGCCGGGTGCGTGACGGCGGCGGAGGCTCCGGCGTTCGGCGCGGAGCCGAGACCGGCCTCGTTCGAGAACATGCCGCGCTTGACGCCCTGCATGAGGATCGTGCCGATCGCGCCGCCGGCGACCTGCTGGAACCCGAAGGCTCCCGCGTAGATCTCGCCGATCACGCGCGGCACCTCGGTGACGTTCATGCCGACGATGATGAGGCCGAGGATCAGGTAGAGCAGCGCCATCGCGGGCACCAGCGACTCGGTCACCTTCGCAATGCGGCGGACGCCGCCGAAGACGACGAGGGCGGTGAGGATGGCGACCGCGATGCCGATCGCCCAGGGCAGCCAAGCGGTGTCGACGCCGATGGTCGAGGTCACCGTCGCCACGATCGTGTTCGCCTGCAGCGACGAGAAGGCGAAGGGGAAGCACACGATGAGGATGACGGCGAAGAGGATGCCCATCCAGCGCTGCCCGAGGCCGCGCTGCATGTAGTAGGCGGGGCCGCCGCGGAAGCCGTCGGCGTCGCGGTGCTTGTAGAGCTGGGCGAGCGACGACTCGATGAACGACGAGGCGCCGCCCACGAATGCCATCGTCCACATCCAGAAGATGGCGCCGGGGCCGCCGATGGCGATCGCGGTCGCCACGCCGGCGATGTTGCCGACGCCGACGCGGCTCGCCGCCGAGATCGTGAACGCCTGGAACGACGACACCGACTGGTTGCTGCCGTCCCTCGCCTTCGGGGTCTTGTCGGTCAGCACCTTGAACATGGCCGGCAGCAGGCGAAGCTGCACGACGCCGGAGCGGACCGTGAAGTAGATGCCGAGCAGCGCGAGCACGGGCAGCACCACCCACGTCCACCAGAAGTCGCCAGCAGTCAGCACGAACCCATCGAACGCTTCCATGGCGGCAACCCTAGCGGCGCCTGTGCCTCAGCCAAGAGGCGGATGCCCGCGGTAGCCGGGCAGGCAGGGGGCCGGTAGACTGATCGGTCGGCATCCCAGGTGGGACGCCTCGCAGGAGAAGGAGCCCACAAGTGAAGATCGATCTGAGCGTGCTGAAGACCGTCGAGCGCGAGCGGGAGATCTCCTCGGATGCGCTCATCCACATCATCGAGCAGGCGATCCTGCAGGCGCACATCAGCTCGGGCGAGAAGCCGGCGCCGGGCGCGCCGCAGCCCCGCGTCGAGGTCAACCGCTCCACGGGCGAGGTCGCGCTGTACGAGCCCGAGCTCGACGAGGACGGCAACCGCATCGGCGAGTCGCTCGCGACCACCGATGACTTCAGCCGCATCGCCGCATCCGCAGCCAAGCAGGTCATCTTCCAGGCGCTGCGCGACAAGACCGACGAGACGGTGCTGGGCGCGTACAAGGACCGCGAGGGCGACATCATCGCGGGCATCGTGCAGCAGGGCACGAACCCGCGCATGGTGCACGTCAAGCTCGGCGACGACATGGAGGCGCTGCTGCCGCCCGAGGAGCAGGTGCCGGGCGCCGAGTACAAGCACGGCCAGCGGATGCGCGTCTACATCACGAAGGTCGAGCGCGGCCAGCGCGGACCGCAGGTCACGGTGAGCCGCACGCACCCGTCGCTCGTGCGCCGCCTCTTCGCGCTCGAGGTGCCCGAGATCGCCTCCGGTGCCGTCGAGATCGTGGCGATCGCCCGCGAGGCCGGCCATCGCACGAAGATCGCGGTGCGCGCCACACAGCCCGGCATCAACGCGAAGGGCGCGTGCATCGGCGAGATGGGCGCCCGCGTGCGCGCCGTGCAGGCCGAGCTCGGCGAGGAGAAGGTCGACATCGTCGACTTCTCCGAGGATCTGCCGGCGTTCGTCGCCAGCGCCCTCAGCCCTGCGAGGGTGTCGGATGCGTTCATGATCGATGAGAAGACCCGTGCCGTCCGCGCGCTCGTGCCCGACTTCCAGCTGTCGCTGGCGATCGGCCGGGAGGGCCAGAACGCCCGCCTCGCCGCGAAGCTCACTGGCGCGAAGATCGACATCCAGCCGGATTCGGTGATGGAGGACTGACCAGCCGAGGTCGTTGCCCGCGGCCAGGGGGTTCGTGGATGTCGATCTGAGCGGTCGTGAGGAAGAGGCCCGGTGGGGCTCTTCCGAGCGATGAGATCGACATCCAGCCCGATTCGGTGAGACTGACGGGCCCGCACCGACACGCCTCTGCATCCCGGGCGTGTCTGCGGTACTGTAGACGCATCCGAACGTGTCTTGGCTGTCGCGCGCGCACTGAACCCGCACATCTCGTGCGGATCGTCGCGCAGGACTCCGTGGCGGTCGTCGATCTCGATCAACGGCTCCCGGGCCGAGGCGCATGGGTGCATCCGACGCAGCAGTGCGTGGAGCGCGCAGTCCGCTCGCTTCCGCGGGCACTGCGCCAGAAGCCCCTGGACACCTCGCCCATCGCACGATGGGCGCAGGACGGGCTCGAACCGAGCCCCGACCGAAGGAACGAAACCCACATGGACAACTGATGAGCAGCTCGAAATGAGACCCGTCAGCAATTGACGTCCGCCCTGTCTTGGGCGGACCAAGACAGGAGAGAAGTGGCAAACCCACGCGTTCACGAGATCGCCGCCGAGATCGGCGTCGAGAGCAAGGTCGCTCTGGCCAAGCTCAAGGAGATGGGCGAGTTCGTCAAGGGACCCGCCTCGGCGATCGCACCCCCGGTCGCTCGCAAGCTCAAGGCCGCCCTCGAGGCGGAGGGGCACACGGCGACCGCCGAGCCCGCGGCGGCTCCCGCCGCGCCCGCCAAGGCACCGGCTGCGAAGGCACCGGCCGCGAAGGCACCGGCCGCGAAGGCACCGTCGGCCAAGCCCGGCGGCGCCGCCCCCAAGGCGCCCGCACCGGCAGCGGCTCCCGCCGCCCCGGCGCCCGCTGAGGCCAAGGCTCCGGCCGCTCCGGCGCCCGAGGCCGAGGCGCCGAAGGCCGACGCGCCGACGCCCGCACCCGCGGCTGAGGCCCCCGCGTCGACGGCCGCTCCCGCGACCGGCGACGCGGACAGCGCGACCCCCGGCTCGATCCCTCGCCCGATGGGCCGCCCGGGAGCCCCGCGCCCCGGCAACAACCCGTTCGCCTCGTCGCAGGGCATGGGTCGACCGCGCCCGGGCAACAACCCGTTCACCAGCAAGGCTGGCCCCGGCGGGCCGCGCCCGGTGGCTCCGCGCCCCGGCGCTCCTCGTCCCGGCGCCCCGCGTCCCGGTGCGCCGCGTCCCGGCGCTCCGCGTGCGGGTGGGCCCGGTCGTCCCGGTGGCCCCGGCCGTCCGGGCGGCGCCGGCGGCTTCCAGCGCGCAGGCGCCGGTGCCCCCGGTCCCGGCGCTCCCGGTCGTGGCGGTCCCGCGTTCGCGGGTCGTCCCGGCGGCGGCGGCCGCGGTCGCGGCGGCACTGCCGGCGCGTTCGGCAAGGGTGGCGCGAAGGGCAAGTCCCGCAAGTCGAAGCGCACCAAGCGGCTCGAGTTCGAGATGCGCGAGGCGCCGTCGATCGGTGGCGTCAAGGTGCGCCGCGGTGATGGCACCACCATCATCCGCATGCGCCGTGGCGCATCGATCGCCGACTTCGCCGAGAAGATCGACGCGAGCCCCGGCGACCTGGTGACCGTGCTGTTCCACCTCGGCGAGATGGCGACGGCGACGGAGTCGCTCGACGAGACCACCTTCGAGCTGCTCGGTGCCGAGCTGGGCTACAAGGTCCAGATCGTCAGCCCCGAGGACGAGGACAAGGAGCTCCTCGAGGGCTTCGGCCTCGACCTCGAGCAGGAGCTCGAGGACGAGACCGACGAGGACCTCGAATACCGCGCGCCGGTCGTCACCGTCATGGGTCACGTCGACCACGGCAAGACGCGCCTGCTCGACGCGATCCGCGGCGCCAACGTCATCGACGGCGAGGCCGGCGGCATCACGCAGCACATCGGCGCCTACCAGGTGTGGAAGGAGCACGAGGGCGAAGACCGCGCGATCACCTTCATCGACACCCCGGGTCACGAGGCGTTCACCGCCATGCGTGCTCGTGGTGCCCAGGTGACCGATATCGCGATCCTCGTGGTCGCGGCGGACGACGGCATCATGCCCCAGACGATCGAGGCGCTGAACCACGCGCAGGCGGCCAACGTGCCGATCGTGGTCGCGGTCAACAAGGTCGACAAGGAGGGCGCGAACCCCGCCAAGGTGCGCCAGCAGCTCACCGAGTACGGCCTCGTCACCGAGGAGTACGGCGGCGACACGATGTTCGTCGACGTCTCGGCGCTCGCGCGCACCGGCATCGAGGAGCTCCTCGAGGCCGTGCTGCTCACCGCCGACGCCGGTCTCGACCTGCGTGCCAACCCCAACAAGGAGGCGCGCGGCATCGCGATCGAGGCGAAGCTCGACAAGGGCCGCGGCTCGGTGGCGACCGTGCTCATCCAGTCCGGAACGCTCCGCGTCGGCGACGCGATCGTGGCGGGCACGGCCTACGGCCGCGTCCGTGCGATGGTCGACGACCGCGGCGAGCTGGTCGAGGAGTCGTACCCGTCGATGCCCGTGCAGGTGCAGGGCCTCTCGAGCGTGCCTCGTGCCGGTGACACCTTCATCGTCACGGAGGACGACCGCACCGCCCGCCAGATCGCCGAGAAGCGCGAGGCCGTCGAGCGCAACGCCCAGCTGGCCAAGGCCCGCAAGCGCATGTCGCTCGAGGACTTCAAGCTGGCGATGGAGCAGGGCAAGGTCGAGACGCTCAACCTCATCATCAAGGGTGACGTCTCGGGTGCCGTCGAGGCGCTCGAGGAGTCGCTGATGAAGATCGAGATCGACGACTCCGTCGACCTGCGGATCATCCACCGCGGCGTGGGCGCGATCACCGAGTCGGATGTCAACCTGGCGACGGTCGACTCGGCCGTCATCATCGGCTTCAACGTCCGTCCGGACACGAAGGCCCGTGAGCGCGCCGCCCGTGAGGGTGTCGACGTGCGGTTCTACAACGTCATCTACGCGGCGATCGAAGATGTCGAGAGCTCGCTCAAGGGCATGCTCAAGCCGGAGTTCGAAGAGGTCCAGTCGGGCGTGGCGGAGATCCGCGAGGTGTTCCGCTCGTCGAAGTTCGGCAACATCGCCGGCTGCATCGTCCGCTCCGGCACGATCACCCGCAACGCGAAGGCGCGCGTCATCCGCGACGGCATCGTGCTGGCCGATGGCCTGGCCATCGAGTCGCTGCGACGCTTCAAGGACGACGTGACCGAGGTCCGCACCGACTTCGAGTGCGGCATCGGCCTCGGCAAGTTCAACGATCTGCAGATCGGCGACGAGATCGAGACCACCGAGATGGTCGAGAAGCCGCGCGTCTGACGCGAGCATCGAGTATGGGGCGGCTCCGGCCGCCCCATACTCGTCTGAGGAAGCACAGGAGGAACTGATGGGCGAGAACCCCAGGGCGAGGAAGATCGCCGACCGCATCCACGAGATCACCGTGCACGCGCTCGAGCGCGAGGTGAAGGATCCGCGGCTCGGCTTCGTGACGATCACGGATGTCCGCATGACGGGCGACCTGCAGCACGCGTCGATCTTCTACACCGTGTACGGCACCGACGAAGAGCGCGAGGAGACCGCCAAGGCGCTCACGAGCGCCAAGGGCCTCGTGCGGCGCGAGATCGGCAAGGGCATCTCGCTGCGGCTGACGCCGACGATCGAGTTCATCCTCGACGCGCTGCCCGAGAACGCCGCGTCGATCGAGCACCTGCTCGACGAGGCTCGCGTGCGCGACCTCGAGGCGCAGCGCGCCGCAGCGGCCGCCGACTACGCAGGCGACGCCGACCCGTACAAGAAGCCGCGGGAGCTCGACGAGGACTAGGCGTCCGCGAAGCGGAGCCGGCGCGCCGCCAGGTCGGCCTCGACGAGCCGCACCCTGACGCGCTCGCCCGGCTCCGCGACGGTGTCGCAGGCCGCCTCGGTGGGCGGGTCGATCAGCTGGATCGTCGCGCCCTCCTTGCGGGTCTCGACGACCACGGCGTCGAACTCGTCGCCGACCCGCGAGCGCAGCATCGCGATCTCGACCGCGTCGATCGAGGCGCGCTCGAGCTGGCCCGCGGCGCGTCCCGACTCGGCCATGATCTCGGGCAGGCCGTCGAGCCCGTCGCTCGCCCACTGCGGGATCTCGCGGCCGTTCGCGATCGCCTCGCAGTGCGCGAGCACGTAGCGGTCGACGAGCCGCCGCAGCGGCGCAGTGGTGTGGGCGTACGGGGCCCCGATCGCCGCCTGCTCGAGCGCCGACGCATCCGAGCGCTCATCCAGCACGGTGTAGCCCGCACCCCGGAAAAGGCGCCGGGCGGCCTGCAGGATCGCGAGCGTCGTCGGCTTCGCGCGGTCGAGGCGGCGCAGGAAGGCGCCGTAGTGCTCACCCTCGGCCCACTCCTCGCCGATGGCCCGCACCTCCTTGCGGAACCGCGCGACGTCGCTCTCCGGCGGGCGCGGCATGGTCCGCAGGATGCCGCGCTTCGCCTGCAGCTGGAGGTTCGCGGCCTCCATGCCGGTCATCAGCGAGATCTGCGCGTTCCAGCGCTCGACCGGCAGCAGCTCGCGGCGCTCGATGCGGTACGCGCCGTCGACGTGCGCGATCTCCTCCTCGGGCATGTCGAGGCTCGCGCCCTCGCGCGCCTCCTCGAGCGCGATGCGCAGCTCGCCGACCTCCCTGAGCAGCCCCAGCATCGCGTCGCCCGCCTCGACGCGCGCCTGCGCCTGGCGGTAGGTCAGCTGCTCGCGCGACCGCACCCGAGCCCGCTCGAGGGCGGTCTCGACGACGGCACCCGACGCATCCAGCCGCATCGTCCACACGTAGGCGCCGCGCTCCTGCGCCTCGAGCAGGCTCGCCGCACCCTCGCTGACCGCCGGCGGGTGCAGCGGCACGCGGCCGTCGGGGGCGTACATCGTCTGGCCGCGTCGGCGCGCCTCGGCGTCGATGGCGCCGCCCGGCTCGACGAACGCGGGCACGTCGGCGATCGCGTAGCGCACCTCGAAGCCGTCGCCGGCGCGCTCGATGTGGAGCGCCTGGTCGAGGTCGGTGGAGCCCTCGGGATCGATCGTGACGAAGCCGACGCCCGACCGGTCGGCCTCCGGCAGGCGCGGCGCCGCGGCGAAGGCCTCGGCCTCGGCGAGCGCCTCGGGCGGGAACTCGGCGCCCAGGCCGAGCTCCTCGCGGATCGCGGCGAGGGCGGCGGCGAGCTCGTCGCTCGCGTCGGTGACGTGCTCGTAGCGTGCGGGCATGCCGACAACCTAGCCCCGCGGCTAGTGGGGGAGCCTCAGGCTGCCCGCCTCGCGCACCAGCAGGCCGTCGGCGGCGAGCGAGGCGATCGCCCGCTCGCGCCGGGCCGGGTCGGGCCAGAGCGGCGCGAGCTCGGCCTCGGCCAGCGGCACGTCGACCGCGCGCAGCGCCCGCAGCACGGTGCCGCGCGCCTGCCGGTCGCTGCCGGCGAAGCGGCCCTGCTTGGGTGCCCGCCGGCCCGCGTACGCCGGGTAGCCGGCCGCCCGCCACGCGCAGGCGGCGGCGATCGGGCAGGCGTCGCAGTCGGGCCGGCGGGCCGTGCACACGAGCGCGCCGAGCTCCATCAGCGCGATCGAGGCGACGGATGCGTCGGCCGGGGTGGCCGGCAGCAGCGCCTCGACGTCGGCGAGGTCGCGCTTGGCGGCCGGGCCCGCCTCTCCCTGCCCGTGCACGGCGCGGGCGACGACGCGGCGCACGTTCGTGTCGACCACCGGGTGGCGGTCGCCGAAGTGGAAGACGGCGACGGCCCGGGCGGTGTAGTCGCCGATGCCGGGCAGCGCCAGCAGGTCGGCGACGTCGCGCGGCACCTCGCCGCCGTGGCGCTCGACGATCGCGCGCGCGGCGTCCTGCAGCCGCAGGGCGCGGCGCGGGTAGCCGAGCGTGCCCCACTGGCGCAGCACCTCGTGCGTGGGCGCGTCGGCGAGATCGGCGGGCGTCGGCCAGCGGTCGAGCCAGCGGTCGATCTCGACGGCGACGCGCGACGCCTGCGTCTGCTGCAGCATGATCTCGCTCACCAGCGTGCCCCAGGCGTCGAACTCCGGGCGGCGCCACGGCAGATCACGGGCGTTGCCGCGATACCACTCGGCGAGGTCGTTCATCGCGAGTTCACCGGGCACCTGAACAGCGTAGGCCGCGTTCGGATAGCGTCGATCGGTGACCTCGCCGCAGCATCCGCACCCCGGGCTGCCGCCCTCCGCCTCCGGCTGGGCGGCACCGCCGCAGCCCGTCGACCTCGCCGCTGCCGCGACCGCGGCGCGAGGCCGCAGCCTCGCGCCCGACCTGGCGCGCGGGCTGATGCTGCTGCTCATCGCGCTGGCCAACGTGTCCTGGTGGCTGCACGGCGTCGAGCGCGGCCTCACGAACGGGCACCCGCTCGGCGCCGAGGGCGCCGACCTCGGCTGGCAGCTGTTCTCGCTCGTCGCGATCGACGGCCGCTCCTACCCGCTGTTCGCGTTCCTGTTCGGCTACGGCATCTGGCAGCTGTACAGCCGGCAGTCGGCGGCGGGCACGCCGATGCGGGAGGCGAAGCGGCTGCTGCAGCGCCGACACGCGTGGATGCTCGCCTTCGGCGCCGTGCACGCGCTGCTGCTCTGGTTCGGCGACATCGTGGGCGCCTACGGCCTCGTCGGCCTGGTCGTCACCTGGCTGCTCCTGCAGCGCCGCGACCGCACGCTGCAGATCACCGCCTGGGTGCTCGCCGCCCTGCTGCTCGTCGCCGGCCTGTTCGGGCTGCTCGGCGGCTTCCTGACCGGTGCCCTCAGCGACGACCTCTCCATGCTCGCCGTGCCCGCGGTGCCCTACCCGGCAGGCGAGTCGAACTACCTGCTGTTCATGCTCATGAGCCTGGGGACGTGGCTCGTGTCGACGGTCGGCCAGGCGTTCGTGCTGACCGTGCCGCTGGCGGTCGTGCTCGGCATCCTGGCGGCACGCCGCGGACTGCTCGACCGCCCGCGCGAGCACCGGGCGCTGCTGGTGCGCATCGCGCTCGTCGGCATCGGGACCGGCTGGGCGGGCGGCGCACTGGCCGCGGCGCAGCACGCCGGCCTGCTCTTCGATCCGCTCCTCTCCTGGGCGACCATCGGCCTGTCGAGCGCCACCGGCGTCGCGGGCGGCGTCGGCTACGCCGCCCTGTTCGGGCTGATCGCGGCCGCCATCGGCGACCGTCGCGGCATCGTCGTGCGCGCGCTCAGCGCCGTCGGCAAGCGCTCGCTGTCGAGCTACCTGCTGCAGTCGGTGCTGTTCGCGCCGGTGCTCGCCGCGTGGGGGCTGGGGCTCGGCGCGCCCCTGTCGCCGCTGGCCGCGGCTGGCTTCGCGGCCGGGGTGTGGCTGGTGACGGTCGTGGTCGCGCTCGTGCTCGACCTGCGCGGCAGGCGCGGGCCGGCAGAGGCGCTGCTGCGCCGGCTCGTCTACGGTCGCCGGCCCGTCGCGCCGCCGACGCCCGTCGCCTGAGCGCGGCGCCTGAGCGCGGCGCCTGAGCACGGTGCCGAGCCGCGCGGCCTAGGCTGACCGCATGGTCGACAGCGCGCTCCTCATGAAGGCCGCCTCCTGGACCCCCGAGCAGAAGGCGCTCTACACCGACCTCGTCGCGCAGATCCTGCGCCGCAACCCGCGCGGCCGCAGGCTCATCGCCGTCGAGGGCCGTGACGGCGTCGGCAAGACGAGGTTCGCGGATGCCCTCCAGGTCGCATTCGCGCGCGCGGGCGTCGAGGCGTTCCGCGCGAGCGCCGACGACTTCCATCGGCCGCAGGCGTTCCGCTACCGGCAGGGGCGTGACTCGGCCAAGGGCTACTACGAGGATGCGTTCGACGTCGAGCTGCTCGACCGCGTGCTGCTGCAGCCGTTCCGCATGGGCGGCTCGACCGGCTTCGTGACACGCGCCTTCGACCTCGCCACCGACCACCCGGTCGAGAGGGAGTGGCACACCGCGGGGCCGGATGTCGTGCTCATCGTCGACGGCGTCTTCCTGCAGCGTCCCGCGCTGGCGGGCAAGTGGCACGGGGTGCTCTGGATCGAGGCCGACCCGCGGGTGCGGGGTGAGCGCCTGCGCGCCCGTGACGGCGCGCATCCGGATGTCGAGCATCCGTCGCACGCCCGCTACCGCGACGCCCACCAGCAGTACGAGCTGCAGGCCAACCCGCGCGGCAAGGCCGCGTTCATCGTCGACAACAGCGACTGGCGGCGGCCGCAGCAGCTGTTCGCCGACTCCTGCTGAGCCGCGCGAGCCGCGGCTACGCCAGCCGCCGCACCACCGACGCGGGCAGGAACCGGTCGGTGCGCTCGACCTCGTGCACGAGCTCGACCAGCGCGGCGTTGACGGGAGCCTCGCGCCCGAGGCGACCGGCGGCATCCGCCACCGCGCCGTTGATCTGATCGACCTCGGTCGGCTGCCCGCGGCGGATCGACTGCTGGGTCGACCCGAGGTTGGGCACGTCGCCGAGACGGTCACGGATGCGCAGCGGCACCTGCTGCGCGATGCGGTGCGGCGCGAACGCCACGACGCGCACGAGCAGCGGCGTGAGGCCCTGGAGCGGCTGGAACCGCACGCCCGCGGCGAGGCCGATGCGGGCGGTCTCGCGCATCGAGGCGACCATCACGCGGCGCAGGCCGGGATCGCGGATGACGTCCTGCACCGAGTGCCCGACGATCGCGGGGATCGCGTTGACCATGTTGATGAGCAGCTTCGTCCACTGCGCGCCCTCGATCGACGGCGTCTCGCTGGTCGGCAGCGCCTCGCCCAGCAGCGCCGCGAAGCGGGCGCCCTCCGGCCCGCCGACGATCGTGTCGCCGGTGGCGGTCACCGTCACGATGCCCGGCTCCATGGAGTTCGCCGCCATCAGCGCGATGCCGCCCGCCACCCGCTCGTGCCCGAGCAGCCGGGCCGCGAGCCGGTCGCCGCCGAGGCCGTTCTGCACCACCAGCAGCGGCACCCCGTCGAGCGCCTGACGGCTGGCCTCGATGGCCGCGGTGGTGCCGGTCGCCTTGGTCGAGAGGATCGCCACGTCGGGCGGCACCTCCAGCGCCTCGAGCGCCGTGACGCGCGCGGTGTGCTGGCCGAACGCGCCCTTGAGCTGCAGGCCGTGCGCGCGGATCGCGGCCAGGTTCTCGCCGCGCGCGGTGACGGTCACGTCGTGCCCCACCGCATCCAGCCGGGCGGCGATCGTGCCGCCGATCGCGCCCGCGCCGATGACCGCCACCCGCTGCCGCTCCGGCCGCGCGGGAACCTCGTCGATCGCCATGCGGGCAGGCTATCCGGCCACGGTCACGGCACCGGCACCGCGGCGGCCACGGCACCGGCACCGGCACCGGCGTCGGCATCGCGGCGCGGCCGACCCCGACGGAGCTCGACCCGCCCGCTCGGTAGGCTCGACGGGTGCCAGCCGCAGCCTCGAACCCCGACGGGATCCTGCTCGTCGACAAGCCGCAGGGCATCACGAGCCACACCGCCGTGAGCCGCGCCCGCCGAGCGCTCGGCACCCGCAAGGTGGGGCACGCGGGCACGCTCGACCCCATGGCCACGGGCCTGCTCATCCTGGGCGTCGGCCCCTCGACGCGGCTGCTGACCCACATGGTCGGCCTCGACAAGACCTACACGGCGACGATCCTGCTGGGCGCCGCGACCACCACCGACGACGCCGAGGGCGACGAGACGTCGACGGCGGATGCGTCCCACCTGACCGAGGCGGACCTCGCGGCCCCGATGGCCGCGCTCACCGGCGACATCGAGCAGGTGCCGTCGAGCGTCAGCGCCATCAAGGTCGACGGCGAGCGCGCCTACGCGCGGGTGCGGGCGGGGGAGCAGGTCGAGCTCAAGGCCCGCCCCGTCACGGTCGCGCGCTTCGAGGCGCTCGCGTTCCGCGCGGGCGCCCGCGCCGAGGTCGACGTGGTGGTCGACTGCTCGAGCGGCACCTACATCCGCGCGCTCGCCCGCGACCTGGGCGAGGCGCTGGGCGTCGGAGGGCACCTGACGGCGCTGCGGCGCACCCGCATCGGCCCGTTCGAGGTCGACGGGGCACCGGGGGCGGATGCGCTGCCCGAGTCGGGTGCGGAGCACCTGCTGCTGACGCCCGCCCGAGCCGCCTCGCGCATCCTGCCGGTCGCCGAGCTCGACGACGAGCGGGCCGCGAACCTCGCCAGCGGCCGCCGCACGGTGGCGCTCGAGAGCGAGTCGGGCATCGTCGCCGCCGTGCACGGCGAGCGGCTCGTCGGCATCGCACGGGTCGCCGGGCGCCGTCTCATGCCGGTGACGAACTTCCCGCCACCCGCGCCGGCGGCGGCGCCCGCGAGCGCGGCCGCGACGCTGACGCCCGAGCCGACGGCCGAGCAGGGCCCGGAGCCGCAGCCGTGATCGCCTGGCTGATGCTCGCGCAGGCGAGCGCGCTCGGAGTCATCGGCGCGGCGGTCGCCGTCTACGGGCTCGCGCGCCGGCCCTTCAACGACATCGTGCTGGGAGCCGCGGCGCTGACGCTGCTCACGCTGCTGGTGCAGACGGTCGCGTCGATCATCGCGCCGATCGTCGGCGCCGGCCCCACCGGCGACCTGCTCGAGTACTGGGTCTACCTGATCTCGGCGCTCGCGATCCCGCCGGCCGCGGTGGTGTGGGCGCTCATCGACAAGCAGGGCAAGTGGTCGACCCTCATCGTCGGCATCGGCATCCTCGCGTGCGCCGTGATGGTCTACCGCATGCACCAGATCTGGTTCGTCCAGTCGGCCTGAGCCGCGCGGCTAGGATCGATGGGATGAGCGAGCGCAGGCATGCCGGGATCGGACGGGTCCTCATCGCGGTGTACGCGGTGCTGGCCCTGGCGGCGACCGGTCGCTCGTTCGTGCAGATCGTGCAGCGCTTCGACGAGGCTCCGCTCGCCTACGCGCTGAGCGCCCTCGCCGCGGTCGTCTACATCGTCGCCACCGTCGCGCTCGCCGGTCGATCGGATGCGTGGCGTCGCGTCGCGCTCCTGGCCGTCTGCTTCGAGCTGGTCGGTGTGGTCGTCGTCGGCACGCTCTCGCTGGTCTCGCCCGAGCTGTTCGCGCACGACACGGTCTGGAGCCGCTTCGGCTCGGGCTACCTCTTCATCCCCGCGGTGCTGCCGATCCTGGGCCTCTGGTGGCTGCGGGTCAGCCGGGAGCGGGTGGCCGCATGAGCGCGCACGAGCAACCCCACAGCCTCGCCGAGCGCGGGCTCGGCTGGATCGACGAGCTGGTCTCGACGCCCTCGGCGATCACGATCGGCAAGTTCGACGGCGTGCACATCGGCCACCAGCGCATCCTCGAGCAGCTGCGGGCGCTCGCCGAGCCCGAAGGGCTCGCGACGACCGTCGTCACCTTCGACCGCAACCCGCTCGAGGTCGTAAGGCCCGACCGCGCGCCGCTGCCGCTCGTGTCGCTCGCACACAAGATCGAGCTGCTCGAGGCCGCCGGTGCCGACCGCGTGGTCGTCATCCCCTTCACGCCCGAGGCCGCCGCGCAGCCCGCGCGCGAGTTCGCCGAGCTGGTGCTCTTCGACGGGCTGGGCGGCCGGGTGCTGCTCGTCGGCGACGACTTCCGCTTCGGGCACCGCGGCTCGGGCGACGCGGCGCTGCTGCGCGAGCTCGCCGAGCCCCGCGGGTCGCGCGTGGAGTCGATCGGCGACATCTGCTTCACCGACGGCCGCCGCGTCTCCTCCACCTGGATCCGCGAGGCGCTGGTGCTCGGCCGCATCCCGGAGGCGAACGGCATGCTGGGCCGTCGCCACGTGCTGCGCGGCGACGTGGTGCGCGGGTTCCAGCGGGGGCGCGAGCTCGGGTTCCCGACCGCCAACCTGGGCGCGCCGGTCGAGGGCTTCATCCCCGCCGACGGCGTCTACGCCGCCATCGCGCACGTCGACGCCGGCACCTTCTCGGCCGCCGTCTCGATCGGCGACAACCCCACGTTCGACGGCGTGCAGGCGAAGACGGTGGAGGCGTTCCTGCTCGACACCGACCTCGACCTCTACGACCGGCCGATCACGCTCGAGCTGATCGACTTCGTGCGCCCGATGCACCGCTTCGAGGGGCTCGACCAGCTGATCACGCAGATGCACCGCGACGTCGAGGCGACCCGCCGGCTCGTGGCCGCCGCCGCCGGCTGAGCCGCCTCCGCACCCGGCGAGGCGCCGGGTAGAGTGGCCTCCACTCGCACGTCGCGACACACCTTGCGGGCATCCGCACCGCGGCAGAGGAGAAGGAACAGCGTGACCACACCCAGCGCAGCGCTCGCCCCGGCGGAGCGCGCAGTCCAGCTGCTCGGGAGCGACCTCTCCGAGGTCGCGCTCCGTCGCCACCTCGAGGGTCTGCCGACCGTCGACGCCGTGGGCCTCGAGGCCCGCGCCGCCGCGCTCGGCACCCGCTCGATCAAGACCACCTCGAAGGCGAAGGCCCTCGATCTCACCATCCGCATGATCGACCTGACGACCCTGCAGGGCAACGACACCCGCGGCAAGGTGCGCTCGCTGGTCGCGAAGGCCCTCGTGCCCGACGCATCCGACCCCTCGACGCCCCGGCCCGCAGCCGTCTGCGTCTACGGCGACATGGTGGGCAACGCCGTCGAGGCGCTCGGCTCCGCCTGGAGCGCCGGCAAGGACAGCGGCATCAACGTCGCCGCCGTCGCCACCGCGTTCCCCTCCGGTCGCGCGAGCGTCGAGGTGAAGCTGCAGGACACCCGCGACGCCGTCGCCGCCGGTGCTGACGAGATCGACATGGTCATCGACCGCGGCGCCTTCCTCGAGGGCAACTACGGCAAGGTCTTCGACGAGATCGTGCTGACCAAGGAGGCGTGCCGCCGCGACGACGGCAGCTACGCCCACCTCAAGGTCATCCTCGAGACCGGCGAGCTGGTCACCTACGACAACGTGCGCCGCGCGTCGTGGCTCTCGATCCTCGCGGGCGGCGACTTCATCAAGACCTCCACCGGCAAGGTGCAGCCGGCGGCGACGCTGCCGGTGACGCTGCTCATGCTGCAGGTCGTGCGCGACTGGGAGCGGCTGACGGGGGAGCGCATCGGCGTGAAGCCGGCCGGCGGCATCTCGACCGCGAAGGACGCCATGAAGTACCTCGTCACGGTCGCCGAGACCTGCGGCGAGGCGTGGCTCGACCCGCACCTGTTCCGCTTCGGCGCCTCGAGCCTGCTGAACGACGTGCTGCTGCAGCGCCAGAAGCTCACCACCGGCCGCTACTCCGGCCCCGACTACGTGACGATCGACTGAGGGTCCCGATGACATTCCTCGAATACGCACCGGCTCCCGAGTCGACCGCCATCCTGAACCTCCGCGACGAGTACCGCCTGTTCATCGGCGGCGAGTGGGTCGCCGGCTCCGGCACGCCGTTCGCCTCGGTGTCGCCCTCCACCGAGCGCCAGATCGCCACCTTCGCCTCCGCCGACGAGGGCGACGTGGATGCCGCGGTGCGGGCTGCCCGCAGCGCCTTCCGCCAGACGTGGGGCCGCATGTCGGGCCGTGACCGCGGCAAGTACCTGTTCCGCATCGCGCGCATCCTGCAGGAGCGCGCCCGCGAGCTGGCCGTCGCCGAGTCGCTCGACAACGGCAAGCCCATCAAGGAGACCCGCGACGCCGACATCCCGCTCGTCGCCCAGTGGTTCTTCCACTGCGCCGGCTGGGCCGACAAGCTCGACCACGTGGGCCTGGGCGCGAACCCGCAGCCGCACGGCGTCGCCGCGCAGATCATCCCCTGGAACTTCCCGCTGCTCATGCTCGCGTGGAAGGTCGCCCCGGCGCTCGCCGCCGGCAACACGGTGGTGCTGAAGCCCGCCGAGACGACGCCGCTGACGGCGATGCTCTTCGCCGAGATCTGCGAGCAGGCGGGCCTGCCCGCCGGCGTCGTGAACCTCATCACGGGCGCCGGCGAGACCGGCGCGGCGCTCGTGCGCCACCCGGATGTCGACAAGGTGGCCTTCACCGGCTCGACCGCGGTCGGCCGCGAGATCGCGAAGGCGATCGCCGGCACCGACAAGAAGCTCACGCTCGAGCTGGGCGGCAAGGGCGCCAACATCGTGTTCGACGACGCCCCGCTCGACCAGGCCATCGAGGGCATCGTCAACGGCATCTTCTTCAACCAGGGCCAGGTGTGCTGCGCGGGCAGCCGCCTGCTGGTGCAGGAGAACGTGCACGACACGGTGATGGATCGACTCAAGGAGCGCATGTCGACGCTGCGCCTCGGCGACCCGCTCGACAAGAACACCGACGTGGGCGCCATCAACTCCACCGAGCAGCTCGAGCGCATCACGCGCCTCGTGGCGCAGGGCGTCGCCGAGGGCGGCGAGGCGTGGAGCCCCGCGTGCGAGCTGCCCGCGGAGGGCTACTGGTTCGCGCCCACCGTCGTCACCGGCGTCGAGGCGTCGTCGACCATCGCCCGCGAGGAGATCTTCGGCCCGGTGCTGTCGGTGCTCACGTTCCGCACGCCCGACGAGGCGATCGCGAAGGCCAACAACACGCCCTACGGCCTGTCGGCCGGCATCTGGAGCGACAAGGGCAGCCGCGTGCTGGCCGTCGCCGACAAGCTGCGCGCGGGCGTCGTCTGGACGAACACGTTCAACAAGTTCGACCCGGCCAGCCCCTTCGGCGGCTACAAGGAGTCGGGCTACGGCCGCGAGGGCGGCGTGCAGGGCATGCAGGCATACCTGAAGGCAGGCAAGTGATGGCGACCACGAAGACGACGACCACCGCCCGCCCGGCTGCACGCACCGCATCCGCTCGCCTCGACGTGCCCAAGACCTACAAGCTCTTCATCGGCGGCGCCTTCCCGCGCAGCGAGTCGGGGCGCGTCACCGAGGTGCTCGACACCCGCGGCCGCTTCGTCGCGAACGTCGCCAAGGCATCCCGCAAGGACGCCCGCGACGCCGTGCGCGCCGCCCGCAAGGCGCAGCCCGGCTGGGCGGGCGCCACCGCCTACAACCGCGGCCAGGTGCTCTACCGCGTCGCCGAGGTGCTCGAGGGGCGCAAGGCGCAGTTCGTCGACGAGCTGCAGCGCACCGAGGGCCTCACGCCCGCACGTGCGCTCAAGCAGGTCGAGGACGCCATCGACCTCTGGGTGTGGCACGCCGGCTGGACCGACAAGATCGCCCAGATCGCCGGCCACGCCAACCCGGTCGCCGGGCCGTACTTCAACATCACCGTGCCCGAGCCCACCGGCGTCGTCGCGAGCATCGCGCCGCAGTCGGCCGGGCTGCTGGGGCTGACCTCGGTGATCGCGCCCGCCCTCGTCACCGGCAACGCCGTCGTGGTCGTGCCCGCCGCATCCGCTGCCCTCTCGTCGATCTCGCTCGCCGAGGTGCTGGCGACCAGCGACCTGCCGGGCGGAGTCGTCAACATCCTCACCGGCGACCCGGCCGAGCTGGCGCCGTGGCTCGCGGGCCACGCCGACGTCAACGCGCTCGACCTCACCGGCGCCGGCGGCCTCGACTGGGTCGAGCTCGAGCGCATCGCCGCCGACACGCTGAAGCGCGTCATCCGCCCCGAGCCGGGCATCGCGCCCGAGACGCCGCAGCGCATCCTCGCCCTCACCGAGTCGAAGACCATCTGGCACACGAAGTCCCGCCTGTAGGAGAGGTCGAGCGATGTCCGGCGTGCACGAGCACCGAGAGGTGCTGCGGCACGGCCCCGGGCACAAGCACGGGGTGGATTGGCTCGGGGCGGATGGGTCGAGCACGATCCGCATCGCCGTCGCGTTCGGCATCACGGCGGCGCTGCTCGTCGCCCAGGTGGTCGGCTCGATCCTGACCGGCTCGCTCGCGCTGCTGGTCGACACCGTGCACATGCTGACGGACGTCGCGGGGCTCGGCGTCGCGCTCGTCGCGCAGGCGCTGCTGCGCCGCCCGCCGAGCACCCAGCGCACCTGGGGGCTCGTGCGCGTCGAGGTGCTGGCCGCGGCGGCGCAGGCCGCAGCCCTGCTGATCGTCGCGCTGGTGGTGGTGATCGAGGGGCTGCGGCGCCTCGGCGACCCGACCGACGTGCCGGGGCCGCTGCTGCTGGTGTTCGGCGTCGTCGGCCTGGTCGGCAACCTGGTCTCGCTCGCGGTGCTCGGGGGCGGGCGGGGGTCGAGCCTCAACCTGCGCGCGGCGTTCCTCGAGGTGCTGAACGACGCGATCGGCTCGGTCGCGGTGATCGCGGCCGCCGTCGCCATCTGGCTCTGGGGCTTCCAGCAGGCCGACCTGATCGCGAGCGCGCTCGTCGCGGCGCTCATCGTGCCGCGGTCGGTCGTGCTGCTGCGCGACACGGGGCGGATCCTGCTCGAGTCGACGCCCTCCGAGCTCGACCTCGACGACGTGCGCGCGCACCTCGAGCGCACGCCGCACGTGATCGGCGTGCACGACCTGCACGCCTCGACCCTCGGCACCGGGCGGCACCAGCTGACCGCGCACGTGGTGGTCGACGCGGCCTGCTTCCGCGACGGGCGCGCGCCGCGCGTGCTCGACGCGCTGCAGGCGTGCGCCGCCGAGCACTTCCCGGTCGCGCTCGAGCACGCCACGTTCCAGCTCGAGCCGCCCGGCCACGCCGACCACGAGCACGACACCCACGCCTGACGCCCGGCAGGCCACCCGGCGCCCGCCCGCCCGTCCGCGCCTCGACGCCGCCCGCGCACCCCGGACGCCGCCTGCGTGTCCGTTTCGCAGGCTCTGCGCGCATCCCGAGGGGAATGCTCCCTCGAGCCGCCCGAATCACCTGCAGAACGGAATTGGGCGAGCGGCACGCGGGCCGCGCTTGTAGGTTGAGCGCAGAGGAGGTCGCGATGGAGCGGATCGCCAACCCGATGGCGGCACGGCTCGACGTGCTCCGGCGCACGGATGCGCCCGAGGCGCGCGTGCCCCTGCACCGGCTGCTCAGCCGCTATGGGCTCGCGCTGCTGGCTCCCGTGCTGATGCTCGTCGGTCCTGCGACGGCCGGTGCACCCTCGTGGCTCCTGTCGGCACTCACGGTGGTGGCGATCAGCGCGCTGCTGCGCACAGCGCACGGCTCGTGGTGGCGGTCGGCGCCGTTCGGCGCATGGCACCTCGCTTGCCTCGCCCAGGCCTGCGTGATGCTGATCGCCGCCGTGGTGAGCATCGTCTCGGACGAGCCGCTGATCATGTACGGCACGGCGATCCTGATGATCGGCGCCGTCCTCGGCGTGGGCCTCGCGCAGCTGTGGCAGTCGCTGCAGCGGCGTCGCGTCGCGGAGCGGAGCCAGGCATGGTGAGCAGCGCAGGGCACGAGGCTGCGACGCAGCGGATCGCCAACCCGGTCACCGGGCGCACCGATGCGGATTGGACGATCCGCGAGACGCACGTGCCGCTGCACCGGCTGCTCAGCCGCTACCTCTTCGTGCTGACCTTCCCGGTGATCATGCTGGTCGGCCCGACGGTGCCATCCGAGTGGGGATGGGTGTTCCCGCTGCTGACCATGCTGGTCCTCGTTCCGCTCGGCCGCGTCGCGCATGGCTCGTGGTGGACGCCCGCGCCGTTCGGCGGCTGGCAGGCAGCCGGCATGGTGGAGTGCGGCGTGCTCGTCCTCGCGCTCGGCTGGACGATCGCGATCGACGACCCGGCGCCGATGGTCACGGCTGCGACGTTCCTGATCGGCGCCGTCCTCGGCGTCGGCGCCTCGCAGCTCTGGCGCTGGCGCGCCGCTCGCCGCTGACGCGGGCGCCGCCGCCCGCCGATCGACCGGTACCCAGGTGCGGGTGCGGCAGGTCCACACCCGCAGATCGGTACCGGTACCAGCGAACCACCGGGTCCTCGCTGCTGCTGCGTCAGCGCGCGACCCGGCCGTCAGCGCTCCGCGACGGCCTTCGCGAACGCGACCCACGGCATCCGCTCGACGACGCCCTTCGCGGCCTGCTCGAGCTGCGGGTCGTCGGTGACGAGCACGTCGGCCTGCAGCGATGCGACGGCGAGGTGCTCCGCGAGCTCGAGCGACTCCCAGCCCTGCCGCGCGGCGATCTGCCACGCGACGGCTCGCGAGACGCGGTCGGAGCAGCCGCACCTTCAGTCGCGCGACGCCCTCGAGCTGCGCGCGTCCCTCGGCCTCGGTGAGCTCGCCTGCGCGCACCGCCGAGTAGAGCAGCTGCATCGCCTGCGAGCGCAGCGCCCCGGCCGCGACGAGCTGGTGCTCGGCCACGTCGAGCTCGTCGCGCACGATGCGCACCAGGGTGGGCGCGTCGATCGCGAACCGGGTCATCAGCAGCTCGTCTCGATGAGGTCGGCGTACCAGCGGCAGCCCGCCAGCCAGGTGTCGATGCGGATGCGCTCGTCGCGCGCGTGCAGCGTCAGACGGTCGTCGCGGGTCATCTCGAACGGCGTGAAGCGGTAGACGCGGTCGGTGATGCGGTGCGCGTGCCGGCCGTCGGTGCCGCCGAGCATCACGTAGGGCACGACCAGCACGTCGGGCCGCAGCCGCACGATCGCCGCCTCGATGTCGCTCCAGCCGGCGCCGGCCGCGGGGCTCTCGGGGCTCGGGTCGTGGCCGTGCACGACATCGAGCTCGACGCGCGGGTCGGCGATCGCGCGGCGCATGAACGCGACCGTCTCGTCGACGCTCGAGCCGACCGCGATGCGGGCGTTCACGATCGCGACGGCCTCCTCGGCGAGCGCGTTGGGGGCCGCCGAGCCCGACAGCTGCGTGACCACCGCGGTGGTCGCGAGCATCGCGCGCGTCTCGTCCTCGCGCGCCAGGATCCGCTCGACGAGCGGCCGCGCACGTCGCACGTTGCGCAGCACCGCGCCCTGGGCGCCGGGCACCTCGGCGCCCAGCAGCTCGAGCATGCGCAGCGCCGGCTCCGGCAGCGACCGCGGCCACGTCGCGAAGTCGAGCCGCCGGATCGCGCGCGCCAGCCGCGACGTCGCGGGCAGGCGCGGCGGCGTCGACGCGTGCCCGCCCGTCTGGGCCACGCGCATCCGGATGTTCGCGAAGCCCTTCTCCGCCAGCCCGACGACCGCCACGTCGCGCGGCACGCCCGCGATCGGCGGCTCGATGATCGCGCCGCCCTCGTCGAGCGCCCACGCGGGCCGCACGCCGCGGGCGTCGAGCTCGGCGATCGCCGCGGCCGCGCCCGTGCCCATGGTCTCCTCGTCGTGCCCGAAGACGAGCCACACGTCGCGCTCGGGCGCGAAGCCCGCCTCGAGCAGCGCCTCGATCGCCGTGCAGATCGCCACGAGCGAGCCCTTGTCGTCGAGCGTGCCGCGCCCCCACACGTGCGTGTCGTCGCGGTGGCCGGAGTACGGCGGATGCGTCCACCCGGCAGGCGGGGCGGGCACGACATCCTGGTGCGCCAAGAGCAGCGCCGGAGCGCCCTCGCCGCGCCCGGGCCAGCGCGCGAGCAGCGTCGCGTCGATCGACTCGACCTCGAGCGCGGCGAACAGCCGCGGGAAGCGCTCGCGCAGCGCCTCCTGGAATGCCGGCAGCTGCTCGCCCCGCTCGGTCGGCACGCGCACGAGCGCGATCAGGTCGTCGACGGCCGCGTCGTTGATGAGCACCACCCGCGCAGGCTATCGGCGGTGCCTGACGCGAGCGCTCGCGGGCGCGTTACCGTGGTGGCCTGAGCACAGAGACCCTGAGGCCAGAGACCCTGAGCCCAGAGACCCTGAGCCCAGAGACCCTGAGCCACAGCCAAGGGAGGCCCGCGTGTCTGTCGAGCACAACACCCGCGAGATCGAGTCGACGATCGTCACCGACCTGAGCGAGCGCATGACGTACGGCTCCTACCTCGGGCTCGACACGCTGCTCGCGGCGCAGCATCCCAGGAGCGAGCCCGAGCACCACGACGAGCTGCTGTTCATCATCCAGCACCAGACCACCGAGCTGTGGCTGAAGCTCGTCATCCACGAGCTCGACGACGCCCGCGTGCAGCTCGCGGCCGACGACCTGGGCGCGGCGCTGAAGCGCATCGCGCGCGTCAAGCACATCCAGGAGGTGCTGACGCAGCAGTGGTCGGTGCTGGCCACGCTCACGCCCACCGAGTACGCGCAGTTCCGCGGGGCGCTCGCGAGCGCCTCCGGCTTCCAGTCGGCCCAGTACCGATGCGTCGAGTTCGCGCTCGGCAACAAGCACGAGCGCATGCTGCAGGTGTTCGAGTCGAATGCCGCCGACCATGCGGCGCTCGAGGCCGAGCTGCACCGGCCGAGCCTGTACGACGAGTTCCTGCGCCACCTCGCCCGCCGCGGTCACGCCGTGCCGCAGGAGCTGCTCGAGCGCGACGTGACGCAGGCGCACGTCTACACCGAGGAGCTCGTGCCGGTCTTCCAGCGCATCTACGAGGCCGCTGATGACCACTGGCGCGCGTACGAGACGTGCGAGGAGCTCGTCGACCTCGAGGACAACTTCCAGTTCTGGCGCTTCCGGCACCTCCGCACCGTCACCCGCACGATCGGCGAGAAGCCCGGCACCGGCGGCTCGAGCGGCGTCGGCTTCCTGAGGCGCGCGCTCGACCTGACCTTCTTCCCCGAGCTCTACGCGGTGCGCACGCGGATCGGCCAGTGAGCGAGCCCACCTCCGAGCCCGCTGCCGAGCCGGTGATCGCCAGGGTCGAGCGAGCGCGCATCGGCGGCGTCTGGGTGACGGATGCGGTGATCGAGCTGAGCGAGACAGGCATGCGTCTGGTGCCGGAGGACCACGCGCCGCCGCGCAGCGCCAAGCGCATCGGCGGCGCCCTGCTGCCGCCCATCACCGACGCCCACGTGCACCTGGGCCTCGCGGACGCCGCCCGGACCGAGCCGACCGCGCTAGGCCGGGTGCTCGACCTCGGGTGGGCGCCGGCGGCCCTGCCGGCGCTCGCCGCCGCGACCCGCGACGCGCACCGCGGCGTCGACGTGCGCTTCGCCGGCCCGTTCCACACGGCGGTCGGCGGCTACCCGTCCGACCGCGCTTGGGCGCCGCCGGGCGCCGTCGCCGAGCTCGCCGACGCGGGCGACGCGGCGCGCTCGGTGCGCGCCCAGGCCGCGGCAGGCGCATCCGCCATCAAGGTCGTGCTGAACAGCGAGGCAGGGCCCGTGCCCGACGACGCGATGCTCGCCGCCGTCGCCGCCGAGGCGCACGACGCCGGCCTGCCGCTCGTCGCGCACGCGCAGGGCGCGGGGCAGGTCGAGCGGGCGCTCGCGGCCGGTGTCGACGTGCTCGCGCACACGCCGTGGACGCAGCGGCTGCCCGACGACGTGATCGCCGCCGCCGCCGAGCGGCAGACGTGGATCTCGACGCTCGCGATGCACGGCCGCGACGGCGACGACCTCGCCTTCGCGCGCGCCGTCGACAACCTGGCGCGCTTCGCCGCCGCCGGGGGAGCGGTCGCCTACGGCACTGACCTCGGGAACGGCATCGCTCGCTTCGACCTCGACCCGCTCGAGCTCGCGGCGCTCCGGCAGGCGGGCATCGAGGGCACCGCGCTCGTCGACGCGCTGCTGAGCGAGCACCTGCTGCCGCCCGGGCCGAGCATCGGCGTCGTCGCCGCGCCAGACGTGCACGACGACGCGTCGTTCCTGGCCTACCTGCAGCAGGCGCGCTCGCTGCCCTACACCTGGTTCGCAATGGAGGACGCATGACCGCCGCAGCACCTGTCGACACCGGCCGACCCGACATGGCGGCCCTCGCCGCCGAGCTCGACGCCGCCGACCCGCTCGCCGAGCACACGCGCCGCTTCGTGCGCGAGGGCGACGTGGTCGCCTACCTCGACGGCAACTCGCTGGGCCGGCCGCTCGCCGACCTGCCCGGGCGCTTCGCGCGCTTCATCGGCGACGAGTGGGGCACGCGGCTGATCCGCCGATGGGACGAGGCGTGGATGCGTCGCCCCTACGACCTGGGCGACCGCATCGGCGCGCTCGTGGGTGCGGCGGCGGGCCAGGCGTTCATCGGCGACTCGACCACGGTGCTGCTCTACAAGCTCGCCCGCGCCGCCGTCGACGCGCGGCCGGGCCGCACGGAGATCGTCATCGACGACGACAGCTTCCCGACCGACCGCTTCGTGGTCGAGGGCATCGCCGCCGAGCGCGGTCTCACCGTGCGCTGGATCCGCGTCGACCGCGCGGCGGGCGTCACGCTCGAGCAGGTCGAGGCGGCGGTGGGGGAGCAGACCGCGCTCGTGCTGCTGTGCCACGTCGCCTACCGCTCCGGCTTCGTCGCCGACGTGCCGGGCATCACCGCCGCCGCCCACGCCGCGGGCGCGCTGGTGCTGTGGGATCTCTGCCACTCGGCGGGCGTGCTGCCGGTCGGCCTCGACGCGGCCGGCGCCGACCTCGCCGTCGGCTGCACCTACAAGTACCTGAACGGCGGCCCCGGCTCGCCCGCGTTCGGCTACGTGCGCGCTGACCTGCAGGGCGCGCTCGAGCAGCCGATCCAGGGGTGGATGGGCGCGGCAGGCGTGTTCGACATGGCCGACCGCTACCAGCCCGCGCCGGGCATCGGCCGCTTCCTCAGCGGCACCCCGCCGGTGCTCGCGACCGTCGCGCTCGAGGCGATGCTCGAGCTGCTCGAGCAGGTCGGCATCGATGCCGTGCACCGGAAGTCGGTCGCGCTCACCGACTTCGCCGAGCAGGCGCTCGCCGCCCATGTGCTGCCGCTGGGTGAGGAGGGTCAGCGCGCGATGATGGCCAGCCCAGTCGCCGGGCCGCACCGGGGCAGCCATCTCACGGTCACGCATCCGTCGTTCCGCGAGGTCAACGCGCGGCTCTGGGAGCGGGGCGTGATCGGCGACTTCCGGGCGCCCGACGGCATCCGGATCGGCCTGTCGCCGCTGAGCACCACCTTCGCCGAGGTCGAGCTCGGCATCGCGCTGCTCGGGGAGGAGCTGCGGGCGGCGCTCGCGAAGGGCTAGCCGCGCAGGATCTCGTGCACCGCGACGGCCGAGTCGACCGCCTGCTGCCCGGTGAAGCCCGAGTCGGCGCCGGTGAACCCCACCGAGACGGTGTTGAACTGGTCGAAGACGTTGACGTTGCCGGCGAAGCCGTCGGCCAGCACGGGCGGCTCGCCCACCCCCATGACGAACAGCCCCCGCTGGTTGGCGGCCGGGTCGGTCACGACGAGGCGCGAGCCCGACAGCGACACGAGCTCCTCGGGCGCGAACGGGATGCCGCTGAGCGTCAGCCGCACGGTGCGGTCGCTGGCGACGGCGCCCGCGTTCACCCAGGCGCACTGCCGTTCGACGGCGATGTCCTCCTGGTCCTGCGCGTCGCTGACCTCCTGGTCGAACGTCAGCCCGGCGATGAGCGGCGCCACCGCGTCCTCGAGCGCCGCGCACTCGGGGAACGCCGTCGCGGGTGCGATGGGGTAGCCCTCGGGAGCGTTCGGGTCGCCCTCGGCGGTGACGGGCGACTCGCTCGGCGCAGGCTCCGTCGCCGGCTCACTCGCGCCAGGCAGCGGCCCGATGCCGCCGCTCGGCGCCGGCGACGGTTCGGGCGTCGACGACGAGCAGCCCGCGAGGGCGAGGGCGGAGACGAGCAGCAGCGGCAGGATCAGGCGAGGCACCCCAGCACGATAGCCGCATCGGCGATGGGAGCGGCGACGGCGACGGCGACGGCGACGGCAGCGGCGACAACAGCGGCGACAGCAGCGGCGAAAGCAGCGACGACGACGGCAGCGCCCACGGCAGCGGCGACGACGGCAGCGCCCACGGCAGCGGCGACGACTGCAGGGCTAGGCTCGAGTCGGCGTGCGCGACGCGCGCCCGCCACGTCCTCCCATCACGGGCCCACGAGGCACCACGACGGCAACGGAGCCACCATGACCGACACCCCCCAGTACAAGCTCGACCCGGCACCGCAGGGCGAGCGCACCTACGTCGGTCCGACCCGCCTCGAGCGCGACTCGCTCGGCGAGCTGCCCGTGCCCGCCGACGCCTACTGGGGCATCCACACCGAGCGGGCGCTCCACAACTTCCCGATCACCGGCCGCTCGATCTCGGTCTACTCCGACCTCGTCAACGCCCTCGCCGTCGTGAAGCAGGCGTGCGCGCGCGCCAACCGCGAGATCGGCGTGCTCGACCCCGACAAGGCCGACCTGATCGACCGCGTCTGCCGGCGCATCCGCGGCGGCGAGCTGCACGACCAGTTCAAGGTGGGCGTCATCCAGGGCGGCGCCGGCACCTCGACCAACATGAACACCAACGAGGTCATCGCGAACGCGTGCCTGGTCGAGCTCGGCCACCCGAAGGGCTCGTACGAGCACTTCAGCCCCATCGACGACGTCAACCGCTCGCAGTCGACGAACGACACCTACCCGACCTCCATCAAGGTCGCGATGGCGTTCACGCTGCGCCGCCTGCTCGACGAGCTGTCGAGGCTGACGGATGCGTTCGACGCGAAGGGCGTGGAGTTCCGGGATGTGCTCAAGGTCGGTCGCACCCAGCTGCAGGACGCGGTGCCGATGACGCTCGGGCAGGAGTTCCGCGGCTTCGCGGTGACGCTGCGCGAGGACTACGACCGCCTCGAGGAGACCATCAAGTGGCTGTGCGAGGTCAACCTCGGCGCCACCGCGATCGGCACCGGCATCACGGCCGACCCGCGCTACGCGGAGGCCGCCGCCCGGCACCTCGCCGACCTCACCGGCCTGCCGATCGTCACCGCCAGCGACCTGATCGAGGCGACCAGCGACACGGGCGTGTTCATGACGGTCTCCGGCGCCCTGAAGCGCTCGGCGACGAAGCTCTCGAAGATCTGCAACGACCTGCGCCTGCTCTCCTCCGGCCCGCAGGCCGGCTTCGGCGAGATCTCGCTGCCCGCGAAGCAGGCGGGCTCGTCGATCATGCCGGGCAAGGTCAACCCGGTGATCCCCGAGGTCGTCAACCAGGTGGCGTTCGCCGTCATCGGCTCCGACGCCACGGTCACCGCCGCCTCCGAGGCCGGGCAGCTGCAGCTGAACGCGTTCGAGCCGGTCATCGCGCACTCGATCCTGCAGAGCCTGCACTGGATGACGCAGGCGTGCCTGACGCTGCGCGTCAACTGCATCGACGGCATCGAGGCCAACCGCGAGCGGCTCGACCTGATGGTCGGCACCTCGGTCGGCGTCGTGACCGCGCTCACGCCCTACCTCGGCTACGCCGACTCGGCGAAGCTCGCCCACGAGGCGCTGACGAGCAACAAGTCGATCGCCGACCTGGTGGTGGAGGCGGGCCTCATGGATCGCGAGCGCGTGCAGAAGCTGCTCGAGCCCGCGCGGCTGTCGGGCCTGCACCCGGTGACGCAGGCGATCCCGGTGATCCTGCCCGACAGCGAGCTCTGACCAGGCGCGGCGCCGGGCCGCGCCGACTCGGTACGCTCGGGCGGTGACCGCCACCGCACCGCTCTCACCCCTGCAGCAGCGCCCGGACGGCCCGAGCGCCGGGCTGATGCTGGGCGTCGTGGGCATCGCTGTGCTGGCGCTCGCCTCGTTCGGCGTCATCTGGTTCCTGGGCGGCGCGATCGGCAGCCCGCTGCTGGTCGCGCTGTCGGGCGTGATGGCGCTGGTGCCGCTCGGCTTCGTCATCTGGGCGGTCGTCGCGATCGACCGCTGGGAGCCGGAGCCGCGCGTGGCGATGTGGTTCTCGGCGCTGTGGGGCGCGGTGGCGGCGGTGCTGCTGACGCTCGCGCTCAACACCTTCGTGCTCGAGCCGCTGGTCGTGCCGTTCCTGCGGTCGCAGGACGAGCTCGAGCTCTACGCCACCGTGATCCAGGCGCCCTTCACCGAGGAGCTGTGGAAGGGCATCCCGGTGCTCATCATGTTCCTGTTCTTCCGCCGCACGTTCGACGGACCGGTGGATGGGGTGGTGTTCGCCGCGCTCTCGGCCGCCGGCTTCGCCTTCACCGAGAACATCCTCTACTTCGGCACCTCGCTGGCAGAGTCGGGCGACGGCTCCTTCATCTTCTTCCTGCGCGGCATCATGAGCCCGCTCACGCACGCCATCTTCACCGCGGTGGGCATCGGGCTCGCGCTCGGCTTCGCCGCCCGGCTGCGCTCGCGCTGGTGGGGCCTGCTGGCGTTCCCCGCCGGCTGGCTGGTGTCGGCGCTGCTGCACGCGCTGTGGAACTCCGCCTCGTGGTGGGTGCCGGGCGGCACGGTCGGCTTCTTCGTCTACTACCTGGTCGTGCAGGTGCCGCTGTGCGTGCTCGCGGCGGTGGCGGTCTGGCTGCTGCTGCGGCAGGAGATCCGGCTGACGCGGCTGCGGCTCGACGACTACGGCCGCGCCGGCTGGTTCACGCGCGAGGAGGTCGACCGCCTGGCGACGGCCGACGGCCGCGCCGCGCTGCTGGCATGGGCGCGGCAGCGCGGCCTGCGGCGCGCCATGCACGGGTACATCCAGACGGCGACCCGGCTCGCGAACCACCGCCAGCGCGCGCTGATCGGCCGCGGCGACCGCGACCGGCACGTCGCCGACGAGACGGCGCTGCTCGCCGACCTCATGCACCACCGCCGGCACATGGCCGCCGCGGTGATCGGCCAGCCGGTGCAGATGGCGCAGGGCTCGGCCGTGCAGGCGCCGATCGGCGGGCGCGTGCAGCGCCTCGGCGACCTCGACCCCCGTTGGTCGCCGGGCCGCTGAACTGGTAGGCTCGTTCGGTTGCCGTACATCGGCCGCGGACAGAGAGCGCCCATGCACGCCCGCATGAGCACCGCGCTGCGAGGAGAGAGGGGTTTCCAATTGAGCCTGAACGCAGAGATCAAGAAGGCCATCATCGAGGAGTTCGCCACCCACGAGGGTGACACCGGGAGCCCCGAGGTGCAGGTCGCGATGCTGTCGCGCCGCATCAAGGACCTCACGGAGCACCTCAAGGAGCACAAGCACGACCACCACTCGCGTCGTGGCCTGCTCCTGCTCGTCGGCCAGCGTCGCCGACTGCTCGGCTACCTGCAGGACGTCGACATCGAGCGCTACCGCTCGCTGATCGAGCGCCTGGGCCTCCGCCGCTAGAGCCTTCCGAAGCGTTCGACCGAGACTTCGGTCAAGAAGGGCCGTCCCCGAGGGGGCGGCCCTTCGTCGTGCGCTGCGCTCAGCGGTTGATCGCGAGCACGAACGCGCCGGCGACGAACACGAGCGTGCCGATCGCCGCGAAGCCCAGCGAGGCGCGCCGCTGCCGCCGGCCCGCCGCCGTCGACGCGATCAGGGCGGCGGATGCGTTCGGGTGCGCCGTCGGGGCCGGCTGCGGCGCGGTGAGGTCCGAGGTCGCCGCGAACGCGAGGGAGCGGATCCAGTGCACCAGCTGCTGCACCGCCGGGTCGGCCGGATCCCAGCCGCGGCGCGCGACGACGGTCAGCCGCTCGCCGTGCACCTCCGCGTGGAGCGGCGTCGCCGCCCGGGCGAGCCGTTCGGCCAGCCACGACGGCAGCTCCCGCATCGCGGCGGACCAGGGCAGCTCGACATAGCCGACCTCGATGAACGGCGTGCGCACGTCGAGCCGGTGGCGCCACAGCCCCCACTCCGCCCCGTCGGCGTCCTGCAGCACGTCGAGCGCGAGGTGGTCGAATCCCTGGTGGAGCGCGCTCGCGGGCTTCGGGTCGAGCAGCGCGCGGTGCGCGAACCCGTAGCCGTTGTCGGTCGCGAAGCGCAGCATCCTGGCCGCCCGCCGCATCGCCAGCCGCCGGGCGGCGCCCCGATAGAGCAGCAGGCCGACACCGATCGCGATCATGACCGTCGCGACGACCGGCATCGCGGGGTCCTCGTCGCGGCCGATCGAGGCGAGCAGGATCATGCCGCCGACCGCGGCCATCGTCCAGCCGCCGAAGGCCAGGCCGATGCTCGGCAGGTCGCGCGGCTGGCGGTGCTGGCGCAGCCAGCGGCGCATCGCGCGCAGGTCTGCACGGGTGAGCGGCTGCTCGAGCGGGCGCAGGTCGGGCTGGTGCGGTGAGGGCATCCGCCGAACCTATCGCCACGCTCGCCGTCGCCCGGGCCGCCTCGGGGTGCGGGCTGATAGCCTGTCCGAGACCGCGTCTGCGGTCGGCGCGCACCCCACCGCATCCGCTCGAGAGCTGGTCGTTGGTGGAGGGTGCCGAAGTCGCCTTCGGCGCCCCCCACTGATGACCACTCCACAGCCGCGTCGGGCGCGCGACCGTCATGTCGTGCCCTCCCCGGGCACAGGAGAGGAGTGACCTTCATGGAAGGTCCTGAGATCACATTCGCCGAGGCCGTCATCGACAACGGCCGCTTCGGCAAGCGCACCATCCGGTTCGAGACCGGCCGCCTCGCGCAGCAGGCGCAGGGCTCGGCCGTCGCGTACATCGACGAGGAGACGATGCTGCTGAGCGCCACGAGCGTCTCGAAGCACCCGAAGGACTCCTTCGACTTCTTCCCCCTCACGGTCGACGTCGAGGAGCGCATGTACGCCGCGGGCCGCATCCCCGGCTCGTTCTTCCGTCGTGAGGGCCGGCCGTCGACCGATGCCATCCTCACGTGCCGTCTGATCGACCGGCCGCTGCGCCCGTCGTTCGTCGAGGGCATCCGCAACGAGGTCCAGGTCGTCGTCACCGTGCTCGCGATCGAGCCCGACGAGCTCTACGACGTGCTCGCGATCAACGCGGCATCGATGTCGACGCAGCTCTCCGGCCTGCCCTTCGACGGCCCGATCGGCGGCGTCCGCGTCGCCCTGATCGACGGCCAGTGGGTCGCGTTCCCGAAGCACTCTCAGCTCGAGCAGGCCGTGTTCAACATGGTCGTCGCGGGCCGCGTCGTCACCGACGCCAAGGGCGTCGAGGATGTCGCGATCATGATGGTCGAGGCCGAGGCCACCGACAACGCGTGGGAGCTCATCCAGGGCGGCGCCATCAAGCCGACGGAGGAGGTCGTCTCCCAGGGCCTCGAGGCGTCGAAGCCGTTCATCAAGCAGCTCGTCGCCGCGCAGGCCGAGGTCGCCAAGACCGCCGCCAAGGAGACGCAGGAGTACCCGCTCTTCCCGCCGTACTCGGAGGAGGCGCTCGCCGCCGTCCGCGAGCTCTCGTTCGACCGCCTGGGCGAGGTCTACCGCATCGCCGGCAAGCTCGAGCGCCAGGATGCCGACGACAGGCTCAAGGAGCAGGTCAAGCAGCAGATCAACGAGCGCATCGAGCGCGGCGAGCTGCCCGCGGTCATCGCGACGCAGGTCTCCGGCGCCTACAAGGCGGTGACGAAGGAGGTCGTCCGCGGCCGCATCCTCACCGACGGCGTGCGCATGGACGGCCGCGGCCTCGCCGACATCCGTCCCCTCGACGCAGAGGTCGCCGTCGTGCCGCGCGTGCACGGCTCCGCGATCTTCCAGCGCGGCGAGACGCAGATCATGGGCATCACGACGCTCAACATGCTCAAGCTCGAGCAGCAGATCGACTCGCTGAGCCCTGTCACGTCGAAGCGCTACATGCACAACTACAACTTCCCGCCCTACTCGACCGGTGAGACGGGTCGCGTCGGCAGCCCCAAGCGCCGCGAGATCGGCCACGGAGCGCTCGCCGAGCGCGCGCTCATGCCGGTGCTCCCGAGCCGCGAGGAGTTCCCCTACGCGATCCGCCAGGTCTCCGAGGCGCTGGGCTCCAACGGCTCGACGTCGATGGGCTCGGTCTGCGCGTCGACCCTCGCGCTGCTGAACGCCGGTGTGCCTCTCAAGGCCCCCGTCGCCGGCATCGCGATGGGCCTCGTCAGCGACACGGTGAACGGTGAGACCCGCTACGCGGCGCTCACCGACATCCTCGGTGCCGAGGACGCCCTGGGCGACATGGACTTCAAGGTCGCGGGCACGCCCGAGTTCGTCACGGCGATCCAGCTCGACACGAAGCTCTCGGGCCTGCCGGCCTCGGTGCTCGACGGCGCTCTGCTGCAGGCGAAGGAGGCGCGCACGAAGATCCTCGAGGTCCTCAACGCCGCCATCGACGCCCCCGACGAGATGGCGCCGACCGCGCCCCGCGTCATCAGCGTGCAGATCCCGGTCGACAAGATCGGCGAGCTGATCGGCCCGAAGGGCAAGACGATCAACCAGATCCAGGACGACACGGGCGCCCAGATCTCGATCGAGGACAGCGGCATCGTCTACATCGGCGCTGTCGACGGCCCGTCGGCCGAGGCCGCGCGCGCCGCGGTCAACGCGATCGCCAACCCGCTCAACCCGGAGCTCGGCGAGCGCTACCTCGGCACGGTCGTCAAGACCGCGTCGTTCGGCGCCTTCGTCTCGCTGCTCCCGGGCCGCGACGGCCTGCTGCACGTGACCGCCATGCGCGCGCTCAACGACGGCAAGCGCATCGAGAACGTCGACGACGTCGTGAAGATCGGCCAGAAGATCCAGGTCGAGATCACGAAGATCGACGACCGCGGCAAGCTCTCGCTCGAGATCGTCGACGACTCGGCGCCCGTCGCGCCGGTCGCCGCCGAGAAGGATGCCGACTCGTCGGCCTCGGCGGCCTCGGCCGACTCGGCCGAGTAGTCGCAGCACCGGATGCCCCCACCCTCGGGTGGGGGCATCCGTCGTCTGCGGCCACGATCTAGACTGATCGGATGCCTGCCGTCCAGCTCCCGCTCGAGACCCCTGAGATCGCCATCGCTGCAGCGGGCGGTGCGATCGTGCGGCGCAGCGTGCTGTCCAGCGGCCTGCGGGTGCTGACCGAGCAGATGCCGGGCGCGCTGAGCGCCACCGTCGGCTTCTGGGTGCCGGTCGGCTCGCGCGACGAGCGCGACGACGCCCGCGGCGCCACGCACTTCCTCGAGCACCTGCTGTTCAAGGGCACCCGCACCCGCACCGCGTTCGACATCGCGGTCGCCTTCGACGAGGTCGGCGGCGAGCACAACGCGCTCACCGCCAAGGAGCACACCTGCTACTACGCGAAGGTGCGCGACCGCGACCTGCCGATGGCGATCGACGTGCTCGCCGACATGGTCACCTCGTCGCTGCTCGACCCCGCCGAGTTCGAGCACGAGCGCGAGGTCATCCTCGAAGAGCTGGCGATGGCCGACGACGATCCCGGCGACGTCGCGGGGGAGCGGCTGAGCGAGCTCGTGCACGGCGCCGAGGCGCCGCTCGGGCGTCCCATCGGCGGCACGCCGGAGTCGATCCGCGCCGTCTCGCGCGACCGCGTCGCCGAGCACTACGCGGAGCACTACGACGCATCCGACCTCGTCATCACGATCGCCGGCGCCGTCGACCACGACACGGCCGTCGAGCAGCTGCAGACCGCGCTCGAGCGCTACGGCTGGTCGCTGTCGCCCGGCGCGCCGCGCCCCCGCCGCGACGCCTCGCCGGTCGCGATGGCAGGCGGCGGGCTCACGCTCGTGCAGCGCCCCCTCGAGCAGGTCAACCTGATGCTCGGCACGCCCGGCCTCACCGCCACCGACCCGCGCCGCAGCACGATGGCCGTGCTGAACGCCGTGCTGGGCGCGGGCATGTCGTCGCGCCTCTTCCAGGAGATCCGCGAGAAGCGCGGCCTGGCCTACTCGGTCTACTCCTACGCCTCGGGCTACGCCGACGCGGGCCTGATGGGCATGGCGGCGGCCTGCGCGCCCCGCAAGACGCTCGAGGTCGCCGGGCTCATGCTCGCCGAGCTCGAGCGCCTCGCCGACGGCGCGAGCGACGACGAGCTGCGTCGCGCGAAGGGGCAGCTCGCCGGCGGCTCCGCGCTGGCGCTCGAGGACACCGACACGCGCATGTCGCGGCTGGGCCGCGCCGAGCTGACGCTCGGCGAGTTCCTCGACATCGACGCCACCCTCGAGCGCATCGACCGCGTCACCGACGCCGATGTGCGCGCGCTCGCCGCGCAGCTCGCGTCGGGCCCGCGCTCGATCGCGGCGGTCGGCCAGGTGCCCGCGGGGCTCGACCGACTGGCGTCGTCAGCCGGTGCGGGTACGGTGGAGGCGGCGGCCGCGGCCGCGCACTGAACGGAACGAGCGCGATTCGCTGCGCCCTGAAGCGAGACATCGGCGCGATGCTGCGCCAGCGGAGGAACGATGGCGCACCTGCTCTACCTGGTCCGACACGGTGAGCAGCTCGACGCCGAGCACGGCGTCGAGGACGGCCGCCTCTCGGGGCGGGGGGTGCGGCAGGCGCACGCGATCGCGCAGCGCCTCTCGGGCGTGCACTTCGATCACGCCTGGACGTCGCCGCTGCAGCGCGCGACCGAGACGGCCGAGATCATGCAGGAGCGGCTGCCCGCAGTGACCTTCGAGAGGTCGGCGCTGCTGCTCGACTGCATCCCGTCGGGCCTCGAGCCCGGCACGCCGGTCGGCTTCCACCGCTTCCTGCAGAGCGTGCGGCCCGCCGAGAGCGAGGCGGGCGCGGCCCAGATGCAGGATGCGGCCGGTCAGTGGCTGCGTCCCTCCCGCGGCGATGTCAACGAGCTGCTCATCACCCACAACTTCGTCATCAGCTGGTTCGTGCGCGAGGTCATGCAGTCACCGTCGTGGCAGTGGATGGCGCTCAACCAGGCCAACTGCGGCCTCACGATCATCCGCCGCCGCACCGGCAAGCCGCCGCAGCTGGTCGCCCACAACGACCTCGGCCACCTGCCCCCCGAGGACCGCACCGGCATGCCCATGCCCCAGCCCTACTGACCCGCCCCTCCCCGCCTGGCTGGCGCCTCCCGCACCTGAGCGGCGCCTCCCGCATCTGAGTGGCGCCTCCCGCATCTGAGTGGCGCCTCCCGCACCTGAGTGGCGCCTCCCGCACCTGAGTGGCGCCTCCGGGATGTGAGTGGCGGCTCCGGCATGTGAGTGGCGGCTCCGGCAGGTGAGTGGCGGCTCCCGCACCTGAGCGGCGCCTCCCGCGCCCGAGTGGCGCGACCGCGTCCCAACGGCGCGACCTCAGACGAGCGCCTTGCGGAACCAGGTCGTCGCGTTGGGGTTGTCGTTGTACGGGTCGATGGATGCGTATCCGCGCGTCGTGTAGAGACGGTTCGCCGCTTCCAGGGCGCTGTTCGTGTCGAGCACGACCTCGGTCGCGCCGAGCTCGGCCGCCCGCGCCTCGAGCGCGGCGAGCAGCGCCGCCCCCGTGCCGCGGCCGCGGCCGACGGGCGTCACGTAGAGGTGCTTGACCTCGAAGCGCGTCGGTCCCAGGCGACGCAGCGCACCGCATCCGATCGCCTCGTCCTCGTCCCACGCGATCAGGAAGGCGCCGTCGGGGGCGCGCAGCGTCGACGGGTCGGCGGGCTTCGGCGTGTAGACGCCGCCGACGAAGGTGATGGCGCGGTCGCCGAAGTAGGCGGCGAGCAGGCGCTGCGCGAGGTCGGAGGCGGGGTCTTCAAGAGCGATCGTGATGGCCACGCCGCCACTCTACGGGCGGGTCGGCGCGCCGCTTCGCCGTAGGCTGGAGGGCATGGCAGGCACCAGGCGCGTAGGCATCGCAGGCTCCTCAGGCAGGCTCGGGTCGCTCGCGCTGCGGCTCGTGCAGGAGGCCGACGATCTCGAGCCGGTCGCGCTCGACGTGCGCGAGGGGCTCGACCTCGCCGGGCTCGACGTGGTCTTCGACGCGACCGTGCTCGGCGCCAGCCAGCAGCTCGTCGACCAGTCGCTCGAGGCGGGCGTGCCCGTCGTGGTGGCCACCAGCGGGTGGACCGACGAGCGCATCGGGGCCCTGCGCGCCCGAGGCGCGGAGCGCATCCGCATCGTCCCCAACTTCTCGCTCGGCAGCGTGCTCGAGACGCACCTGGCGACCATCGCCGCTCGCCACTTCACCGCCGTCGAGGTGGTCGAGGCGCACCACGACCGCAAGCGCGACGCCCCCAGCGGCACCGCCACCCGCACCGCCGAGGCCATCGGCGCCGTGCGGGGCTTCAGCCCGGCGACGCCCGACGAGCCCGGCCGCGGCACGATCATCGCCGGCGTGCCGGTGCACGCGCTGCGGCTGCCGGGCGTCGTCGCCCGCCAGGAGGTCGTGTTCGGGGGCACGGGGGAGACCCTGACGATCCGCCACGACACCACCTCGAGCGACTCGTACGCGACCGGCATCCTGCTGTCGCTGCGCGCCGAGGCGCAGCCGGGCGTGACGGTCGGCATCGGCGACCTGCTGGGGCTGACGTGAGCGGTGGCGCCGCCGCGCGCAGCGGCACGGCCCGCGCGCTCGCGCTCGTGATGGCGGCGGCGCTCGCGCTGTACGTCGTGGTCGCCGGCGGCCTCGCGGTCGGCTTCCTCCTCACGGGCACACCCCTCGGCCTCGCGGTCGGCGTGGGGCTCGTCGTCTTCACGCTCGTCGGCGGCTGGGCCCTCGCCCGCGAGCTGGTCTTCGGCATCGGCCTCGACCGCGCCGTGCGCGAGCTCGACGCGAGCGGCGGCATGCCCGCGCCACTGCCTGCGACCCCCTCGGGCCGCGCCGACAAGCAGTCCGCCGACGCCGCCTTCCCGGTCGCGAAGGCCGACGTCGAGGCCAACCCGGAGTCGTGGCAGTCGTGGCTGCGGCTCTCGATGGCCTACGACGCGGCCCGCGACCGCAAGCGCGCGCGCATGGCCGCCCGCCGCGCGCTCGAGCTGCGCAAGGTGCGCCAGACTGGAGCCCAGGAGGCCCGCCCATGACCACCCAGCCCATGACGAACCAGCCCGCGACGACGCATCCCTACGAGGCCCTGCTCGCCGACGTGCTCGCGAACGGCGAGCACAAGAGCGACCGCACCGGCACCGGCACGCGCTCGGTCTTCGGCCGCCAGCTGCGCTACGACCTCTCGGAGGGCTTCCCGCTCATCACCACGAAGCGCGTGCACTTCAAGTCGATCGCGCTCGAGCTGCTGTGGTTCCTGCGCGGCGACTCCAACGTGCGCTGGCTGCAGGAGCGGGGCGTGTCGATCTGGGATGAATGGGCCGATGCGGATGGTGAGCTCGGCCCGGTCTACGGGGTGCAGTGGCGCTCGTGGCCGACCCCCGACGGCGGCACGATCGATCAGATCCAGCAGGTGATCGACGAGATCCGCCGCAACCCCGACTCGCGCAGGCTGATGGTCTCGGCCTGGAACCCGGCCGACATCCCGGAGATGGCGCTCGCCCCCTGCCACGCGATGTTCCAGTTCTACGTCGCCGACGGCAGGCTCTCGTGCCAGCTCTACCAGCGCTCGGCCGACCTCTTCCTCGGCGTGCCGTTCAACATCGCCAGCTACGCGCTGCTCACGCACCTCATCGCCGAGCAGACGGGCCTCGAGGTGGGCGACTTCATCTGGACCGGCGGCGACTGCCACATCTACGACAACCACGTCGAGCAGGTCACCGAGCAGCTCACGCGCGAGCCCTACCCGCTGCCGCAGCTGCGCCTGAAGGCGCACCGCGACTCGGTCTTCGAGGTCGAGTACGACGACCTCGAGGTCGTCGGCTACCAGCACCACCCGGCGATCAAGGCTCCGGTCGCGGTCTGAAGCGCTAGGGCCGGTTGAGGTGGATCAATGTCCACTGGCCTGACGAGCGCACCGTCATCACGGCGGGAGCGGCCGGGGCAGTGACCCTACCGCTCGCCGCGCCGGACACCGCGACGAGCGTGGTGCCGCCCGACCCGAGCGGTCGCGCTGTCAGCTCGAAGCCGCGCTCGGGCGATCCGCCCATGTAGGAGTAGTTGACGTGCGGGACGCCCCCGGGGAAGAGCCACACGTCGTCGCCCATGCCGCTCCGTCCCGGCTCGCCCACGGGCACGCTCCGCATGTCGTGGATCGTGACGCTCCAGTCACCGTCGGTCTCGATGTAGAGGTGCGTCGGCAGCGGGCCACCGCCGAGCCCGAACGCCCGCCGACCCACCTGGTGCCCGGAGGGCGTCACCATGTCGGGATCCGCGACCAGCTCGATCGGGGAGCCGTCGGCGCCGACGGTGTAGGCGCGCAGCGTGCCGTGCGAACGCTGCGACGTCGACACCGCGCCCACGCGAGCGTTCGGGGGCATCGCGATGATCGCGCCGCCGGTGCCGCTGGCCTGCACGGGGTCGAAGCTGCCGTAGACGCCGGCGAAGGACGCCTGCGTCGCGTTCGGCACGGGGCACTCACCCATCGAGAGCGCCAGCTCGCTGACCGACGCCGCGCTGCCGAGGCCGATGGCGGTGCCGATCCCACGCTCGGCGGCCTCGGCGGCGAGCATCGGGGTGACGCCCGAGTGGCACATGCTGGGCGAGAGGTAGAGCGGCATGCCGGTGGCGGCCGCGAGCACCGCGCCGCCGAGCGCATCGGGGAAGTTCTGACCCGTCGCGACCAGCATGCTCCGCACGCCGGGGTCGACCGGGTACGCGTCGTTGATGATGCGGGCGGTGTCGTAGCGGTCCATCCCCGCGTGGCGCACGATGTCGACCGCGCCGTGCTCGGCGAGCAGCAGCTCGTCCTCGTCGCTCACCGACGGAGCGCCGCCCGCGATGGAGACCGGCACGCCCTGCACGTACGGCTGCAGGCGCTCCGCCCAGGCACGCGCGCTCGCCGGATCGGCCCCGTGGTAGTCCAGCACGATGCCAGCACCCGTCGCGCCGGCGACCGAGGCGGCGATGAGCGCGTCCGGGAAGCTCCAGCCCGACACCACCCAGACCGCTCTCACCGGGCCGCTCTCGGCGAGCCGATCGAGCAGCTCCAGCGACGTGCCGACGCGGTCGCTGCCGCCGATGCGCGTGAGCTCTGTGGCGGGGAACGCCGTCGCGAGCTGCGCGCGCACCGAGTCGCGCACGGTCGCCGCCGAGCCCACCAGCACGATCTCGCTCGGCGAGAGCTCCGCGATCCGCTCCATCACCACGGGGTCGACCGCGTCGGGCCGCGTCAGCAGCAGGTGCCCGCCCTCCGCGGCCGCCACGGGCCCGGCTGCCAGCGCGTCCGGGAACGACAGGCCCGAGGCGAGGTAGACCACGTCGCCGGGCGACGGCGTCTGACGCGAGATCTCGACGCTCGTCGCGAAGCGATCCGCTCCGGCGATCCGCGAGACGGCGACCGCGGCAGCGGGGGCCGCCGACGCGGTCAGGCTGACGGCGAGCAGGCTCGCGGTCGCGAGCAGGGCGAGGGGCAGGCGCATGGCGGTGTCCGTTCGAGGAGCGCCGCGACGATGCGGCGGAGGATTGCTCAGCCGAGCCTATGCGCCGCCGATGCGCCGCGACGCCGCGGCAGATCACGGTTCGGTCACGACCGGCTCGCGTACGGTGTCCTCGTGACCATCGGCATGATCTGGGCGCAGGCCCGCGGCGGCGTCATCGGCGAGGCCGGCGACATGCCCTGGAGCCTCCCGGAGGATATGGCCCGCTTCAAGGCCATCACCATGGGCCACCCGGTCGTCATGGGCCGCCGCACCTGGGAGTCGTTCCCGCCGCGGTTCCGCCCGCTGCCCGGCCGCACCAACATCGTCATCACCCGCGACCGCGACTATGTCGCCGCCGGCGCCACCACGGTCGGCAGCCTCGGCGAGGCGCTCGCGGCCGCGCGCGCGATCGACGACGAGGTGTGGATCATCGGCGGCGGGCGCGTCTACCGCGACGCCATCGACCTCGCCGACCGACTCGAGATCACCGACATCGACCTCGACGCATCCGGCGACACCACGGCCCCCGACGTCGGCGACCAGGGGCACGACGACAGGACGGGGGCGGATGCGTCGTGGCGCGAGACCGCGCGCGACCCGGCCGAGGGGTGGCACGAGAGCACCACCGGTCTGCGATTCGCCTACCGCACGCTCGAGCGCCGCAGCTGAGCCGGGCGCGCCGTCGCCCGGGCGCGGCTGCGCGCACACCGCCCGTCACCGATCGCGGAGAGGTCACCAGAGGCGGAGGATGCGTCCGCTTCTCGCGACGGATCGCCGATTCGTCCGCCATCCGTGACGCGCCAGAGCCGCGTCCTCGAACCACTGACAGCCTCCCGGCTCGGGGGCCGAGCGGGGCGTCCGGCCGGGTCGGCGGGCGCGCTCGCCAGCCGCGATACCCTGGAGGCGTGACAGACAATCCCTTCGGCCAGGTCCTCGTCGCGCTCGTCACCCCGATGGGCGCCGACGGCGAGGTCGACTGGGACGACGTCGAGCGGCTGATCGACGACGTCGTGACGCACGGTGCCGACGGCATCGTCGTCTCGGGCACCACCGGCGAGACGTCGACGCTCACCGACCCCGAGAAGATCAAGCTCGTCGAGGTGGCGAAGGCCGTCGCGGGCGATCGCGCGAAGATCATCCAGGGCGGCGGATCCAACGAGACCGCGCACGCCATGGACCTCTCGCGCAAGGCCGAGCAGGCCGGCGCCGACGGCATCATGATCGTCACGCCGTACTACAACAAGCCGACGCAGTCGGGCGTGCTCACGCACTTCCGCATGATCGCCGGCGCCACCGACCTGCCGGTCATCCTGTACGACATCCCGGGCCGCTCCGGCATCCCGATCCGCTTCGAGACGCTGCTGCGCGCCGCGAAGCACCCGAACATCCTCGCCGTGAAGGACGCCAAGGGCGACTTCGCCGAGGTGAGCCGCGTGCTCAACCAGACCGACCTGCTCTACTTCTCCGGCGACGACGCCAACGTGCTCCCGCACCTGGCGATCGGCGCGTCGGGGCTCATCGGCGTGACGGCGAACATCGCCCCGCGCCCCTACCGCACCATCATCGACGCCGTGAACGCCGGCGACCTGCACACCGCGCAGGAGCAGCACCAGGCGCTCGAGCCGCTCGTGCGGGCCGTCATGACGCACGTGCCCGGCACGGTGGCGGCGAAGTACGTGCTGCACGGCCTCGGCCGCATCGGCAGCCCGCGCGTGCGCCTGCCGCTCGTCGGCCCCGAGGACGCCGAGGCGGCCCTCATCGAGGACGAGCTCGCGCTCGTCCGGGGCGTCGACGGCCTCGACCTGAGCCGCTTCCGCCCCGACCGCAACGCGGCCGCGGGCGGCGCCCTGCCGAAGGTGCACGGCACCACCAGGTAACCCCAAGACCACTCTGCGCGCGAGGTGCGCGCAACCACCACATCCGCTCGCCCCACGCCGCACGGCACGGGCGGGCCGCATACGAAGGAGGGCCCTTTGACGGCCATCACCCAGCCTGCCCCGCTCGAGGCAGGCACGCTCCGCATCTTCCCGCTCGGCGGCCTCGGCGAGGTCGGCCGCAACATGACGGTGTACGAGCTCGACGGCAAGCTGCTCATCGTCGACTGCGGCGTGCTCTTCCCCGAGGAGCACCAGCCCGGCGTCGACCTGATCCTGCCCGACTTCGGGCCGATCCGCGATCGCCTCGACGACGTCGTCGGCGTCGTGCTCACGCACGGCCACGAGGATCACATCGGCGCCGTGCCCTACCTGCTGCGACTGAAGGCCGACATCCCGCTGCTCGGCTCGCAGCTGACGCTCGCGCTCGTGGAGGCGAAGCTCAAGGAGCACCGCATCCGCCCCTACACGCACACCGTGAAGGAGGGGCAGGTCGAGCAGCTCGGCCCGTTCGAGACCGAGTACATCGCCGTCAACCACTCGATCCCCGACGCGCTCGCGGTCGCGATCCGCACGAAGGCCGGCCTCGTGCTGCACACCGGTGACTTCAAGATGGATCAGCTGCCGCTCGACGACCGCATCACCGACCTGCGGGCGTTCGCCCGGCTGGGTGAAGAGGGGGTGGATGCGTTCCTGGTCGATTCCACGAACGCCGACGTCCCCGGGTTCACGGCTCCCGAGCGCGAGATCGGCCCCGTCATCTCGCAGGTCATCGCGAAGACCACCGGCCTCGTCGTGGTCGCGTCGTTCTCGAGCCACGTGCACCGCGTGCAGCAAGTGCTCGACGCCGCGCACGAGAACGGCCGCAAGGTCGCGTTCGTGGGCCGCTCGATGGTGCGCAACATGGGCATCGCGGCAGAGCTCGGCTACCTGAAGGTGCCCGACGGCGTCGTGATCGACCAGAAGCGGGCCGAGAACCTGCCGCGCAACCAGGTCGTGTTCATGTCGACCGGCTCGCAGGGCGAGCCGATGGCCGTGCTCAGCCGCATCGTGAACGGCGAGCACCGCATCGAGGTGGGGGAGGACGACACGATCATCCTCGCCTCGAGCCTGATCCCGGGCAACGAGAACGCCGTCTTCCGCATCATCAACGGCCTGATGCAGCTGGGCGCGAAGGTCGTGCACAAGGGCTCCGCCAAGGTGCACGTCTCGGGCCACGCGTCGGCGGGCGAGCTGCTCTACTGCTACAACATCCTCGGCCCCGCGAACGTCATCCCCGTGCACGGCGAGTACCGCCACCTGCACGCGGCCGCGCAGCTCGCGGTCGACACCGGCGTGCCGCGCGAGCGCGCCCACGTGGGCGAGAACGGCACCGTCTGGGACCTCAAGGATCACCGGATCACGGTCGCCGGCCAGCTCGAGATCGGCTTCGTCTACGTCGACGGCTCGTCGGTCGGCCGCATCGACGAGGCCGACCTGAAGGACCGCCGCATCCTCGCCGAGGAGGGCTTCATCTCGATCTTCATCGCGCTCGAGCCGCAGACCGGCAAGGTCATCGTCGGCCCCGAGATCCACGCGCGCGGATTCGCCGAGGACGACAAGGTCTTCGACGAGATCCGGCCGAAGATCGTCAAGGCGCTCGCCGAGGCCGGCGAGCAGGGCGTGCGCGACCAGCACCAGTACCAGCAGGTCGTGCGTCGCACGGTCGGGCGCTGGGTGGGCACCCGCATCCGCCGTCGTCCGATGATCGTGCCGGTGGTCATCGAGGCGTAGGCCTCCCGACGTCGATCGGCGCACCTCGAGGGCTCGTCCCCGAGGTGCGCTGATCTCATCCTTGCGGTGGAGGACTTCTGCCGAGCGGCTCGCCTACGGTGTGAGCGAGGGCATGCGCATCGCGCGGCGCCCCGCCTTCCGAGAGGACCAGCGCCGTGCCCGAGCAGCAGGATCAGACCGCCCAGATCGACGCGCCCGAGCTCCCGGCAGCGCCCCAGCATGCGGCGACCCCGCGGGAGGCGCGCCGCGCCGCGCAGCGGCAGGCGCGGCTCGAGCAGGTCGAGCGCACCCAGCTGCGGAAGGCCGAGAAGGCCGCCCGCGGCCCGGGCGCCTGGCGCACCTGGGTGCTGCCGGTGCTGAAGCTGATCGTCGCCGTCGCGATCGCGATCGCGCTCGTGAAGCTCGCGTTCTTCCCCGATCAGCAGGCGGCCGTCGACGACGGCGGTCTGCTGCCCGGCGCCTCGTTCGAGCAGCCGCTCATCGGCGTCGAGCGAGGCTCGATCGAGAACGCCGTGTCGATCGACGGCGCCGTCGCTCCGGTCGATGCGGTGCCCGTGCGCTCGACCCGCGCCGGCACCGTCGCCCGCGTGGTCGCGGTTGACGGCGCCCAGGTCGCCGCGGGCGACGTGCTCTACACCGTGCGGGTCGAGACCCCGGCGGTGCCCTCCGCCGACGGCACCATCGGTGCGCCCACGGCGCGCACCTTCGAGATCGCCTCGCCCGCTGCCGGCACGCTGACCGACTTCGCGCTGCTCGTCGGGCAGACCGTCGACATCGCCACCGAGACCGGCAAGGTGCAGCCTCCCGCGCACCTCATCCGCGCCTCTGTGGGCGCGGCCGAGCAGTACCGGCTGACGACGCAGCCCGAGGCCGCGACGATCACCATCGACGGCGGCCCCGCGCCGTTCGAGTGCACCGGGGTGCGCATCGCGCAGCCGACCGGGGAGGCCGCCACGACCGGCGGCACCGCGACGCTCACCTGCGCGGTGCCCGCCGAGGTGCGCGTCTTCGTCGGGCTCGCGGCGAAGGTGCAGCTGACCGCGGGCGCCGCCGCCGACGTGCTGCTGCTGCCGACGACCGCCGTGCTCGGCAGCGCCGACACCGGCATCGCTTTCCGGCCCTCCGCGACCGGCGGCGACCCCGAGGAGGTGCCGATCGAGCTGGGCCTCTCCGACGGCACCATGGTCGAGGTGCGCGCCGGCCTCGCGGAGGGCGACGAGGTGCTGCAGTTCGTGCCCGGTGCCGCCGACCCCTGCGCCGACCCCATGACCGCCGATCCCATGCTCTGCGGCTTCTGATGCTGCTGCACCTGCGGGGCGTCACCCGCCAGTTCGCGACCATCGACGGGCCGTCGCTGCAGATCCTGCGGGGCGTCGATCTCGACGTGGCGGTCGGAGACCGCGTCTCGATCGTGGGCCGCTCCGGCTCCGGCAAGTCGACGCTGCTCAACATCCTGGGGCTGGTCGACCAGCCGACGACGGGCCTGGTCGAGCTCGACGGCGAGCCGATGGTGCTCATGAGCGGGCGCGAGCGCGACCGGCTGCGGGGCCGCACCGTCGGGTTCGTCTTCCAGCAGTTCAACCTCATCGAGGGGCTCACCGCTGCCGAGAACGTGGCCGTGCCGCTGCACTACGGCGCCGGCCGCCGCTACTGGCAGCGCGCCAGGCTCGCGCGCGAGATGCTCGACCGCGTCGGCCTGGGCCACCGCGTCGACACCGATGCGACCCACCTCTCGGGCGGCGAGCAGCAGCGCGTCGCCATCGCCCGCGCGCTGGTGCGCCGGCCGCGGCTCATCCTCGCCGACGAGCCGACGGGCGCCCTCGACATCGACACCGGCGGCCGCACCATGGACCTGCTCGACGAGGTGGCGACCGAGGCGGGCGCCGCGCTCGTGACGATCACCCACGACCTCGCCGTCGCCGCCCGCGCCCGGCGTGTGCTGCGGCTCGAGGGCGGGCGACTGCACGCGGTCGAGGCGGCCGCGCTCGAGCAGGTCGCTTCGTGACCGACGTCGTCGCCGCCATCCAGGACGCCTGGACCGAGCTGCGCATCCACCGCGGCCGCGTGCTGATGAGCCTCATCGGCGTGACGGTCGCGATCGCCGCGCTCACCGCATCCGTCGCCATCGGCGAGCTCGCGCGCTCGTCGCTGCTGGAGTCGATGGAGTCGCAGGGAGGCCGCCCGGCCACGATCACCCTGTGGGCCAACGGCTCCTCGCCCGAGGCGCCCAGCGCGAGCGAGAGCCTCGCGGCCATCGGCGCGATGGAGGCCGCGGTCGACCGCTACCGCGTCGACTACGCGACCGTGCGCACGAACGCATACCTCGGCGTCACGGGACCGACCGGCACGCAGCAGGTGCAGCTCGAGGGCGCAGAGCCCGACTGGGCGGTCATGCACCACCTGCCCGTCTCCGACGGCCGCTTCCTGGTCGAGAGCGATCGCGTGCGCCTGGCGCCCGCGATCGTGGTCAACCGCGGCCTGCTCGACGGGCTCGGCGGCGGCGGCCTCGACGCGCACCGCACGGTCGAGGTGGGCGGCACGACCGCGGTGATCGTCGGGCTCGTCGACCGCGGCATGGGCGACGACTGGCCGCAGGCGTGGATGCTGCCGCGTGACGTGATCCGGGTCGCCGACGCCGCGGGCTCTGCGGCGATGGGCGGGCAGCTGAGCCTCGAGGCCTGGGTGCCGCCGGAATTGGCCGACGAGGGGCTGCGCGTGCTGCGGCAGGATCTGCGCGGCGCGCTGCCGGGCACCATGGTCGACGGCAGCCGCTCCGACTGGCAGGCGTTCGAGGGCTACGACCCGCTGCTGCCGCTGCAGCTGACGCTCGTCGGCACCGCCGCGGTCATCCTGCTGCTGGGCGCGCTCGGCCTCGTCACCGTCGCGGTCGTGTCGATCCGGCAGCGGGTGCGCGAGCTCGGCATCCGCCGCGCGTTCGGCGCCTCGCGCACGCGCGTGTTCGTCGCGGTGATGCTGGAGTCGGTCGTCGGCACGGTCGTGGCGGGTGCGATCGGCATCGCGATCTGCATCTTCGCCTACCGGCTTCCGGTGGTCGAGGAGGTGCTGACGCAGGGCATCGGCGGGGTCGCCCTGCCGGGGTTCCCGATGGCCGCGGCCGTCACAGGGCTGCTCGTCTCGGCCGCCGTCGGCGCGCTCGCCGGCAGCATCCCCGCGACGATCGCGGTGCGCTCGAAGGTGATCGAGGCCATCCGCTTCTGACTCCGGAGCGCCTCCGCGCGCCTGTCGGCGCCTGCATCTAGGGTGTGCGCCTGTCCAGATCCACGCCGACGCGCCCGCGATCGAACAGCACCGCCTCGAAGGGCAAGACGACCGGCGCGACCACGAAGGTGCAGCGCACCCGGCAGACGTCGGCGCAGCCGGTGTTCGAGGATGCCGGCCCCGGCGTCGCTCAGCGGGCCTGGATGGGCCTGGCGCACGCCACGGGCGGCGCCGCGCGCGTGTTCGGCCGCGAGTCGCTCGCCAAGGAGGAGCGCCGCGACGGCGTGCCCTTCCTGCTGACGATCCTCGCCGTCGCCGGCGCCGTCGTCGAGTGGATCCTGCCCACGAGCCCGGTCGCGCAGGCGATCTCGGCCTACACGCTCGGCGGCCTCTTCGGCCAGGTCGCGATCGCGCTGCCGGTGGTCTTCGTGCTGCTCGCGCTGTGGATGTTCCGCCACCCCGCATCGGTCAGCGACAACGGCCGCGTCGGCGTCGGCCTCGCGCTGCTGCTCACCTCGGTGGCCGGCCTCACGCACGTGCTGCTCGGCATGCCGGATGCGTCGCTCGGCATGCCCGCGCTGGCGGACGCGGGCGGCATCCTCGGCTGGGTCGCCTCGGCGCCGCTGGCCGCCCTGCTCACCCCGATCGGCGCGGGCATCGTGTGCGGCGTCATCGCGCTGCTCTCGGTGCTCGTCGTCACGAAGACCCCGCCCACTCGCATCCCCGAGCGGCTGGCCGACCTCTACGGCTACCTGTTCGGCGTCGAGACAGGCACGCCGGAGGAGCGCGACGAGGCCCGTCGCGCCCGCAAGGAGGCGAAGGAGCTCGCGAAGGCCGAGGAGGCCGCCGAGGCCGAGGCAGAGGCAGAAGAGCTCGAGGGCGCCGACGCGCTGCCGTTCTGGCGTCGCAACTCGACCGGCCGCGAGGTCGACCCCGCCTACGACACCCCCGTGATCATCGACCGCGAGCAGCCGACCACCCGCGTCGGCGAGGGCGGCGCGAAGCCGGGTCTCAGCCCCGTGCCCGCGGCGACCCCCGAGCCGCTGCCCCCGCTGCCCGACGACGAGCACGACGACTACGCCACCGCGGTGCTCGCCTCGCTCGAGCAGGCAGAGGAGGCGATGCGAAAGCACACCGGTGAGGTCGGCACGGGCGAGATCGGCGCAGGTGAGATCGACGGAGGCGAGATCGGCGCCGGCGAGGCCGGTGCCGGCGATGCCCCGGCTGTCTCCGCCCCCGTGCCCGTGCGCCCGTACCGCCTGCCGTCGATCGCCTCGCTCGCGCAGGGCGACCCGCCCAAGGCCCGCTCGGCCGCCAACGACGAGATCGTCGCCGCCATCACCCAGGTGCTCGACTCGTTCAGCGTCGACGCCAAGGTCACCGGCTTCTCCCGCGGCCCGACCGTCACCCGCTACGAGATCGAGGTCGCGCCGGGCGTGAAGGTCGAGCGCGTCACCGCGCTGTCGAAGAACATCTCGTACGCCGTCGCCTCCAACGAGGTGCGCATCCTCTCGCCCATCCCGGGCAAGAGCGCGATCGGCATCGAGATCCCGAACCCCGACCGCGAGACGGTGAAGCTCGGCGACGTGCTGCGCTCCCGCGCCGCCGCCGACTCGAAGCACCCGATGACGATCGGCATCGGCAAGGACGTCGAGGGCGGCTACGTCGTCGCGAACCTCGCGAAGATGCCCCACCTGCTGGTCGCCGGCTCGACGGGCTCGGGCAAGTCGTCGTTCGTCAACTCGATGATCACCAGCCTGCTGATGCGCTCGACGCCCGCCGACGTGCGGATGGTGCTCGTCGACCCGAAGCGCGTCGAGCTCACCGCCTACCAGGGCGTGCCGCACCTGATCACGCCCATCATCACGAACCCCAAGAAGGCCGCAGAGGCGCTGCAGTGGGTCGTGAAGGAGATGGACATGCGGTACGACGACCTCGCGTCGTTCGGCTACAAGCACATCGACGACTTCAACAAGGCCGTGCGCGGCGACGAGATCGTGCTGCCCGCGGGCAGTCAGCGGGTGCTGAAGCCCTACCCGTACCTGCTGGTGGTCGTCGACGAGCTCGCCGACCTGATGATGGTCGCCCCGCGCGACGTCGAGGACTCGATCGTCCGCATCACGCAGCTCGCGCGCGCCGCCGGCATCCACCTGGTGCTCGCCACCCAGCGCCCGTCGGTCGACGTCGTCACCGGCCTCATCAAGGCCAACGTGCCCAGCCGCTTCGCGTTCGCCGTCTCGAGCGTCACCGACTCGCGCGTCATCCTCGACCAGCCGGGCGCCGACAAGCTCATCGGCCAGGGCGACGGCCTGTTCCTGCCGATGGGCGCCAACAAGGCGATGCGCGTGCAGGGCGCCTGGGTCGACGAGGCCGAGATCCAGCGGGTCGTCCAGCACGTCACCGGTCAGGCGCGGCCCGAGTACCGCGACGACGTCGCCGAGGTGGCCGAGAAGCGCGAGATCGACGGCGACATCGGCGACGACCTCGAAGACCTCTGCGCCGCGGCCGAGCTCGTCATCTCGACGCAGTTCGGCTCCACCTCGATGCTGCAGCGCAAGCTGCGCGTCGGCTTCGCCAAGGCCGGCCGCCTCATGGACCTCATGGAGTCGCGAGAGATCGTCGGCCCCTCGGAGGGCTCGAAGGCGCGCGACGTGCTCGTGCCGCCGGAGGGGCTGGCCGGCGTGCTCGCGTCGCTGCGCGGCGAGGGGCCGCCGCCGGCGCCCGCCGCAGCGGCGAGCGCACCGGCACCGGCACCCGCGGTCGACGCCGCACCCGCGCAGGCCGACGCATCCGACGGGTTCGACGACGGCGACGACGGGGCCGCCTGGGTCGACACCGACGACCGCTACAGCGACCCCTTCGACGAGGCGAACCGCGACGGGCTCGAGGTCGTCGAGGCCGAGGGCGACGACGACGACGACGCCTGGTCGCTCACCGGCCGCGACTGAGCGATAGCCTCGCCGCATGGGGATCATCAGCCCGTGGCGCGGTCGAGTCTGGCGCCGCGGCGACGAGCCGGCGAGCGTCGCGAGCGTGCCGAACATCATCTCGGTGGTGCGCATCCTGCTGACGCCGCTGTTCGTGGTGGTGGCGCTGCTCAACCCCGAGCCCGGCCTGCTGCGCACACTGGCCGCTGTGCTGTTCGCCGTGCTGATCGCCACCGACTTCGTCGACGGCAAGATCGCGCGCGACCGCGGGCTCGTGACCGACTTCGGCAAGCTCATCGACCCGATCGCCGACAAGGCGATCACCGGCAGCGCCTTCGTGGTGCTGTCGATCCTCGGCGAGCTGCACTGGTGGATCACGATCGTGGTGCTCGTGCGCGAGATCGGCATCACCGTCTACCGGCTGGTGGTCGCGAACCAGGTGGTGATCGCGGCCGACTGGGCCGGCAAGGCGAAGACGATGGCGCAGGCGATCGCGCTGCCGCTGGCGCTGCTGCCGCTGCAGGCGTGGGTGGGGCCGTGGGGCGTGTGGGTCTGCGTGATCACCATGACGATCGCGGTGGCGCTGACGATCTACTCGGGGCTCGAGTTCGTCTGGCACGCGGTGAGGAGTCGGTGATGGATGCGCTGCAGACGTCGGGCAGGCTCGTCGCCCGCGCCGCCTCCCGCGGCATCTCGATCGCGGTGGCCGAGTCGCTCACCGGCGGTCTGGTCGCCGAGACGCTGGTGCGCACGCCCGGGGCTTCGGCCGTGCTGCGGCTCGGGGTCGTCGCCTATGCCACCGAGATGAAGCACCAGGTGCTGCGCGTGCCGGCCGACCTGCTCGCCGAGCGCGGCCCGGTCGACCCCGCGGTGGCGATCTGGATGGCGCGCGGCGTGCGGCAGCTGGCGGCGCTCGACCGCGGAGCGTGCACCATCGGCGTGGCGACGACCGGCGTCGCAGGTCCCGGGTCCCAGGACGACCACCCGCCGGGGGAGTTCCACGTCGGCATCGAGATGCTGACCGTGCACGGACCGGTGTCGCTCGCCGCCTCGCACCTCGTGCGCGGCGATCGCGAGACCGTGCGCAGGCTCGCGCTCGAGGCGGCGCTGGCACGGCTCGACGCGGCGCTCGCGCGGCCCGACCTCGTGATGCACAGCGAATCCACATCGTGACCAGGGGCTACGTCGGAATGCCGGATGTGATGCTTGCGTTGTCACATCTCGTACGGCATCGGACGTTTCGCAGCAGCAGGCGACTACGATGATGCATCCACGGTGAAGGGGGAGACCATGGTGCTGGTTCGACAGGAGATCGGCGACGTGCTGCGCGACGTCCGCCTGCGGCAGGGCCGCACGCTCCGCCAGGTCGCCTCGCGCGCCTCGGTCGCCCTCGGCTACCTCAGCGAGGTCGAGCGTGGGCAGAAGGAGGCCTCGAGCGAGATCCTCGCGTCGGTGGCCGACGCCCTCGACGTGCCCCTCTCCCGCATCCTGCGCGAGGTCGGCGACCGGCTCGCCGTGCTCGAGGGCCTCAGCTTCGGCGACCTCGACCACCTCGGCACGACGGTCCCCGACACGCTGCCCGACGAGCTGGTCGCCCAGTTCGACGCCGTCCACTGAGCGCGGGTCGACAGGTCCACGGGTGAGGGCGAGCGAGCTGCAGATCGCGATCGACGAGGAGTTCGGAGCGCTGGGCGCTGCCCTGATGGCAGACCTGGCGCTCCGCGGCCTCGGCGGTCGCACCGCCGCGGAGGCGCTGGCCGCAGGCGTGCCTGCGCGGCAGGTGTGGGCCGCGATCTGCGAGGCGAAGGACGTGCCCGTGTCGCGTCGGCACGGCCGTGGCATGCGGGCGCCGCAGCGCTGATCCGTCGCGGCAGAGGCTCCCGACACGCCGCCCGACGTTCGAAGACTCGTTCGATCCGCGCGTAGTGTGATCTGCACGAGGACGCCCGTCATCCACAGCCGGGCGCCTGGGCCGCACGCATGTCAGCGGTCCGACGTAGCGTGAGCGCACCACCAACGGAAGGCCCTGCAATGCCCACACCTGCAGACCGCGACAAGTCGCTCGAAGCGGCGCTCGCGCAGATCGATCGTCAGTTCGGCAAGGGATCGGTGATGCGCCTCGGCAGCGAGGATCGCGCACCGGTCGAGGTCATCCCGACCGGCTCCATCGCGCTCGACGTGGCGCTCGGCGTGGGCGGCCTGCCCCGCGGCCGCATCGTCGAGATCTACGGCCCGGAGTCATCGGGCAAGACCACGCTCACGCTCCACGCGATCGCCAACGCGCAGCGCGCGGGCGGCATCGCCGCGTTCATCGACGCCGAGCACGCGCTCGACCCCGAGTACGCCAAGAAGCTCGGCGTCGACATCGACGCGCTGCTCGTCTCCCAGCCCGACACCGGCGAGCAGGCGCTCGAGATCGCCGACATGCTGATCCGCTCCGGCTCGATCGACCTGATCGTCATCGACTCCGTCGCGGCGCTGGTGCCGCGCGCCGAGATCGAGGGCGAGATGGGCGACAGCCACGTCGGCCTCCAGGCACGACTCATGTCGCAGGCGCTCCGCAAGCTCACCGGCGGTCTGAACCAGACGCAGACGACGATGATCTTCATCAACCAGCTGCGCGAGAAGATCGGCGTCTTCTTCGGCAGCCCCGAGACCACGGCCGGCGGCAAGGCGCTGAAGTTCTACGCTTCGGTCCGCCTCGACATCCGCCGCATCGAGACGCTGAAGGACGGCACCGACGCGGTCGGCAACCGCACGCGCGTCAAGGTCGTGAAGAACAAGATGGCACCGCCCTTCAAGCAGGCGGAGTTCGACATCCTCTACGGCGTCGGCATCTCGCGCGAGGGCAGCCTCATCGACTTCGGCGTCGACCACGGCATCGTCCGCAAGTCGGGCGCCTGGTACACCTACGACGGCGACCAGCTCGGGCAGGGCAAGGAGAAGGCGCGCCAGTTCCTGATCGACAACGCCGACATCGCCGCCGCCATCGAGCTCCAGATCCTGCAGAAGCTCGGCATCGGCGCGCACGCGGTCAAGGAGGCGCCCGCGGTCGAGTCGCTCGACGCCCACAGGCAGGAGCGAAAGGGCGCGTGAGCGACCGCGACCAGCTCGCCGGCGTCACGCGGCTCTCCGCCTGGATCGCGGAGCGCGGCGAGGGCGCCGACGAGCACGTCGGTCCGCTGGAGGATCCTGCGGCCGACGATGAGCGCGACGTGGAGCGCGTCAACGAGGAGGCGGCGCGCTCGATGGCGCTCCGCGCGCTCGGGAGGCGGGCGGCCTCCCGGCTCGAGCTCGACCGGTCGCTCGCGAAGCGCGATGTCGAGACCGATGTGCGCGCGGCCGTGCTCGACGGCCTCGAGCGCGACGGCTATCTCGACGACGCGCAGCTCGCGCGCGACGAGGCCGAGCGCCTCCGTGAGCGCAAGCAGCTGGGGGAGCGCGGCATCGTGGCCGAGCTGCGCAAGCGAGGGCTCGACCCGTCGGTGCTCGACGAGCCCGACCGCGATGACGAGCTGCAGCGGGCGATCGACGCGGCAGCCGACCGACGTCGCAGGATGGGCTCGCTCGACGACGAGACGGCTGAGCGACGCCTGGCTGCCTGGCTGCAGCGGCGAGGCTTCAGCGGCGGCGCCGTGCGCATCGCGATCGAGCGCTCGCGGCCGCGCGGACCGCGGTTCCGCTGAGTCGATCCCGAGTGCGGCGTGCTCGCAGACAGCCAGCACCGGCGCGGGCTACGTTTGTGCCCATGAAGACGACCAGGTTCCTCGCGCTGCCGGCGATCGCAGCAGCCTCCATGCTCGCGCTGACGGGCTGCATCCAGCTCCCGCCGGTCGTGGGTTCCTCGACCGGCTCGCAGGCTCCCGCCGGCGAGGTGGAGGAGCTCGCGGGCTCCAGCTGGAGCGGCAGCATGCCCGGCATCGCCGACCCGTTCGGCTTCACGCTCGCTGACGACGGCACGATCGACATCACGGTGTGGGGCGACTCGGGCCAGACGTACGACTCGTCCGCCGACGTCTGGTCGGGCGACACCGGCGATCTGGAGATGACCATCACCGGGCTCGAGAACGACACCTTCGACGTGACGCTGACCGGCACAGCCGCTGACGGCCAGATGCAGCTGTCGGGCGAGGGCACCAACGGCACCTCCTACACGCTCAACGCGACGCAGGGCTGATCCGCACGGCGCTGGGCTGATCCGCGCAGCGCTGGGCTGATCCGCACGGCGCTGGGCTGATCCGCACGGCGCTGGGCTGATCCGCGCGGCGCTGGACTGATCCGCGCAGCGCCGGGCGCGGCATCGCCCGAGCGTTCTGCAAGGGCCCTTGTCGCCACCCAGCGGCGGTCGTACGGTCTGGCCATGAAGGCAGCACTCGCCGCGGCGGTCGTCGTCGCGCTGACCGCGACGGCCTGCGCGTCGTCGCCAGCGCCGCCAGGCTCGACCACGTCACCCGTCTCGAGCACGTCCGCGTCGGACGAAGCGTCGGCCAGTCCGACCGCCGAGGCGCTGCCGCGCGTCGAGACGCTCAGTGAGATCGCCGGCACCCGCTGGGGAGGCCGCGACTCGGAGGGCGACAGCGTCACCTTCGACTTCGAGGAGGGCGGGCAGCTGACGTACTTCTCCTTCGGCGAGCGCTACAGCCGCGAGGGAGACACCTGGAGCGCCGACGGCGACACGCTCACCTGGCTCGTCACCTTCGGCGGCCCCTACGGCACCTGCACCTACGTCGGGGCCTTCGACGCGGCGGCGCAGACGATCAGCGCGCCGTACACCTGCTCAGCGAGCGATGCACCGAGTGGCACGATCGAGCTCGAGCAGCGACCGGGCTGACGCCGCTCCGCGTGCCGCTCGGTACCCTGGAGGCATGCCCACGACGACCGCGCCACGCACCTACGAGGTCAAGACCTTCGGGTGCCAGATGAACGTGCATGACTCCGAGCGGCTGCGCGGATCGCTCGAGGAGGCCGGCTACGCCGAGGCGCTCGACGGTGCGCCCGACGTCATCGTCATCAACACCTGCGCGGTGCGCGAGAACGCCGACCAGAAGCTCTACGGCCACCTCGGCTACCTCGCGAAGACCAAGCGCGAGCGGCCCGGCTTCCAGATCGCCGTCGGCGGATGCCTGGCGCAGAAGGACCGCTCGACCATCATCGAGAAGGCGCCGTGGGTCGACGTCGTCTTCGGCACCCACAACATCGGGTCCCTGCCGACCCTGCTCGAGCGCAGCCGGCACAACGGCGAGGCCGCGGTCGAGATCCTCGAGTCGCTCGAGGTCTTCCCGTCGACGCTGCCCACCAAGCGGGAGTCGACCTACGCCGGCTGGGTCTCGATCTCGGTCGGCTGCAACAACACCTGCACGTTCTGCATCGTGCCGTCGCTGCGCGGCAAGGAGCGCGACCGCCGCCCGGGCGAGATCCTCGCCGAGGTGCAGGCGCTGGTCGACGACGGTGCGATCGAGGTCACGCTGCTCGGTCAGAACGTGAACTCCTACGGCGTCGAGTTCGGTGACCGGCTCGCGTTCGGCAAGCTGCTGCGTGCGGCCGGCGACATCGACGGCCTCGAGCGGATCCGGTTCACGAGCCCCCATCCGGCGGCCTTCACCGACGACGTCATCGACGCCATGGCTGAGACCCCGGCGGTCATGCCGCAGCTGCACATGCCGCTGCAGTCGGGCTCCGATCGCGTGCTGAAGGCCATGCGGCGCTCCTACCGCTCCACCAAGTTCCTCGGGATCCTCGACCGCGTTCGCGAGCGCATCCCGAACGCCGCCATCACGACCGACATCATCGTCGGCTTCCCCGGCGAGACCGAGGAGGACTTCGCCGAGACCATGCGGGTGGTCGAGGCGTCGCGATTCGCGTCGGCCTTCACCTTCCAGTACTCGATCCGGCCCGGCACGCCCGCCGCGACGATGCCCGACCAGGTGCCCAAGCAGATCGTGCAGGAGCGCTTCGAGCGGCTCGTGGCGCTGCAGGACCACATCGCGTTCGAGGAGAACCAGCGGCAGGTCGGCCAGGTGGCGCAGGTGCTGGTCTCCGTCGGCGAGGGCAAGAAGGATGCGGAGACGCACCGGCTCTCCGGCCGCGCCGAGGACAACCGGCTGGTGCACTTCGCGCCCGGCGAGCATGCGCCGCGCCCCGGCGACGTCGTCACCGTGGAGATCACGCAGGCAGCGCCGTTCCACCTCATCGCCGATGCGGGGCCGCTGGCGCTGCGCCGCACCCGTGCCGGCGATGCCTGGGATCGCGCCGAGGCCGACTCCTGCGCCGTGCCGAGCGGCGTCGCGACGCCCGGCAGTGCCCGCGGGAGCGTCTCGCTGGGCCTGCCGACGCTCCGCGTCGGCACCGGAGCCTGAGCGGCAGGAGACCCGCAGCGGGCTGCTTGCCCACGCACATCCCCGGGTGTACGGTGCGCGCAAACACCGTTATGGGAGGAGCCCGTCATGGGCGTTCCGCACACCGCTCGCCACGCGCTCGCCGTCCTCGCGGCTGCAGCGCTCGTGCTCTCGGGATCGGTCGTCTCGGCGACCGCTGCGCACGCCGCTCCGCCATCACAGGTCGCGCGCATGGCGGCACTCGGCGATTCGATCACGCTCGGGGTCTCGTCGTGCAGCAGCTGGTCGGGCTGCGCGCAGAACAGCTGGGCCACGGGATCGAGTGCCGGCGTGGCATCGCACCTGCTGCGGCTTCGGGCCGCCGGCGCCACGAGCCTGGTCGCCTACAACGACGCGGTCTCCGGTGCGCGCTCCTCGGCACTCGACGCGCAGGCGCAGAACGCGGTCCGGCAGAACGCCCAGTACGTCACGATCGAGATCGGCGCCAACGACGCCTGCACCCGCACGGTGGCCGAGATGACGCCCACCGCGACGTTCAGGACCAACGTCCAGACTGCGCTCGGCACCCTCGCCGCCAGCCCGGCCGCCCCGCAGATCTTCGTCGCGAGCATCCCGAGCCTGCAGCGCCTCTATGAGGTCAACCGCACCAGCAGCAGCGCCAGGATCACCTGGAGCCTGCTGCGCATCTGCCAGTCGATGCTCGCGAACCCCAGCAGCACGCAGCCGGCCGACGTGCAGCGACGCGCCGCTGTGCAGCAGCGGGTGGACGAGTACAACGGCGCGCTGCAGGAGGCGTGCGCGGCGGTGGTGGGCTGCCGCTACGACGGGGGCGCGGTCGCGGCCTATGCCTTCGCCAGGACCGACATCTCGACGCGCGACTACTTCCACCCCTCGGCCGCCGGCCAGGCGCGCCTGTCGAGCATCACCTGGCCGACGACGCAGTGGGCGGCGCCGTGAGCCCGTGCTGGGCCGCCGCAGCCGTGGCTACGCTGGGGGCATGCCCCTGACGCCAGCACCCGTCTGCTCGATGCCGAGCATCCCCGCGTGACGCTCATCGCCGTCGTCGGCGCGACCGGCACAGGCAAGACGGCGAAGTCGCTCGACATCGCCGACGCGGTGGTCGCGCTGGGCGCCGTCGCCGAGATCGTCAACTGCGACGCCATGCAGCTCTACCGCGGCATGGACATCGGCACCGCGAAGGCGGGTGTCGACGAGCGACGCGGGCATCCCCACCACCTGCTCGACGTGCTCGATCCGTGGCAGGACGCCGCGGTCGCCGGCTACCGCACCGCGGCGCTCGAGATCCTCCTGGGCATCGACCGGCGCCGCGCGGTGCCGATCCTGGTCGGCGGCAGCGGCCTGTACGCATCCAGCGTCCTCTACGACTTCGCGTTCCCCGCGACCGACGATGCGCTGCGGGCGCAGCTCGAGGCCGAGCTCGGGGAGACCGGAGCCGCGGCGATCCACGGCCGGCTGCAGCGCGTCGACCCGGCGGCCGCGCAGGCGATCGGCCCCCACAACGGCCGCCGTCTCGTGCGCGCCCTGGAGGCGGTGACGCTCACCGGCGAGCCGTTCCGGGTGGGGCTGCCGCCCGAGGAGTCGCTGCTGCGGCCGACGATCATCCAGCACGAGCGGGTCGAGCGCGCCGAGCTGGTGGGGCGCCTCGACGCGCGCGTCGAGCAGATGTGGGCGCTCGGCCTGCTCGACGAGGCGCGTGCGCTGCGTGCTGCCGGCATCGAGCGCGGCACCACCGCCCAGCAGGCGATCGGCTACCGCCAGGCGCTCGACCAGCTCGACGGCGTCATCGGCGAGGCGGAGGCGATCGAGCGCACGCAGGCGCTCACCCGCCGCTACGCCCGCAGGCAGGTGTCGTGGTTCCAGCGATATCCGGCTTCGCCTGCAGCGGACGCCGCTGACCTGGCACAGCGCGCGGTCGCTAGCCTGGAAGCATGACGCACCACGGCATCCCGCCCTTCTCCAAGGGCCACGGCACGGGGAACGACTTCGTGCTCGTCGCCGATGCCGACGGCGCAGCGCCGCTCAGCGCGGAGACCGTTCGCTCGCTGGCCGACCGACGGTTCGGGGTCGGCGGCGACGGCGTGATCCGAGCCGTGCGCGCAGGCTCCACCGGCGATGAGGTGCTCGACGCCGCGCCGACCGGCACCTGGGCGATGGACTACTGGAACGCCGACGGCTCCCTGAGCGAGATGTGCGGCAACGGCGTGCGCGTGTTCGTGCGGTTCCTGACCGAGTCGGGGCTGGTCGACCTGCCCGACGGTGCCGCCATCGACATCGCCACCCGCGACGGGCTGAAGCGCGTCGTGCGGCGCGGCGACCTGCTCTCGGTCGACATCGGCCCGTTCGAGCTGGGCGGCACCCGCCTCGTGGCGACCGATGGCCTCGAGGTCGACCGGCCGGGCCTCGACGTCGCCACCGGCAACCCGCACGTCGTCGTCGCCCTGGCCAGCGAAGCCGAGCTGGCCGGGCTCGACCTGCACCGGGCGCCCGCGCTGGAGCCGGTCGCGGAGCACGGCGCGAACGTCGAGTTCGTGGTCCCCGGCGCGATCGCCGACGGTGTCGGCGCCATCCGCATGCGCGTGCACGAGCGCGGCGTGGGCGAGACGCTCTCGTGCGGCACCGGCGCCGTCGCGGCGGCACTGGCCACCAGGCACTGGTCGGGGGATGCGGCAGACCGGTGGATCGTCGACGTCCCTGGCGGCAGGCTCGAGGTTGACATCGACGAGCGCGGCCACGCCTGGCTGACCGGACCGGCGGAGATCGTCTTCCGAGGAGAGACGCTCAGTCCGGCGCCGTGACGGCGATGATGCGATACGTCTTCTTGGAGCCGGCACGCTCGACGTCGTACCCGTCGAAGCGCTCGGCCAGCCAGCGCACGAGCGAGTCGGCCCCCAGGTGCTTCTGCACGACGAGCCATGCGGTCGCGCCCGGCTCGAGACGCGGGATCCAGGTCTCGAGCAGCTCGTGCAGCTGCTGCTTGCCGATGCGGATCGGCGGGTTCGACCAGATGGCGGCGAAGCGCACGTCGGCAGGCACCGACGCGGGGAGCGCAGGCGTGATGTTCGCTATGCTGAGCAGCTCGGCATTCCGCTCGACGAGCGAGAGCGCACGGGCGTTGACATCGACCGCCCACACCCGGGCGGCGGGGGAGCGGAGCGCCAGCGTCGCGGCGATCGGCCCCCAGCCGCAGCCGAGATCGAGCAGATCGCCGGTCTGGGGAGGCGTGGGCACGGCATCGAGCAGCACCGCGGTGCCGACATCGAGGCGGTCGCCGGAGAAGACGCCGGTGGCCGTGACCAGCTCTCGCTCGACGCCGTCGAGCGGGACCCGGATCGTGCGCAGCGTCTGGGGCGCCGCAGGCTCGGGCGAGAAGTAGTGGTCCGACACGGATTCGACAGTACAGAAGGAAGCACCATGGCTGAACCGCAGGGCAGTGACGACCGGGGCCGCGCGATGGAGCGCATCCTCGCGTGGGCAGAGCCAGGCGAGGGCGAGCTGCTCTCGTCGCGCGCCGACGCGCTGCAGGAGGGCGACGTCACGAGCGAGCACGACGGCGCCCAGTACGAGCGGGAGGAGCGTGCGGCGCTCCGTCGCGTCGACGGACTCCGCACCGAGCTCGAGGACGTCACGGAGGTCGAGTACCGACAGCTGCGCCTCGAGAACGTCGTGCTCGTCGGTGTCTACAGCGGCTCGGCGCAGGATGCCGAGAACTCCTTGCGCGAGCTGGCAGCGCTGGCAGAGACGGCGGGCGCGAGCGTGCTCGACGGCATGCTGCAGCGTCGCCCGAACCCGGACCCCGCGACCTATGTCGGCAGCGGCAAGGCCGAGGAGCTGGCCGCGATCGTCAAGGAGCTCGGCGCCGACACCGTGGTGGCCGACAGCGAGCTCTCGCCGAGCCAGCGGCGCGCCCTGGAGGACCGCGTGAAGGTCAAGGTCATCGACCGCACCGCCGTGATCCTCGACATCTTCAGCCAGCACGCCAAGAGCCGCGAGGGCAAGGCGCAGGTCGAGCTCGCGCAGCTCGAGTACCTGCTGCCGAGGCTGCGCGGCTGGGGCGAGTCGATGTCGCGCCAGGCCGGTGGTCAGGTGGGCGGCCAGGGCGCCGGTATGGGATCGCGCGGCCCGGGTGAGACCAAGATCGAGCTCGACCGACGGCGCATCCACACCCGGATGGCCCGGCTGAGGAAGCAGATCAAGGGCTTCGCTCCTGCGCGGCAGGCGAAGCGAGCCAACCGCGACCGGTTCGAGGTGCCCGGTGTCGCCATCGCCGGCTACACGAACGCCGGCAAGTCGAGCCTGCTCAACCGCATCACGGGCGCCGGCGTGCTGGTCGAGAACGCGCTGTTCGCGACCCTCGACGCCACGGTGCGCAAGGCGACGACGGCCGACGGGCGCGAGTTCACCATCGCCGACACGGTCGGCTTCGTGCGCAACCTGCCGCACCAGCTGGTCGAGGCGTTCCGCTCGACGCTCGAGGAGGTCGCCGAGTCGGAGCTCATCGTGCACGTCGTCGACGCCAGCCACCCCGACCCCGCCTCGCAGATCGCCACGGTGCGCGACGTGCTCGGCGAGACGGGCGCTCGCTCGATCCCCGAGATCGTCGTGTTCAACAAGGCCGACCTGGTGACCGACGACGACCGACTGGTGCTGCGCGGCCTGCAGCCCGACGCGATCTTCGCCTCGGCGAGGACGGGGGAGGGCATCGACGAGCTGCTCGCCCGGATCGCCGAGATGCTGCCGCGGCCCGAGGTGGCGATCAGCCTGCTGGTGCCGTTCGATCGCGGCGACGTGGTGGCGATGCTCCACGACCGCTTCGAGGTGCTGCACGAGGCCTACGACGAGGCGGGCACGCGCATCGACGCGATGGTGTCGGAGGCCGCGGCGGGCCAGCTCGCCGAGTTCAGGGCCTAGACGGAGCGGAGCACCGCGACGACACGGCCCAGGACCTCGGCCTCGTCGCCGAGGATCGGCTCGAACGCCGAATTGCGCGGCAGCAGCCAGGTGTGGCCGTCGCGCTGCTTGAACACCTTCACCGTGGCCTCGCCGTCGAGCATCGCGGCGACCATGTCTCCGTTGTCGGCGGTGCGCTGCTGCCGGATGACGACCCAGTCGCCGTCGCAGATCGCCGCGTCGATCATCGAGTCGCCGACGACGCGCAGCATGAACAGGTCGCCGTCGCCGACGAGCTGCTTGGGCAGCGGCAGCACCTCCTCGACCTGCTGCTCGGCGGTGATGGGGATGCCTGCTGCGATGCGGCCCACGAGCGGCACGAAGGTCGCCTGGGCCATGCTGCCGGCCGAGTCGTCGACGCTGTCGTCGGCCACGAGCACCTCGATGGCGCGCGGCCGCGACGGATCGCGCCGGATCATGCCGGCGAGCTCGAGCTGCCCCAGCTGGTGCGTGACGCTCGACAGCGACGACAGGCCGACGGCGTCACCGATCTCGCGGTAGCTCGGCGGATACCCGCGCTGGCGCACGGCCCGCTGGATCACCTGCAGGATCGCCTGCTGCTTCTCGGTCAGCTGCCTCGTCATGCCGCGCTCCGCTCGTGGGGATTCCTGCTCGTCCCGGATGCCTGCTCTCCGGTGTCTGCTCGTCGTCTCCGCCAGGCATGTCAGTGGCCCTTGGTTGACTCCTCGTGGTTCGAAAGCGTATCCGACCGGACGCCCGAATCAAACGGATGTTCGACCGTGTCGTGGAGAGATTCCGCGGAAGGGCTTGACGCATCCACCGGATCGAAAGTACATTCGAAACAGAGATTCGCAGCCGGTGCTCCCGGCCGAGCACCGGCTGCGGATCCCAGACCCCCGGCTGGGCGACCAGCTCCGGGAACCGAGAGGAGTCGTGATGAGCACCATCACCACCACCGCATCGCCCTTCGCCGCATCGTCGTTCGCGGCCCCGTTCGCCGTCCCTTCGTTCACCGCCCCGACGTCGACCGCTCGGGCGTCGACCGCCCCGGCGTCGACCGCCCCGGCGTCGCGCGCCCCCCGGCTGCGCATGACCGCCCGTGGTCGCCGTGCCCTCGCGCTGCTGGTCGCAGCCCCCGTGCTCGCCGCAGGCGTGCTCGCCGGGGGCGGCGTGATCGGCGGCGCGCTCGCTGGTGCGGTGGCGACCACCTCGGCGCAGACCGGCGACTTCGAGCACGTCACCGTCATGCCCGGCCAGTCGCTCTGGCAGATCGCGCAGTCGATCGCGCCCGAGGCCGACCCCCGCGATGTGATCGCGGAGATCGAGATGCTGAACGGCATCGCCGGTGCCATCCAGCCGGGCGAGCAGCTCGCGATCCCCGCGCACTACTCGCGCTGAGGCCTCGCTCCTCGCCCTTCGCGCGCGGCGTCGGCGGGCGCAAGAGGGCGCCACGATCCCGTAGAGCATCCGCCGCCGTCCTAGGCTGGTTCGGTGACGAGCCTCGACGACCTCCCCATCCGTGACGATCTGCGCGGACTGACGCCCTACGGCGCCCCGCAGCTCCACGTGCCGGTGCGGCTGAACGTCAACGAGAACGCCTACCGCGTGCCCGAGCAGGTCGCGCTCGACATCGTGCAGGAGATCGCCCGCGCGCTGCCCGATGCGAACCGCTACCCCGATCGCGAGTTCGACACCCTCCGGCAGTCGTTCGCCGACTATCTCGGCCACGGCCTGCGGCCCGAGCAGATCTGGGCCGGCAACGGGTCGAACGAGGTGCTGCAGCACGTGCTGCAGGCGTTCGGCGGCCCCGGCAGGACGCTGCTCAGCTTCACGCCCACCTATTCGATGTACCCGCTGCTGGCGCAGGGCGTCGGCATGCAGTGGCTTCCGGTGCCGCGCGCCGATGACTTCACGCTCACGCCCGAGGCCGTGCGCGAGGCCATCGCCGAGCACGACCCCGACGTGGTGTTCCTCTGCTCGCCCAACAACCCGACGGGCACCGCCATCGACCTCGAGACGATCGAGGCGGCGGCCGCGTCGGCCCGCGGCATCGTGCTGGTCGACGAGGCCTACGCCGAGTTCGCCCACGACCGCAGCCGCACCGCGCTCACGCTGCTCGACCGCTACCCGAGGCTGCTGGTGTCGCGCACCATGAGCAAGGCGTTCGCCTTCGCCGGCATCCGGGTCGGCTACCTGGCCGCCGACCCCGCGGTCGTCGACGCCCTGCGGCTCGTGCGCCTGCCGTATCACCTGTCGGCGATCACGCAGGCCGCGGCCGTCGCGGCGCTGCGCCACAGCGACACCATGCTCTCCCGCGTCGACGACCTGCGAGCGCAGCGCGACCGCCTCGTCGTCGAGCTCGGCGCGCTCGGCTACCAGCCGTATCCCTCCGACTCGAACTTCGTGCTGGTGGGCGGCGTCGACGACCCGCAGGCGACCTTCCGCGCCCTGCTCGAGCAGGGCATCCTGATCCGCGACGTCGGGCTGCCGCACACCGTCCGCATCACGGCGGGCACCGAGGCCGAGACGAGCGCCGTCATCGCGGCGATGGCCGCGCTGCGCGCCGAATAGGATGGAACCCATGGCCCGCACTGCTTCCATCGAGCGCACGACGAGCGAGTCGAGCATCCGCCTCAGCCTCGACCTCGACGGCACGGGCACGTCGTCGATCGCGACGACGGTGCCGTTCTTCGACCACATGCTGACGGCGTTCTCGAAGCACTCGCTGATCGATCTCACGATCGAGTCGAGCGGCGACACCGACATCGACGCGCACCACACCGTCGAGGACACCGCGATCGCGCTGGGCCTCGCGCTCGCCGAGGCCCTCGGCGACAAGGCGGGGGTGCGCCGCTACGGCGACGCGACCGTGCCGCTCGACGAGGCCCTCGCGCGCGCCGTCGTCGATCTGTCGGGCCGGCCGTTCCTGGTGCACTCCGGCGAGCCCGCCGGCTTCGAGCTGCACCGCATCGGCGGCCACTTCACCGGCTCGCTCGTGCGCCACGTGCTCGAGGCCATCACGCTGAACGCCCGCATCACCGCGCACGTCGAGGTGCTCGCCGGCCGCGACCCGCACCACGTCGCCGAGGCCGAGTTCAAGGCCTTCGCGCGCGCCATGCGCACCGCGGTCGAGCCCGACCCCCGGGTGACGGGCGTGCCTTCGACCAAGGGTGCGCTGTGACCGCTGCCCGACCCCGCGTGGCCCTGCTCGACTACGGCCTGGGCAACGTGCACTCGGCGGCCAAGGCCATCGAGGCCGCTGGCGCCGACGTCACGCTGACCGCCGACCGCACGACGATCATGGAGGCCGACGGCCTTGTGGTGCCCGGCGTCGGCTCGATGGCCGCCTGCATGGCGGGCATCCAGGCCGTGCGCGGCGGCGAGCTCATCGGCCGTCGGCTCGCCGGCGGGCGGCCCGTGCTGGGGATCTGCGTCGGCATGCAGGTGCTGTTCACCACCGGCGAGGAGGGCGGGGTCGAGACCGCCGGGCTCGACGAGTGGCCGGGCACCGTGCGGCGCCTGCAGGCGCCGGTGCTGCCGCACATGGGCTGGGCCGAGGTCGAGCCTCCCGAGGGCTCGACGCTGTTCGCCGGCCTCGAGGGCGAGCGCTTCTACTTCGTGCACTCCTATGCCGCCACCGAGTGGCTCATCGACCCTCACAACCGCATCCGCGCGCCGAGGGTGACCTGGGCCGAGCACGGCGAGCGATTCGTCGCCGCCGTCGAGAACGGCCCGCTCACCGCCACCCAGTTCCACCCCGAGAAGTCGGGCGAGGCGGGCATCCGCCTGCTGCGCAACTGGGTTCGCGGCCTCTGAGCCGCGCGAGTACCATCGCTTGCGGCCCCGATCCGGAAGGCACACCATCCCCATGACCGACTTCAACCAGTCGCCCAAGCTGCAGCTGCTGCCCGCGATCGACGTCGCCGACGGCAAGGCCGTGCGACTCACGCAGGGCCGGGCCGGCACCGAGACCTCGTTCGGCAGCCCGATCGACGCCGCTGAGGACTGGGTGCGGCAGGGTGCCGAGTGGCTGCACCTCGTCGACCTCGACGCGGCCTTCGGTCGCGGCGACAACCGTGGCGTGATCAAGAAGGTCATCAAGGCCGTCAAGGGCCGCGTGCAGGTCGAGCTGTCGGGCGGCATCCGCGACGAGGCGTCGCTCGAGGCGGCGCTCGCCACCGGCGTGAAGCGCATCAACCTCGGCACGGCGGCGCTCGAGAACCCGGAGTGGACCGCCTCGGTCATCGCCGAGTACGGCGACCAGATCGCCGTCGGCCTCGACGTGCGCGGCACCACCCTCGCGGCCCGCGGCTGGACGCAGGAGGGCGGCGACCTCTGGGATGTGCTCGACCGCCTCGAGGCCGCCGGCTGCAGCCGCTATGTGCTGACCGACGTCACCAAGGACGGCACCCTCCAGGGCCCCAACATCGAGCTGCTCCGCCAGGTCGCCGAGCGCACCGAGAAGCCGGTCGTCGCCTCCGGCGGCGTCGCGAGCCTCGACGACATCGCGGCGCTGCGCGAGCTCGTGCCGCACGGCGTCGAGGGCGCGATCGTCGGCAAGGCGCTGTACGCAGGCGCCTTCACCCTCGCGGCAGCGCTGGACGTCGCGGGCAAGTGACCGAGACGGGCCGCGAGGCCGACTCGGCGGGACGGCCGTGGGCCGGCCGCTCGTTCCACCACCACGACACCGCCTACGCGGGCGATGACGGCTCTGCGCCGGCAGGCTTCCTCGAGGCCGTGCGCTCCTTCGCGCGCGGCGACGCGGGCCGCGCGGGTGTCGTCGAGTCGCTGCGGGGCGAGCGGCTCCTCGTGCCGCTGCTGGCGGCGGCCGGCGAGACGGGCATCGACGAGCGCGGTCGCACGATCGACAAGACGCAGGAGCTCTCGATCGTCACGGTGCACGGCCCCGACGGCGCGCCGATCCTGCCGATGTTCTCGAACGTCGGCGCCATGCAGGCGTGGAACCCGAAGGCCAGGCCCGTGCCGTCGAGCGTGCAGCGCGCTGCCGCGGCCGCGCTCGACGGGCCGGGCCGCATCGTCGTCGACCCGGGTGCCGAGAGCGAGTTCGTGCTCGGCCGCACCATGCTCGAGGCGCTGCTGACGGATGCGTCCTGGGCGTGGGGCGTCGAGGATCCGGCCGTGCAGGCGGTCGCCGTCGACGCGCTGCTCAGCCAGCCCGCCGTGCAGGCTGTGGTGCTCGCCACCGGCGATCCGCGCTGCACCCTGCAGGGCGCCGACCTGGAGGTGCATGCGCTCGTGGACGCATCCGCCGACGCCGCCGGGCAGGTGCAGCGCGCGGCGCGGGCCCTCGGTGGGGCCGAGCTGCTGCGCGAGCGCATCGAGAGCGTCGCCCTGCGCGTGCACCGCTGGGACGGCAGCGCGCAGGTGCCGCTCTCCGCGCCGCCGGTCGCCGCGGTCACGCGAGCCGAGTGGACGGCCGGCCCGAAGGCCGCCCGAGCGGTCTAGACGACCGAGCCGGTGAACTTCTCGCCCGGGCCCTTGCCGGGCAGGTCGGGGATGGCGCTGGCCTCGCGGAACGCGAGCTGCACCGAGCGCAGGCCGTCGCGCAGCGGAGCGGCGTGGATGCTGCCCACCTCGGGCGCAGCTGCCGTGACGAGACCGGCGAGCGCGTTGATCAGCTTGCGCGCCTCGTCGAGGTCGAGCTGCTGCTCGGGGTCGTCGGCCAGGCCGACCTTGACCGCTGCGGCGCTCAGCAGGTGGATCGCGACCGTGTTGATCAGCTCGACCGCGGGCACCTCGGCGATGTCACGGGCCTGGGCGAGGCCGTCGTCGAGGTGGTCGTGCTGGAGCGCGTCGGTCATCTGCTCTTCTCCTGAAGGCTGGTCTCTGGTAGGCTTCTGCAGGTTTCGGGCTTTTCGCCCGGAGGTGAAAGAGGAGCAATCCCACCCGCAGTCGTTCCAGGCTACCGGGTCAGCAGCACCGCGAATCGTGCCCCCGGGCACGTGCTCGCCGGTGTGAGCCGCGCAGGTCGATCCCGCGTTCTGGCTCCTCGTTCGCCGTGCACCAGCACACAGCACAGCAACGAGAAGGAGCCCGCGATCAGCGATCCCCGCATCAATGAGCGCATCCGCGTTCCCGAAGTCCGTCTTGTCGGCCCTGGTGGCGAGCAGGTCGGTGTGGTTCGGGTCGAGGATGCACTTCGTCTTGCCCGTGAGGCAGAGCTCGACCTCGTCGAGGTCTCGCCTGACTCGCGCCCGCCCGTCGTCAAGATCATGGACTTCGGCAAGTTCAAGTACGAGCAGGCGCAGAAGGTCAAGGAGGCCCGTCGCAACCAGGCGAACACCGTCCTCAAGGAGGTCCGGTTCCGCCTGAAGATCGACGCGCACGACTACGAGACGAAGCGCAAGCGCGCGCAGGGCTTCCTGGAGACCGGCGACAAGGTCAAGGCCATGATCCTGTTCCGCGGTCGCGAGCAGTCGCGTCCCGAGATGGGCGTCAAGCTGCTGCAGCGCTTCGCCGAGGACATCGCCGAGTTCGGCGTCGTCGAGTCGTCGCCGACCATCGACGGCCGCAACATGGTGATGATCGTGGGCCCGCTCCGCTCGAAGTCCGACGCGAAGGCCGAGCTGAACGCCGCGCGCTCCGCGCAGCGCAAGGCCGACCAGGAGAAGCGTCGTCTCGAGGCAGAGAAGCAGGCCGCGCACCAGGCTGAGCTCGACGCGGCACGCCCGCCGCGGCCGGCCCCGACGCCGCGCACCACGCCCGTCGCCGAGTTCGAGTCGCGCCCGCCGCGCTCGTCGTCGTCGTCGCGCCCGGTCGGCTCGTCGCGCCCGGCAGGCTCGTCGCGCACCTCGGAGCCGCGCTCCGACTCGCGCCCGTCCTCGGACTCGCGCCCGTCGTCCGACTCGCGTCCCTCGTCCGACTCGCGTCCGTCCTCGGACTCGCGCCCGTCGTCCGACTCGCGTCCGCGCCAGGCACCCCGCACGCTGCAGCCGACGCCCGCATCGGCGCCGCGCCCGGCGTCCGCACCCAAGCCCGCTGCCGCATCCGCCGCAGCCCCCGCTGCGCCCGGCGCAGCACCGAAGCCCGCTGCGAAGCCGGCGACCCCGAAGCCCGCGGCGAAGCCCGCGACGCCGACGGCGGCCGTCAAGCCCGCTGCGCCCAAGGCCAAGCCCGCGGCCGAGCCCGCGGACGAGCCAGCATCCGAGTAGGAGAGAAGAATGCCCAAGCAGAAGACGCACTCCGGTGCGAAGAAGCGCTTCAAGATCACCGGCAGCGGCAAGATCCGCAAGCAGGGTGCTGGCATGCGCCACAACCTCGAGGTGAAGTCGTCGGTCCAGACGCGCCGCCTCAACCGCGACAAGGTGCTCGCACCGGCCGACGCCAAGATCATCAAGAAGCTGCTCGCCCGCTGACGCGCGCGACGAAGAAGAGATAGAGAGAACAGACTCATGGCACGTGTCAAGAGGGCGGTCAACGCCCACAAGAAGCGTCGCGTCATCCTCGAGCAGGCTGCCGGCTACCGCGGGCAGCGCTCGCGCCTGTACCGGAAGGCCAAGGAGCAGCTGCTCCACTCGCACGTCTACGCGTTCCGCGACCGCAAGGCCAAGAAGGGCGACTTCCGTCGCCTGTGGATCCAGCGCATCAACGCCGCGTCGCGCGCGAACGGCCTGACCTACAACCGCCTGATCCAGGGCCTCGGCCTCGCGGGCATCGAGGTCGACCGTCGCATGCTGGCCGAGCTCGCCGTGCACGAGCCCGCCACCTTCACGACCCTCGTCGAGGCGGCCAAGGCGGCTCTGCCCGCCGACACGTCGGCTCCGCGAAGCGCAGCCTGACATGCTCGACAGCCCCCGTGCGCCCCGCGTGCGTGAGGCTGCGAGACTCCAGCAGCGAGCAGCCCGGTCTCAGACCGGGCTGTTCCTGTTGGAGGGCCCTGCGGCGCTCGACGAGGCGGTGCGCTGGCAGGGCGCGCAGCTCGTCGACGTCTACGTCACCGAATCGGCGGCCGAGCGGCACGCCGACCTGATCGCCCGCGCCGAGCAGCACGCGCAGGTCACCCTCGCCTCCGACCGCGTCGTCGCCGCGATCTCCGACACCGTGCACCCGCAGGGCATCGTCGCCGTCGCGAAGCAGTCGCCGGTGCGGCTCGAGGACGCCATCGACCGGGCGGCGGTCGCCGAGCATCCGCTCGTCGTGATCCTCCACGAGGTGCGCGACCCGGGCAACCTCGGCACGATCCTGCGCGCCGCGGACGCGGCAGGCGCATCCGCTGTCATCGTCACCGAGAACTCCGTCGACCCCTTCGCGCCCAAGGTGGTGCGGGCCACGACCGGCTCGATCTTCCACGTCGACATCGCCGTCGGCGCCTCCACCATCGACGCCGTCGAGGCGGCCGCGGCGGCCGGCCTCTCGGTGCTCGCCGCCGACGTGTCGGGGGAGGACCTGATCGAGCTGCGAGCCGCGGGCGTGCTGGCGCGCCCCACGGCATGGCTGTTCGGCAACGAGGCGCGGGGTCTCGACGCGGCGACGCTCGCGCTCGCCGACCGCGCCGCGCGACTGCCGATCTACGGCAGCGCAGAGTCGCTCAACCTCGCCACAGCCGCTTCGGTCTGCCTCTACGAGACCGCGTTCGCCCAGCGGTCGTTGTAACCGTTTCGTTGCGATCCGCAACCGGTTCCTGATCTCGCGGATCGGCCGTGGTTGTATGAGCGCATGCAGCCCCTCGTCGAGCTCGACCACGTCAACAAGCACTACGGCGACCTCCACGTCCTGAACGACATCAACGTCTCCGTGCCCAAGGGCCAGGTCGTGGTCGTCATCGGGCCGTCGGGCTCCGGCAAGTCGACGTTCTGCCGCGCCATCAACCGCCTCGAGACGATCGACGACGGCGAGATCCGCATCGACGGCGTTGCGCTCCCCAAGGAGGGCAAGGCGCTCGCGCAGCTGCGGGCCGACGTCGGCATGGTCTTCCAGTCGTTCAACCTCTTCGCGCACAAGTCGATCCTCGAGAACGTCACGCTCGGCCCGATGAAGGTGCGCGGCAAGAGGCGCAAGGAGGCCGAGGAGCACGCGATGTCGCTGCTCGAGCGCGTCGGCATCGCCAACCAGGCGAACAAGATGCCCGCGCAGCTCTCCGGCGGCCAGCAGCAGCGGGTGGCGATCGCGCGCTCGCTCGCGATGGAGCCGAAGCTGATGCTCTTCGACGAGCCGACCAGCGCGCTCGACCCCGAGATGATCAACGAGGTGCTCGACGTGATGGTCGAGCTCGCGCACGGCGGCATGACGATGATCACCGTCACCCACGAGATGGGCTTCGCGCGCAAGGCCGCCGACCGCGTGCTCTTCATGGCCGACGGCAAGGTGATGGAGGACTCCACGCCCGAGGAGTTCTTCCAGAACCCGCAGTCGGCGCGCGCCAAGGACTTCCTCTCGAAGATCCTGACCCACTGAAGCTGCCGGCTGCATCGGCCCGATGCTCCAGCTCCTGGCTCCCGTCCCCCTGACCCTGCACCACATCAACCAAGGAGAAGCACTCATGCGCAGCAAGCTGACGCTGGGCGTCGCCGCATTCGCGGTCCTCGCCCTCACCGCGTGCGGCGGCCCCGCCGGCACGACCTCGTCCGAGGCCCCCGAGGGCTCGGCCGACCCCGGCACCGGCTCGTCGACGGAGCACCCCTACGGCCTCGAGGTCGTCGAGGCGCCCGAGTTCGAGGCGGGCACCACCATGGCCGAGCTCGCCGAGGCCGGCTCGATCACCATCGGCACGAAGTTCGACCAGCCGCTGTTCGGCCTCGTCGGCCCCGACGGCGCGCCTGAGGGCTTCGACGTCGCGGTCGGCTCGCTCATCGCAGCCGAGCTCGGCATCCCGTTCGAGAGCATCGAGTGGACCGAGACGGTCTCGGCCAACCGCGAGACGTTCATCGAGAACGGCACCGTCGACCTCGTCGCGGCCACCTACACGATCAACGACGCCCGCAAGGAGAAGATCGACTTCGCCGGCCCGTACTACGAGGCTGGCCAGGCGCTGATGGTGCTGGCGGGCAACCCCGACGGCCTCACCGGTCCCGACGACGTCGCGGGGCTGTCGGTCTGCTCGGTCGAGGGCTCGACCCCCGCCGCGCGCATCGTCGACGAGTACGGCGCCACGCTGCAGGCGACCGACACCTACTCCAACTGCCTCGACCCGCTGCGCAACGGCCAGGTCGTCGCGGTCACCACCGACAACGTGATCCTGGCCGGCTTCGTCGACCAGAACGCGGGCGAGTTCGAGCTCGTCAACGACGGCGAGACGTTCACCGAGGAGCCCTACGGCCTCGGCATCACCAAGGGCGATGACGAGTTCCGCACGTTCATCAACGACGTGCTCGAGGCAGCTGTCGAGGACGGCCGCATGGCAGAGCTCTGGGAGCAGACCGCCGGCACCGTGCTGCCGACGCCGGAGTTCCCGGCGCCCGACCGCTACTGATCGACCGCTACTGATCGACACCCGTGACCCGGATGCGGGGGCTCGCCCCCCGCATCCGGTGACCGGATGAGGGACTGATGCAAGCACTTCTCGAGAACGGCCCGCTCTGGCTGCAGGGCATGCTGGCCACCCTGCTGCTCACGGGCGCGACGACGCTCATCGGCCTGCCGATCGGCATCCTGCTGGCCGGCATGCGCGTGTCGCCGGTCGCGGCGCTGCGCGTGGTGGCGACCGTGTGGACGGAGGTCGCCAGGAACACCCCGCTGACGCTGGTGTTCTTCTTCACCGCCTTCGTGCTCCCGAAGCTCGGCATCATCCTCGATTTCCAGATCGGCGCGATCCTCGCGCTCACCTACTACACGAGCGCGTTCTTCGCCGAGGCAGTGCGCTCGGGCATCAACTCCGTGCCCATGGGCCAGGCCGAGGCGTCGCGGTCGATCGGCCTCGGCTTCGGCCAGACGATGACGCTCGTGGTGCTGCCGCAGGCGTTCCGCAGTGTGCTGCCGCCGCTCATCAACGTCATCATCGCCCTGGTGAAGAACACCTCCGTGGCGATGGGCTTCTTCGTCTTCGTGCTCGTCTCGGTCGCGCAGCGCCTGTCGAACGTGTACGGCGACCAGGCGCTCGAGATCTTCGTGGGCATCGCGTTCAGCTATCTCCTGATCACGGTGCCGCTCGGCCAGCTCGTCGACCACCTCGAGCGCAAGTGGAGCGTGCAGCGATGAGCGGCTCGGTACTCTTCGACGCCCCCGGCCCCAGCGCCATCCGGCGCTCGCGCATCCTCTCGATCGTGTTCGCGGTCGTCGCGGTCGTGTCGCTCGCGCTCGCCGCCTACCAGCTGTGGCTCGGCGGTGCCTTCTACCAGGACCGATGGGACATCTTCCTGCAGCCGGCCACGTGGATCGGCGCGCGAGGCCTGCTCGTGGGGCTCGGCACGACGCTCTCGATCGCGGGCATCGCGGCGGCCGGCGCGCTCGTGCTGGGCGTGATCCTCTCGATCCTGCGCAATGCCCTCTCGCCCTGGGTGCGCATCCCGGTCACCGTCGTGCTGGAGTTCTTCCGCGGCATGCCCGTGCTGCTGATGATGCTGTTCATCTTCATCGTCTTCTCGACCGGCGCCTACTGGGCGGTCGTCTGGGCGCTCATCGTCTACAACGGCGCGATCATCGGCGAGGCGCTCCGCGCCGGCATGAAGTCGCTGCCGAAGGGGCAGCGCGAGAGCGGGCTCGCGATCGGCCTGACGCCCTTGCGCACCACGCTCGCGATCGAGCTGCCGCAGGCGTTCCGCATCATGCTGCCGATCATCCTCGCCCAGTTCATCGTGCTGCTGAAGGACACGTCGCTCGGCTACATCGTCGGCTCGCCCGAGCTGATCCGCATCGGCCGTCAGCTCGTCGACTTCTACGACCGCCAGGGCGGTCCCTACGCGCTGTCGATGTTCTTCGTCATGCTGGCCATCTACCTCGCGATCAACCTGACGCTGTCGTGGCTCGTGCGGGTGCTCGCCCGGCGCCTGCAGCGACCGCGCCGCGGCGGCGGGAACCTCGACGGCTCGGCCACCGAGGCGATCCAGCTGCCGACGCAGACGATCCGACAGCTGCAGGATCCGCAGGCGGAGATCACACGCATCAGGGGTGCGGGAGTCGGCGACGGCGGCGGAGGCTGACCCGAGCACGCCGGTAGGATCATCGAGTGACACCTCCCGATGCATCTGCCGATCTCGGCGCGCGCGTCGACGCCGCGGTGACCGCGGCGCTCGCCGCGATCGAGACCACGGCGACGACCGCCGACCTGCAAGCCGCGAAGGCCGCGCACAACGGCCAGGGCTCCGAGCTCTCGGCCCTGAACGCCTCACTCCGGGACCTCGCGCCCGAGGATCGCAAGGCTGCCGGCCAGACGATCGGCGCAGGCCGCGCCCGCGTCGCCGAGGCGCTCGCCGAGCGGCAGGCGCAGCTCGTCGCCGTCGAGGAGGCCGCGCAGCTCGAGGCCGAGCGCGTCGACGTGACGGCGCTGCCGCGGCTGCGCGCCGCGGGAGGCAGGCACCCGCTCAGCATGCTCGTCGACGAGATGAGCGACGTGTTCGTCGGCATGGGCTGGGAGGTCGCCGAGGGCCCGGAGCTCGAGCACGAGTGGTTCAACTTCGACGCGCTGAACGTCGACCCCGACCACCCGGCGCGCGGCGAGTCCGACACCTTCTACGTCGCGCCGGCTGATCGCCACATGGTGCTGCGCACGCAGACCAGCCCGGTGCAGATGCGCTCGATGCTCACGCGCGACCTGCCCATCTACATCGTCGCCCCCGGCCGCGTCTACCGCACCGACGACATCGACGCGACGCACCTGCCGGTCTTCACGCAGATCGAGGGCCTCGCCGTCGACAAGGGCATCACCATGGCCAACCTGCGCGGCACCCTCGAGCACCTCGCGCGCATCATGTTCGGCGACGAGGCGAAGATCCGCCTGCGGCCCAACTACTTCCCGTTCACCGAGCCGAGCGCCGAGATGGATGTCTGGCACCCCGGCATGCGCGGCGGGCCGCGCTGGGTCGAGTGGGGCGGCTGCGGCATGGTCAACCCCAACGTGCTGCGCGCCGCCGGCATCGATCCCGAGGTCTACTCGGGCTTCGCGTTCGGCATGGGCGTCGAGCGCACCCTGCAGTTCCGGTACCAGCTCGACGACATGCGCGACATGATCGAGGGCGATGTGCGCTTCACCGAGCAGTTCGGGATGGTGATCTGATGCGGATCCCGCTGTCATGGCTGGCTGAGCACGTCGAGCTGCCGAAGGAGGAGACCGCCGCCTGGCTGCACGAGCAGCTGGTGCGCGTGGGCTTCGAGGAGGAGGCGGTGCACGGCGGCGAGCTGCGCGGGCCGATCGTCGTCGGCCGTGTGCTCGAGTTCGTCGAGGAGCCGCAGAAGAACGGCAAGACGATCCGCTACGCGCAGGTCGACGTCGGCGAGGCCAACGGCGGCGTGCGCGGCATCGTCTGCGGCGCGCTGAACTTCGTCGCCGGCGACCGCGTCGTCGTGAGCCTGCCGGGTGCCATGCTGCCCGGTGACTTCGAGATCTCGGCCCGCAAGACCTACGGCCACGTCTCCGACGGCATGATCGCCTCCGAGCGCGAGCTCGGCCTCGGCGACGACCACGACGGCATCATGCGGCTCGACGAGCTCGGCATCCCCGGCGAGGTCGGGGCGGATGCGCTGTCGCTGCTGGGTCTGGACGACCAGGCCGTCGAGATCAACGTCACGCCCGACCGCGGCTACGCGCTGTCGATCCGCGGCGTCGCGCGCGAGCTCGCCTCGGCGACCGGCCAGGCGTTCCGCGACCCGGCGGACACCGCACGGGCCGCGCTCGACGTGCGGGACGCATCCGGCTTCTCGCTCTCGATCGACGACGACGCGCCGATCCGCGGCAGCGTCGGCTGCTCGCGATTCATCGTGCGCGTCGTGCGCGGCATCGACCAGTCGCGCGAGACGCCGGCGTGGATGGTCTCGCGGCTGCGGCTGGCGGGCATGCGCTCGGTGTCGCTCGGCGTCGACATCACCAACTACGTGATGCTCGAGCTCGGCCAGCCGACGCACGGCTACGACTTCGCGAAGATCCGCGGCGGCATCGCGGTGCGCCGCGCCCGCGCAGGCGAGCGCATCACCACGCTCGACGGCGTCGACCGCGCGCTGCACGTGGAGGACCTGCTGATCACCGACGACCGCGGTGCCATCGGCATCGCGGGCGTCATGGGCGGCGCCGAGACCGAGATGGATGCGTCGACGACCGACGTGCTCATCGAGGCGGCGACGTTCGACGCCGTCTCGATCGGCCGCTCGTCGCGCCGCCACAAGCTGATCTCAGAGGCGTCGAAGCGCTACGAGCGCGGCGTCGACCCGGCCGTCGCCGACGCCGCGGCCGCCCGCGTCGCCCAGCTGCTCGTCGAGCTCGCCGGCGGCACGCTCGACACCTTCGGCGCGGAGGTCGGCGGCGTGCCCGAGATGCGCCCGATCACCATCCCGGTCGGCTTCTGGCGCACCCTGATGGGCGCCGACTACACCGACGACGAGGCGCGCGACGCGCTCGTCTCGATCGGCGCGACCGTCGACGAGGGCGCGGATGCGTGGATGGTGACGCCGCCGACGTGGCGCCCCGACCTCGTCGACCGCGAGGGCCTCGTCGAGGAGATCGCCCGCATCGTGGGCTTCGACCGCATCCCCTCGGTGCTGCCGGTCGCCCCGCCCGGGCGCGGCTACACGCGTGCGCAGTCGCTGCGCCGTCGCGTCGCCGACGCCCTCGCCTCGAACGGCCTCACGGAGCTGCTGGTCGCGCCGTTCGCGACGGAGCGCCAGGCGCGCATGACGGGAGCGGAGCCCGTGCGGCTCGAGAACCCGCTCGACGGCGAGCGCCCCTTCATGCGCACGGCGCTCGTGCCGAGCATGCTCGACACCGCGCACCGCAACCTCGGCCGGGGCCTCACCGATCTCGCCCTGTTCGAGCTCGGCCGCGTGTTCGTCGCCGTCGACGGCCAGGGCACCGACGACCTGCCCGGAGCCGCGGAGCGCCCCTCCGACGCGGTGCTGGAGGATCTCGACCGACTGCCCGCGCAGCCCGACCACGCGGCCGTCGTGCTGGTGGGCGAGCGGGTGCGCAAGCAGCCCGGCCGCGCGGCCGAGCGCTTCGGCCTCGCCGACGCGATCGAGGCGGCCGAGCGCATCGCCCGCACGCTCGGGCTCGAGCTCGACGTGCGCCAGGGCGAGCGGCAGTGGCTGCACCCCGGCCGCACCGCCGAGCTGCTGCTCGGGTCGGCCGTCGTCGGCGTCGCCGGCGAGCTGCTGCCCTCGGTCGCGGCCGATGCAGACCTGCCGCGCGGCGTCGCGGTCGCCGAGCTCGACCTGTCGGCGCTGCTGGCGGCCGCCCGCGTCGGCCTCGACACCCAGGTGATCGCGCCGGTGCCGGCCGCGACGCAGGACCTCTCGGTGGTGGTGCCGCTCGAGGCGCCGGCCGGCGACGTGCTGCGCGCCGTCCGCGACGGCGCCGGCGCCCTGCTCGAGCACATCGCGCTCGTCGACGACTACCGCGGAGCCGGGCTGGGGGAGGGCGAGAAGTCGCTCACCTTCGCGCTGCGCTTCCGCGCGGCCGATCGCACGCTCACCGCCGGCGAGGCGTCGGAGGCGAAGCTCGCGGGCCTCGCCGTCGCCGCCGACCGGCATGGGGCCAGGCTGCGCGAGTAGCATCCGCCGCATGGTGGAGATCACGGTCTGCGGCTCGGCTCTCGAGCGCGCGAGCGCGGAGCGGGCGACGGTCACGGTGCAGTCGCGCTGGAGCGCGCCCAGCCCCGAGGCGGCGATGCACGCGGTGGCCGAGGCGCACGAGCGGCTCGTCACCGACGCCGAGGCGCACGAGCAGGCCGGAGCCGCGGAGTCCTGGCACGCCGACCGCGTCTGGATCTCGCACCACGAGGAGTGGGTCGGCGAGGGGCAGCCGCGGCGCTCGGTCTACACCGCGGCGGCCGCGGTGACGGTGCGCTTCCGCGACTTCGATGCGCTCGGCAGCTGGATCGGCCGGGTCGGGCTGCACCAGACGCACGAGGTGGGCGGCATCCAGTGGTCGCTCTCCGACGAGACCGAGCGCGAGCGCGCGAAGGCCGCCCGCACGCGCGCGATCGCCGACGCGGTCGAGCGCGCAGGCGACTACGCCGCGGCCGCGGGCCTGGGCACCCCGGTGATCGCGGCCATCCAGGAGCCCGGCACGATGCCGCCGATGCCGCCGAGCCCCAAGTCGCGCATGGCGACGATGGCCATGGAGGCGGCCGACTCGGGCGCCGCCATCTCCTTCGAGGCGGGCGAGCTCGAGGTGCGCGCCGCCGTCGAGGTGCGCTTCGCCGTCGAGCCCCAGCGGCACATCGAGTGATCCGCCCCGAGTAGCCTGGAGGCATGAGCCTCTCCGTCGCCGTCGCAGGCGCGAGCGGGTACGCGGGCGGCGAGCTGCTCCGGCTGCTCGCCCTGCACCCCGAGCTGGAGGTGCGCACCGTCACGGCGCACGCCAACGCCGGGCAGCCCCTCGTCTCCGTGCACCCGAACCTGCGATCCCTTGCCAGCCTGACGTTCCAGGAGACCACCGCCGAGGTGCTCGCCGGCCACGACGTCGTCTTCCTGGCGCTCCCGCACGGCCACTCCGGCGGCATCGCCGCGCAGCTGGCGGACGACGTGCTGGTCGTCGACGCCGGCGCCGACCACCGCCTCGAGGCGGCCGCCGACTGGCTGCAGTACTACGGCACCGAGCACGCCGGCACCTGGCCCTACGGCATGCCCGAGCTGATCCTCGCCGACGGCGGCCGGCAGCGCCGCGAGCTGCGCGCGGCCCGCCGCATCGCGGTGCCCGGCTGCAACGCGACCGCCGTGACCCTCGCGGCCGCGCCCGGCATCGCATCCGGCGTCATCGACCCGACCGGCCTCGTGTCGGTGCTGGCGGTCGGCTCCTCCGGCGCGGGCCGTGCGGCCAAGACGCACCTGCTCGCCTCCGAGCTCACCGGCTCCGCCACGCCGTACGGCGTCGGCGGCACGCACCGCCACATCCCCGAGATCGCGCAGAACCTGCGCAACGCGGGTGCCGGCGAGGTGCTCCACTCCTTCACGCCCGTGCTGGTGCCGATGTCGCGCGGCATCCTCGCGACCGTCACGGCGCCGCTGGTCGGCGACGCGACCGCCGAGCAGGTGCGCGGCGCGTGGCTGAGCGCCTACGGCGACGAGCGCTTCGTGTACGTGCTGCCGGCCGGCGCGTTCCCGCGCACCGCCGACGTGCTGGGCTCGAACTCGGTGCACATCGGTGTCGGCGTCGACGAGGCCGCGCGCCGCGTCGTGATGATCGCCGCGATCGACAACCTCGGCAAGGGCACCGCCGGCGCCGCGATCCAGTCGGCCAACATCGCGCTCGGCTTCGACGAGCAGCTGGGCCTGCCGGTCGACGGGGTCGCCCCGTGAGCGTGACCGCCGCCGCCGGCTTCCGCGCGGCCGGCGTCGCCGCTGGCCTGAAGTCCTCCGGCGGCCTCGACGTCGCGCTGGTGGTGAACGACGGCCCGCGCACGAGCGCCGCGGCCGTCTTCACCTCGAACCGCGCCAAGGCCAACCCGGTGCTCTGGAGCGAGCAGGCGATGCAGGACAGCAGCGCCCGCGCCGTCATTCTCAACTCCGGCGGGGCGAACTGCTTCACCGGCGCCTTCGGATTCCAGACCACGCACCAGACCGCCGAGCGCGTCGCCGAGCGGCTGCGCATCGGCGCGGTCGAGGTGCAGGTGTGCTCGACGGGCCTCATCGGCGAGGGCGGCGAGGCGTTCCGCGAGGCGGTCCTCCGCGGCGTCGACCTCGCGGCGGATGCGCTGGCGCACGGTCCCGGGGAGGCCGCCGGCGCCGACGCCGAGGCGGGCCTGCGGGCCGCCCAGGCGATCATGACCACCGACTCGGTGCCGAAGCAGGCGGTCGTCGAGGGTGACGGCTTCACCATCGGCGGCATGGCGAAGGGCGCGGGCATGCTCGCACCGGGCCTCGCCACGATGCTCGTGGTGCTCACCACCGACGCCGACGTCGACGCCGATGTGCTCGACCGCGCCCTGCGCGCCGCGACGCGCGTCACCTTCGACCGGCTCGACTCCGACGGCTGCATGTCGACGAACGACACGGTGCTGCTGCTCGCCTCCGGCGCCTCGGGCGCGCGGCCCGACGAGGCGACGCTGACCGCCGCCGTGACGGCGCTCTGCGACGAACTCGCGCACCAGCTGCAGGCCGACGCCGAGGGCGCGACGCACGCGATCGCGATCGAGGTGCGACAGGCTGCCAGCGAGGACGAGGCAGTGGTCGTCGGCCGGTCGGTCGCTCGTTCCAACCTGTTCAAGGCCGCCATCTTCGGCAACGACCCCAACTGGGGGAGGGTGCTCTCGGCGATCGGCACGACGGATGCGTCGTTCGACCCGTACGACGTCGACGTCACCTTCAACGGGGTGCGCGTCTGCCACGCCGGCACGCCGGATCGCCCCCGCGAGGAGGTCGACCTGACGCCCCGGGCGACCCACATCGTCATCGACCTGAACGCCGGTGACGCGACCGCCACCATCCGCACCAACGACCTCACCCACGACTACGTGCACGAGAACTCGGCATATGCGAGCTAGGGACGAGCAGGACGACGCCGCGCGCAAGGCCGAGACGCTGATCGAGTCGCTGCCGTGGCTCGAGCGCTACCGCGGCGCGACCATCGTGGTGAAGTACGGCGGCAACGCGATGGTCAGCGAGGCGCTGCAGCGCGCCTTCGCCGAGGACATGGTCTACCTGCGCCACGTGGGCCTCGCGCCCGTCGTGGTGCACGGCGGAGGCCCGCAGATCAGCGAGGCGCTGCGCATCCACGGCATCGAGAGCGAGTTCCGCGGCGGGTACCGCGTGACCAGCCGCGAGGCGATGGACGTGGTGCGGATGGTGCTCACCGGCCAGGTGGCGCGCACGCTCGTGTCGCTCATCAACGCGCACGGCCCGCTGGCCGCGTCGATGTCGGGGGAGGACGCTGGGCTGTTCACCGGCCGCCGCCGCGGCACCGTCGTCGATGGCGAGGATGTCGACCTGGGCCAGGTCGGCGACGTCGTCGCGGTCGACCCGCGGCCCGTGCGCCGGCTGCTCGACGCCGGCCTCATCCCGGTCGTGTCGTCGATCGCGCCCGACGGCGACCGGCCCGGCGAGTCGCTGAACGTCAACGCCGACGCGGCCGCCGCGGCGCTCGCGGCCGCGCTCGGCGCCGAGAAGCTCGTCATCCTCACCGACGTCGAGGGCCTCTACCGCGACTGGCCCGACCGCTCGAGCCTCATCAGCGAGATCGACGACGTCGAGCTCGAGGCGCTGCTGCCCTCGCTCGAGTCGGGCATGATCCCCAAGATGCAGGCGTGCCTGACCGCAGTGCGCTCCGGCGTGGCGAAGGCCGCCATCATCGACGGCCGCTCGCCGCACTCCATCCTCACCGAGATCTTCACGACCGCAGGGTCGGGCACCGAGGTGGTGCCCGCATCCGCCCCCCAGTCGCCCACCGCGCCGACCGACCTGCAGGAGCCCGCATGACCCGCCACTTCCTCCGCGACGACGACCTGAGCCCGGCAGAGCAGCGCGAGGTGCTCGAGCTGGCCGCGACCATGAAGCGCGACCGGTTCGCGGCCCGCCCGCTCGAGGGCCCGAAGTCCGTGGCGGTCATCTTCGACAAGTCGTCGACCCGCACCCGCGTCTCGTTCCACGTCGGCATCTCCGAGCTGGGCGGCTCGCCGCTCATCATCGCGACCGCATCGAGCCAGCTCGGCGGCAAGGAGACGGCCGCCGACACGGCGCGCGTGCTCGAGCGCCAGGTCGCCGCGATCGTCTGGCGCACCTACGCGCAGGCCGGGCTCGAGGAGATGGCGAAGGGCACCACGGTGCCGGTGGTCAACGCGCTCTCCGACGACTTCCACCCCTGCCAGCTGCTCGCCGACCTGCTGACGATGCAGGAGCACAAGGGCGAGCTCGCCGGCCTCACGGTCGCGTTCGTCGGCGACGGCCGCTCGAACATGGGTCAGTCCTACCTGCTCGCCTGCGCGACCGCCGGCATGCACGTGCGCGTCGGCGCGCCCGCGGCGCACGCGCCCGTGCCCGAGGTCGTCGCCGCCGCCCAGGCGATCGCCGCCGAGACCGGCGGCAGTGCGACCGTCGTCCACGACGCATCCGCCGCCGTCTCCGACGCCGACATCGTCGTCACCGACACCTGGGTGTCGATGGGCAAGGAGGACGAGAAGGCCGAGCGGGTCGCCACGTTCGGCGAGTTCACGGTCGACCAGGCGCTGATGGCCGAGGCAAAGCACGATGCGGTGTTCATGCACTGCCTGCCCGCCGACCGGGGCTTCGAGGTGACGGCCGACGTCATCGACGGGCCGCAGTCGATCATCTGGGACGAGGCGGAGAACCGCCTGCACGCGCAGAAGGCGCTGCTCACCTGGCTGCTCGAGCGGGCCGACGCATGAGCGAGCAGCACGACGCGGGCCAGCAGGGCGCTGGCCAGCAGGGCACGAGCCAGCAGGGCGACGGCCAATCGACGACCAACGAGGGCTCCCTCTGGGGCGGCCGCTTCGCCTCGGGCCCGAGCCCGGAGATGGCGCGTCTGTCGAAGTCGACGCACTTCGACTGGCGGCTGGCGCAGCTCGACATCCGCGGGTCGAAGGCGCACGCGACCGCGCTGCACGCCGCCGGGCTGCTGGGCGACGACGAGCTGACCGGCATGCGCGCGGCGCTCGACGAGCTGGCCGAGCGGGTGCGCAGCGGCGCGTTCGTCGCGGCCGACTCCGACGAGGACGTGCACGGCGCGCTCGAGCGCGGGCTCATCGAGATCGCCGGCGCCGACCTCGGCGGCCGCCTGCGCGCCGGCCGCTCGCGCAACGACCAGATCGCGACGCTCGTGCGCGTGTGGATGCTGGAGGAGACCGACGAGGTCGAGCGCGGCATCCGTGCGGTCATCGAGGCGCTGCGCATGCAGGCCCACGCGCACCCCGACGCGCCGATGCCTGGCCGCACCCACCTGCAGCACGCGCAGCCGGTGCTGCTCGCGCACCACCTGCTCGCCCACGCCTGGCCGCTGGTGCGCGACCTCGAGCGGCTCGCCGACTGGCGGGTGCGCGCGAGCGAGTCGCCCTACGGCTCCGGTGCGCTGGCCGGCTCGACCCTCGGCCTCGACCCGGCGATCGTCGCCCACGAGCTCGGGCTCGCGACGCCGAGCCCGAACTCGATCGACGCGACCGCCGCCCGCGACGTGGTCGCCGAGCTCACGTTCGTGCTGACGATGACCGCGATCGATCTCTCCCGGCTCGCCGAGGAGGTCATCTTCTGGACCACCCGCGACGTCGGCTTCGCCCGCCTGCACGACGGCTTCTCGACCGGGTCGTCGATCATGCCGCAGAAGAAGAACCCCGACATCGCCGAGCTCGCGCGCGGCAAGGCGGGTCGTCTGATCGGCGACCACGCGGGCCTGCTCGCGACGCTGAAGGCGCTGCCGCTCGCCTACAACCGCGACCTGCAGGAGGACAAGGAGCCCGTCTTCGACGCGGTCGATCAGCTGCAGGTGCTGCTGCCGGCCTTCGCCGGGATGGTGGCGACGCTGACGTTCGACGAAGAGCGGATGCGCTCCGGCGCCGCCGCCGGCTACGCGCTCGCGACCGATGTGGCCGAGTGGCTGGTGAAGCGTCGCGTGCCGTTCCGTGATGCGCACGAGATCTCGGGTGCGCTGGTGCGGCTGTGCGAGTCGCGCGGCATCGAGCTCGACGAGGCGAGCGACGACGACTACCGCTCGGTGTCGGAGCACCTGACGCCCGAGGTGCGCGAGGTGCTGACCGTCGACGGAGCGATCGCGTCGCGCGACGGCATCGGCGGCACCGCCCGCGCCGCCGTCGACGTGCAGCTGCAGTCGCTCGACGCCCGCCTGGCGCGCCTCGAGAGCCGCTGAGGTTCGATAGGTTCGACGGGTGACCGAACTCGCTCCCATCCAGCTCGACCCGGCGTTCCCGAATGTCTGGGACGAGCTGCAGTATCGCGGCAGCGTGCACGTCTCCACCGACCCCGAGGCGCTCCGGTTCCTGCTGGGCGGCAAGCCGATCACCTTCTACTGCGGCTTCGACCCGACCGCGCCGAGCCTGCACCTGGGCAACCTGGCGCAGCTGATCATCATGCGCCGCCTGCAGCTGGCCGGTCACCGGCCGCTCGCGCTGGTCGGCGGCTCGACCGGCCTGATCGGCGACCCGAAGCCGACCGCCGAGCGCCAGCTGAACGAGCGCGAGACCGTCGCAGAGTGGGTGACCTACCTGGGCGACCAGATGCTGCGGTTCCTCTTGGCCGAGGGCGACAACCGGGTCGAGCTGGTGAACAACCTCGACTGGACGGCGCCGATGTCGACCGTCGACTTCCTGCGCGAGATCGGCAAGCACTTCCGCGTCGGCACCATGCTGCGCAAGGATGCCGTGGCCTCGCGCATGGAGTCCGATGAGGGCATCTCCTACGCCGAGTTCAGCTACCAGGTGCTGCAGGGGCTCGACTTCCGCGAGCTCTTCCTGCGCTACGGCTGCATCATGCAGCTCGGCGGCAGCGATCAGTGGGGCAACCTCACCGCCGGCACCGAGCTGATCCGCAAGGCGGAGGGCGTGCACGCCCACGCGCTGGGCTCACCCCTGATCACCGACGCCGACGGGAAGAAGTTCGGCAAGAGCGAGGGGAACGCGGTCTGGCTCGACGCGCAGCTGACGACGCCCTACGCGATGTACCAGTTCTGGCTCAACCAGGACGACGCGATCGTGATCCAGCTGCTGAAGTCGTTCACCTTCCTGCCGTCGGCGCGCATCGAGCAGCTCGCGCGGGCGACGGCGGAGGCGCCGTTCCGACGCGAGGCGCAGAAGGAGCTGGCGTTCCAGGCGACGACCTTCATCCACGGCAGCGAGGCGACGCAGCAGGCGATCGCCGCTTCCGAGGCGCTCTTCGGCGCCGGCGATCTCGACGCGCTGGGGGAGGGGACGCTCGCTGCTGCAGTGGCCTCGCTCGACAAGCAGGCGACCGCGACCCCGGACGCCCCGGTGCTGCAGCTGCTGCAGGAGACCGGACTCGTCGACTCGCTCTCCGATGCCCGGCGCGCGATCGCGCAGGGCGGTGTCTCCGTGAACAACCAGCGCATCGACGACCCCGCCGCCACGCTGGAGGGCCGACTCCTGCACGGCCGATACGCCGTGCTGCGGCGCGGCAAGAAGACGCTCGCCGGTGTCGACGCCGGTGTCGAGGCCGGCACGGATGCCGGAGCGATTCGCGCGTGAGGAACGGGGGCCCTCGGGCCCCCGTTCCTCGTCTGCCGCGCCGTTCTGCGGAGACACGCCCGGGATGCACGCGATTTGGGGCCAGGCGCCCGGCCCCGTGTAACGTAATCACTCNGGCGAGACGCTCACGCTGCTGCCGGTGCTGGACGCCTTCCGCGCCCGCCACGCGGTGGAGGAGCTGGTGGTGGTCGCCGATGCCGGCATGCTCTCGGCCGCGAACCTGAACGCCGTCGAGGACGCCGGGTTCCGGTTCATCGTCGGCTCCCGCACCTCCTCCGCCCCGCACGACCTCACCCCGCACTTCGAGCGGCACGGGAACGCGTTCGTCGACGGGCAGATCATCGAGACCGTCCGCACGATGGGCGTCGGCGCGAAGGCGCGGGAGCGGCGGGTCGTCTGGCATTACTCGTTCAAACGCGACAAGCGCGACAACATCACGCTCAACAAGCAGATCGAACGCGCCGAGAAGATCGCCGACGGCAGCCGGCCGGCGAAGAGGGACCGGTTCGTCACGATCGACGGGAAGAGCGTCGGCGTGAACTGGCCGCAGATCGAGAAGGCCCGCGGCTGGCTGGGCCTGAAGGGCTACGTCACCAACCTCCCCGAACGGGCGATCGACGGGGCCGGGGTGGTCGCGGCCTATCACGAGCTGTTCCAGGTCGAAGCGTCGTTCCGGATGGCCAAGACCGACCTGAAGGCGCGACCCATGTTCCACGCGCAGGAGGACTCGATCCAGGCGCACTTGACGATCGTGTTCTGCGCCCTCGCCATCAGCCGTCACCTGCAGGCGATCACCGGCGCCTCGATCCGCCGCATCGTGCGCGCGCTCAAGCCGCTGCGCGATGTCGTGATCACCATCGACGGACACCAGATCACCGCCCAGACCCCTGCGGCCGGCGAAGCCGCCGCGATCCTCACCAAACTCGGGTCAGCCGCGGGGCACTAACTTGGCACGATCCAGGTCAGAAGCGTGCGTCCGCGCTCCGCGCTCCACGGTGAGCGAGTGCAGAGCAGCAGCTGGTCAGCAGTGCCCCAGGTCTCCTCGCGCGAGCAGTGTTCGTGCGCGGCTCCGTCCCGTCGGTGTCGGCCCGCCGAGCGATGAGCCGAGCACGTGTCGCTCAGCGGTCGTATTCGCACTCCACTCGCGACCTCTGTCGGCCACTGGGCTCGGCCGGCTCCTCGACGTCGCCGGGTCGCGGAGGCCCTCGAACTCGTGGCACTCTGCAACTCCGTGCGTGGGTGGCACTCCAGTGCGCTGGCGCGCAACGGGCGCCGAAGCCGAGAGCAGCGCTGTCGACCAGGCGCCGGCTGTCCTCCGTGAGTGTGGGGTCGTGGATCTCGCGGCAGCCAGGACGTGCGGGCAGCGCCGCCCTGCGACACGCCCGGGCTGCGGTCGGTTTGCCCGTGTGGGCGGTCTTCCGTGTAATGTTGTCCCTTGTCACCCCATAGACGCCGGGCCGAGAGGCTGGCGGATCAAGAGGGACCACCTCCTTGCCTTCGGGTTCCTCCACACGTTGTGTGCTGGGCCGTGGGGCGAGTATCGTGACTACTCCACTTCGATGACGAGTGTGCGGATCGCAGCGTTGGCAGCAGTTGTTGCCGACATGCCGGCTTGACAGTCGTTCTGGATCGTGTAATCTAGACAGGTTGCCACGAACCGGATCTGAAAGTCTGGTGTGAGCTTTGCTCCGCACGGTGTGTCGATTTGACACTCGTGAAGAAGTGGTTATACTTGAGAAGTTGCCTCGGCGCAGACCTGTGATGGGAATGTCCGAGAGCGTCCGATCCTTGAGAACTCAACAGCGTGCACAATGTCAAATGCCAAATTATTAACTCGTCCTGCCTTCGGGCAGAACGATTCCTTTGGATGAGACAGATTGTCAGTAGACAGTCTATTTTGTCAGCATCAAACTCGCTGCCATCCGGTTTTCCCCGGTTTGGTATGCAACTTTTCTTTACGGAGAGTTTGATCCTGGCTCAGGACGAACGCTGGCGGCGTGCTTAACACATGCAAGTCGAACGATGAAGGAGGAGCTTGCTCCTCCGGATTAGTGGCGAACGGGTGAGTAATACGTGAGCAATGTGCCCTTGACTCTGGGATAAGCGCTGGAAACGGCGTCTAATACCGGATACGACCTTCGGAGGCATCTCCTGATGGTGGAAAGAACTTCGGTCAAGGATCAGCTCACGGCCTATCAGCTAGTTGGTGAGGTAATGGCTCACCAAGGCGACGACGGGTAGCCGGCCTGAGAGGGTGACCGGCCACACTGGGACTGAGACACGGCCCAGACTCCTACGGGAGGCAGCAGTGGGGAATATTGCACAATGGGCGCAAGCCTGATGCAGCAACGCCGCGTGAGGGACGAAGGCCTTCGGGTTGTAAACCTCTTTTAGCAGGGAAGAAGCGAAAGTGACGGTACCTGCAGAAAAAGCACCGGCTAACTACGTGCCAGCAGCCGCGGTAATACGTAGGGTGCAAGCGTTGTCCGGAATTATTGGGCGTAAAGAGCTCGTAGGCGGTTTGTCGCGTCTGCTGTGAAAACCCGAGGCTCAACCTCGGGCTTGCAGTGGGTACGGGCAGACTAGAGTGCGGTAGGGGAGATTGGAATTCCTGGTGTAGCGGTGGAATGCGCAGATATCAGGAGGAACACCGATGGCGAAGGCAGATCTCTGGGCCGTAACTGACGCTGAGGAGCGAAAGCATGGGGAGCAAACAGGCTTAGATACCCTGGTAGTCCATGCCGTAAACGTTGGGAACTAGATGTGGGGACCATTCCACGGTCTCCGTGTCGTAGCTAACGCATTAAGTTCCCCGCCTGGGGAGTACGGCCGCAAGGCTAAAACTCAAAGGAATTGACGGGGGCCCGCACAAGCGGCGGAGCATGCGGATTAATTCGATGCAACGCGAAGAACCTTACCAAGGCTTGACATATACCGGAAACGGCCAGAGATGGTCGCCCCGCAAGGTCGGTATACAGGTGGTGCATGGTTGTCGTCAGCTCGTGTCGTGAGATGTTGGGTTAAGTCCCGCAACGAGCGCAACCCTCGTCCTATGTTGCCAGCACGTAATGGTGGGAACTCATGGGATACTGCCGGGGTCAACTCGGAGGAAGGTGGGGATGAGGTCAAATCATCATGCCCCTTATGTCTTGGGCTTCACGCATGCTACAATGGCCGGTACAATGGGCTGCGATACCGTAAGGTGGAGCGAATCCCAAAAAGCCGGTCTCAGTTCGGATTGAGGTCTGCAACTCGACCTCATGAAGTCGGAGTCGCTAGTAATCCCCGTGGCCGCATAGGCTCACGAGACTTTCCTAGTAGACCGAGCCGGTCACGCGGAAACGGGAAAGGCCCCGGGGTGGAGCCCAGGGCCTTTCTGTGCGCGAGGGGGGACTTGAACCCCCACGTCCTTGCGGACACTGGCACCTGAAGCCAGCGCGTCTGCCAATTCCGCCACTCGCGCGAAGCCCGGCTCACACCGGGCAACCACACGAGAATATCAGGTTCTGGGACTCGACGGGTACGCTAACGGCGGCACGAAGGGTGGTGATGACAGCGGTGGGATTCCTCGACGCGATCGAACGCGGGCTGGAGAAGGCCGTCAACGGCGCCTTCGCGAAGACGTTCCGCGCCGGTGTCGAACCGGTGGAGATCGCCAGCGCGCTCAAGCGCGAGCTCGACACCAGCGCCTCCGTCGTCTCCCGCGACCGCATCCTCGTGCCCAACCGGCTCACCGTGCGCCTGTCGACCGCCGACTTCCAGCGCCTGCGGCGGCTCGGCGACTCGCTGCTCGACGAGCTCACCGCTGCCGTGCAGGCGCACGCGCGACAGTCGGGCTACTCGTTCCCCGGCCCGATCGACCTGGGCCTCGAGCCCGACGACGCGATGGCGACCGGCATGCTCGAGATCCGCTCCGACTCGGAGGCCGGCGAGGTCGTCTGGACTGCCGTGGTCGACATCAAGGGCAAGCGCCACACGCTGCGCAAGGGCCGCACGGTCATCGGCCGCGGATCGGATGCCGACATCACCGTCGACGACGCGGGCGCCTCGCGCAAGCACGCCGAGATCATCTGGGACGGCACCCGCGCCCAGGTGAGCGACCTCGGCTCGACGAACGGCACGACCCTCAACGGTCGGGCCCTCAAGAGCTCGCTGCTCGAGCCCGACTCGATCATCGACATCGGTGCCACGCGCATCGTCTACCGCGTGCTGGCGCAGTCGAAGGAGCGCCGCTCGTGAGCGACCTGACCCTCATCATCATCAGGATCGGCTTCCTCGCCCTCCTGTGGCTGTTCATCTTCATCGTGCTCTACTCGCTGCGCAGCGACCTCTTCGGTCCGCGGCTCACGCCGCTGCAGCGCGTCGCCGTGCAGAGCCAGCGCACGCGCGAGGAGGCTGCCGCGTCGGCGGCCGTGCCCGTGGTGGCGTCCGACACCCCCACGACCGTGACCCCGCGCGCCTCCGCGAGCAGCGCATCCGCCGGTCAAGCCTCGCGCATCGTGATCACCACCGGACCGCGGGCGGGCACCGAGCTCGACCTGCCGGAGACCGGCCTGTCGATCGGGCGCTCGAGCGGGTCGGGCCTGCAGATCAAGGACGACTACACCTCGACCGCGCACGCGAAGATCGTGCGCTGGCGCGACTCGTGGATGGTGCAGGACCTCGACTCCACGAACGGCACCTTCGTCGACGGCCGGCGCATCAGCGAGGCGACCCCGCTGCGGGTCGGCAGCAGCGTGCGGATCGGCACCACGACGTTCGAGCTGAGGCGCTGAGCTTGAGCGCACCGCTCTCCTCCGCGATCAGCCACGTCGGCAGGATCCGCACCGAGAACCAGGACTCCGGCTACGTCGGAGCGCACCTGGCGTTCGTCGCCGACGGCATGGGCGGCCACGCGGGCGGCGACGTCGCGAGCGCGATCGTCACGCGGCGGGCGCGCGAGGCCGACCGCGCGTACGAGACGGCCGAGGAGGCCGCGGCCGCGCTCGCCGATCGTCTGCGCGAGGGCAACGACGGGCTGCAGCAGGCGATGGTCGAGCACCCCGAGCTCTCGGGGATGGGCACGACCGCGTCGGGCGTGATCCGCGTGGGCGACCGCGTGGGCATCGCGCACATCGGCGACAGCCGCATCTACCGCTACCGCGTTGGCGCGCTCGAGCAGCTCTCCACCGACCACACGTTCGTGCAGAAGCTGGTCGACGCCGGCCGCATCACGCGCGAGGAGGCCGAGCACCACCCGCGACGGAACGTCGTCATGCGCGTGCTCGGCAACGTCGAGACGAACCCCGAGATCGACACGATGGTCGAGGAGACGTTCCCCGGCGACCGCTGGCTGGTCTGCTCGGACGGCCTGTCGTCCTACGTCGACGAGGAGCGCATCCGCGCCATCCTCGAGCAGGGCCTCGACACCCCATCGACCGTGCAGCGGCTCGTCAACGAGTCGCTCTCGCGGGGTGCGCCCGACAACGTCACCGTGGTGCTCGTCGACATCGACGACCGCCGCACCTCGTCGGTCGAGCCCACCACCGTCGGGTCGGCGGCGGCCCCCATCAGCTACGAGGCCGTCGAGCCCGAGCGCACCTCGGTGAGCCTCTCGCAGCTGCTGCTGCACCCCAGGCAGTCGCGCCTGCAGCCGGCCTTCGAGCACTTCGAGCCCGAGAGCGAGGAGTTCCTGCAGGAGCTGCTCGCCGAGCAGCGCCGCATGCGTCGCAACCGCCGCATCAGCTGGGGCGTCGGCGCGGTGCTCGCGATCGCGCTGTTCACCATCGTCAGCGTCACCTTCTACGGATGGACCCAGGACCGCTATTTCGTCGGCGTCAACGACGACGGCCAGGTGGCGATCTACCAGGGCATCCAGCAGCAGATCGGGCCGATCGTGCTGGCCACCGAGATCGAGCAGACCGACATCGCGTTCGAGTCGCTCTCGCCCTTCAACCAGCGCAACGTCGAGCAGACGCTGTCGGCCGGCTCGCTGGCGGCCGCGCAGGCGATCGTCGAGCGATTGGAGCGGACGCCGTGAGCGACCGGAGCGTCGCCGACGCCACCCCCACTGGCCTGGTGCAGCTGCGCGAGGTCACCGAGGCGATCCGCGTGCGCATCCGCAATCCCGCGAAGCTGCGCAACCTCGAGCTGTTCCTGCTCGTGATCGCCTGGGTGCTCGCGGGCGGTGCCATGGTGCTCGTGCAGCTCGGCGCCCTCGAGCGCGTCGACATGCTGCCGCTGCAGCTCGCGGGCGGGCTCGGCATCCTCACCCTGGCGCTCCACATCGCGCTGCGCTTCGTCGCGCGCGAGGCCGACGCGATCATCCTGCCCGTCGTCACCGTGCTGAACGGGCTCGGCATCGCGATGATCTACCGCATCGACCTCGCCGAGGGCGCGAGCGGCTGGGCGGCGGCCTCGACGCGCCAGATGGTCTGGACGGGCATCGCCCTCGTGGTCGCGATCCTGGCGATCGTGCTGGTGCGCAACCACCGCGTGCTGGCCCGCTACCGGTTCCTCGCGATGGCCGTCGCGATCGTGCTGCTCGTGCTGCCGCTCGTGCCCGGCATCGGCCGCACCATCAACGGCGCGACCGTCTGGATCGGCGTCGGCGACGTGCTGTCGCTGCAGCCGGGCGAGCTCGCCAAGATCGCCCTGGCGATCTTCTTCGCCGGCTACCTGATGACCGCGCGCGACTCGCTCTCGGTGGTCGGGCGCAAGGTGCTCGGCATCCGCTTCCCGCGCGTGCGCGACCTCGGCCCCATCCTCATCGTCTGGGCGATGTGCATGCTGGTGCTCATCTTCCAGCGCGACCTGGGCACCTCGGTGCTGTACTTCGGGCTCTTCCTGGTGATGATCTACGTCGCCACCGGCCGCCGCTCCTGGATGGTCATCGGCGTCGGCCTCGTCGCCCTCGGCGGCGTCGCCGCCTACTTCACCCTCGGCTACGTGCAGCGCCGCATCGACGCCTGGGTGAACGCCTTCGACCAGTCGGTGTACGAGGCGCAGGGCGGCTCGTTCCAGATCGTGCAGGGCGTGTTCGGCATGGCGCAGGGCGGTCTGCTGGGCACCGGGCTCGGCCTCGGGCGCCCCGACATCACGCCCTACGCCAACAGCGACTACATCATCCCCTCGCTCGGCGAGGAGCTCGGCCTCGCAGGCGTCTTCGCGATCCTCGCGCTCTACCTGGTGCTGGTCTCGCGGGGCGTGCGGATCGGCTTCCAGGGCCCGGACGACTTCACCAAGCTGCTCGGCGTCGGCCTCGCGTTCGCGATCGGCCTGCAGGTGTTCATCGTCGTCGGCGGCGTCACCCGGCTGATCCCGCTGACGGGCCTGACGACGCCGTTCCTGGCCGCCGGCGGCTCCTCGCTGCTGGCCAACTGGCTCATCGTCGCGCTGCTGCTGCGGCTCAGCGACTCGGTGCGCGGAAGGGGGATCGCATGAGCGACAAGGATCGCGAGCAGAGCATGCGTCGGCCCATCCGGCGCGTGAGCGCGCTGCTGCTGGTGATGTTCATCGGCCTGTTCGGATCGTCGACGATGATCCAGGCCGTGCAGGCCGATGTGCTGCAGGCCGATGCGCGCAACACCCGCACGCTGTTCGACTCGTTCGCGGTCGAGCGCGGCGCGATCGTCGTCGACGGCATCCCGGTCGCCCAGTCGACCCCGACCGACGACGAGTACGCCTGGCAGCGCGAGTACCCGCTCGGCCCGCTCTACGCCTCCGTCACCGGCTACAACACCCTCGGCCAGGGCAACACCGGCATCGAGGGGGCGATGAACGACGAGCTGACCGGCGCCGCCAACAGCCAGTTCTTCGATCAGATCCTCGCCACGATCACCGGTCAGGACCCCTCCGGCTCGTCGGTCGAGCTCACGATCGACCATGCCGCCCAGCAGGCGGCGGCGGATGCGCTGGCTGGCCGGGAGGGCGCGGTCGTCGCGCTCGACCCCGACACCGGCGACGTGCTCGCGATGTACTCCAGCCCCACGTTCGACCCGAACGCGTTCGCGCTCCACAGCACCGCGACGGTCCAGGAGACCTACAACCAGCTGCTCGCCGACCCGAGCGACCCGCTGCACAACCGCGCGATCGCGGGAGACCTGTACTACCCGGGCTCGGTGTTCAAGCTCGTGACCGCGGCGACGGCCCTCGAGTCGGGTCGCTACACGCTGCAGTCGGAGTTCCCGAACCCCGACGTGCTGCAGCTCACCGGCTCGACCGCCGAGGTGCGCAACGCATCCCGCACCACCTGCGGGCCGGGCGAGACGGTCACGCTCGAGACCGCGCTCGTGCTCTCGTGCAACATCCCGTTCGCGCAGCTCGCCGCCGAGCTGGGCGTCGACGCGATGGCGCAGCAGACCAGCGAGTTCGGCTTCGGCCGCGACCTGTCGATCCCCCTGCAGGTCACGCCCAGCACCTACCCGGCCGACGCGAACGCCCCCAACCTGATGCTCACCGGCTTCGGCCAGTACGACGTGCGGGTGACGCCGCTGCAGATCGCGATGGTCACGGCCGCCCTCTACAACGACGGCACGATGATGCAGCCCCAGATGATCGACCGGGTGCTCGCCCCCGACCTCGACGTGCTCGACGACCCCGAGCCCACGATCCTGGGCAATCCCGTCTCGACCCAGACCTCGGCCGCCATGCGCGGCGCGATGCAGCTGGCCGTCACCGACGGGCTCGCGACGAACGCCGCCGTCCCCGGCGTGACCGTCGGCGGCAAGACCGGCACCGCGGAGACGGGCGAGAGCGGCGAGCCGTTCAACCTGTGGTTCACGGGATACGGAGAGTTGGACGACCGGAGCGTGGCTGTCGCCGTCGTGGTCGTCCCGGATGAGAACATCGTCGGCGATACTTCAAACGTGATCGCCGCACCAATCGGGAGAGCAGTGATCGAGGCGGTGCTGAACTCATGAGACCATCCAGCGGACTCACCTTCGGTGGGCGTTACCAGCTGACCAGCAGGATCGCCATCGGCGGCATGGGCGAGGTGTGGCAGGCGACCGATCAGGTGATCGGCCGCACCGTCGCGCTGAAGATCCTCAAGGACGAGTACATGGGGGATCCCGGGTTCCTCGAGCGCTTCCGCGCCGAGGCCCGGCACGCCGCGCTCGTCAACCACGAGGGCATCGCCAACGTCTTCGACTACGGCGAGGAGGAGGGCAGCGCCTTCCTCGTGATGGAGCTCGTGCCCGGCGAGCCGCTCAGCGCGATCCTCGACCGCGACCGCACGCTCTCCGCCGACAAGGTGCTCGACATCGTCGCGCAGACCTCTGCTGCACTGCATGCCGCCCACCAGGCGGGGCTCGTGCACCGCGACATCAAGCCCGGCAACCTGCTGATCACGCCCGAGGGGCGCGTCAAGATCACCGACTTCGGCATCGCCCGCATCGCCGATCAGGTGCCGCTGACCGCCACCGGCCAGGTCATGGGCACGGTGCAGTACCTGTCGCCCGAGCAGGCCTCCGGCCAGCAGGCGGCTCCCTCGACCGACATCTACTCGCTCGGCATCGTCGCGTACGAGGCGCTCGCCGGCCGCCGGCCGTTCACGGGCGAGTCGCAGGTGGCGATCGCCATGTCGCACATCAACGACGCGCCGCCGGACCTCCCGACCACGGTGCCCGAGCCGGTGCGCAACCTCGTGCTCTCGTGCATCGCCAAGACGCCGGCCGACCGGCCGACGTCGGCAGCGCACCTGTCGCGCGCGGCGACCATGCTCCGTCGCGGCGACATCGCCGGCGCGGCGGCGATCGTGCCCGGCATCGCCTCGACCGACTCGTTCGCGACCATCGACTCCCCCACGCAGGCCGCGACGCGGGTGATCACGACCCAGTCGAGCCCCGCGACTGCCGCGCTGCCGGTGACGCGGGCGACGACAGCCGTGCGCGATCGCCAGAAGCGCCGCACCAACCCCTGGATCTGGCCGGTCATCATCCTCGCCCTGCTGCTCGTCGCGGCGGGCGTGGCGATCGCGCTCATCCTGCTCAACCAGAACCGCGACGATCCGACCGCCACGCCTCCGGTCACCGACAGCCAGACCGCGGCAACGGTCGACATCTCGCTGGCGGACTTCGAGGGCCTGACCGAGGCCGAGTTCCGCGACGCCATCGAGGCGCTCGGCCTCGTGCCGCGCGTCGAGACCGGCACGCCGGCGACCACCGACGGGGACGCGGGCAGGATCTACGCCGTCGCGCCGACCGGCCCCGTGCCCGTGGGCGCGACCGTGTCGGGCACGATCCACGCGCCGCTCGCGCAGATCCAGAACCCGACGAGCGCGCCGCGCCTGCAGGACAACTCCGCCGACCCCGCCGCGGTGCCGGTGGGATCGGACCTGACGATCGTGTGGGACGCCGCGAGCTGCCCGGCCGGCTACACGATCAGCAACTACGACGCGCTCATCACGTTCCCCAGCGGCAGCACGGCGACCGAGTCGCCGGGCGGACCGGCGGTGCAGATCTTCGGCCTGCCGGAGGGCGCGACGACCGTCACCTACACCTACACCTGCGCGATCGACGGCGGAGAGCCGCTGACGAGCGGTTCGTCGCCGGTGCTCACCCTGACCGGCGTCGCCGAGCCGGAGCCGGAGCCCGAGCCGGAGCCGACACCCACCCCGACGACGCCGGCCACGCCGGCCCCGGCACCCACGCCGACCGTGCCGACGCCGACGCTGCCGGTGGTGCCCCCGGGCCAGCCGTGACGCCGGCCGTGACACCGTCGCCGCACGGCCCTGCCGGTGCCGGCGCAGGCCGGTGACGTAGAATCGACCGATCCCCGCTCGCCGGGGCACACCCGCAGGGGCCTGACGAGGGAGGAGCCGCGATGACCGACAGCATCATCGCGTCGCTGCGCACCCTCGGCGACCGCTACGAGATCGGCGAGCTCATCGGCCAGGGCGGCATGGCGCAGGTGCACCTCGCCCGCGACACCCGCCTCGACCGCCAGGTGGCGGTCAAGCTGCTGAAGCCCGACCTCTCGCGCGATGCGGAGTTCCGCACCCGCTTCCGTCAGGAGGCGCAGTCGGCGGCCCGCATGTCGCATCCCACCGTCGTGCGCGTCTTCGACGCCGGCGAGGAGCCGGCGCTCGACAGCAGCGGCGCAGCCGCGGCGGTGCCGTACATCGTCATGGAGTACGTCGACGGCCGGATGGTGAAGGACATCATCGCCGAGGGGCCGCTGCCCCAGACCGAGGCGGCCCGCATCACGAAGGGCATCCTGACGGCGCTCGAGTACTCGCACCGCGCCGGCATCGTGCACCGCGACATCAAGCCCGGCAACGTGATGGTCACGCCGGGCGGCCAGATCAAGGTGATGGACTTCGGCATCGCGCGGGCCGTCAGCGAGACCAGCGCCAACGTGGCGCAGACCGGCACGATCCTCGGCACGGCCCAGTACTTCTCCCCCGAGCAGGCGCGCGGCGAATCCGTCGACCTGCGCACCGACCTGTACTCGACCGGCGTCATCCTGTTCGAGCTGCTCACCGGCCAGGCGCCATTCCGCGCCGACACCCCCGTCGGCGTCGCCTACCAGCACGTCGCCGAGGAGCCGCCGACCACCTCGTCGATCACCCCGGGCATCACGCCGGCGATGGACTCGGTGGTCGCGAAGGCGCTCCAGAAGAAGCGCGATGACCGGTTCCAGACCGCGGGCGAGTTCAAGCAGGCCCTCGACGAGGCGCTCGACGGCGTGCTCGTGCCCTTCGAGCGCACCGAGACCGCACCGCTCGAGCTGGGGGCCGCGACGACCATGTTCGCCGCGCTCGCCGCCGACGATCGACTGCCGGAGTCGGAGGCCGAGCCGGCCGATGCCAGGCGAGACCGCCGTCCCCCGCTCTTCTGGCTCTGGGGAGCGGCCGCGCTGATCGCGCTGCTCGTCATCGTGGCCGTGGTCTGGGCCACCAGCTTCTCGAACATCCCGATCGCGGGTCTCTCGACCAACGTGCCGGCGGTGGCCGGGCTCACCGAGGACGAGGCGACCGTCGCCGTCGAGGACGCCGGACTCCAGGCCGACGTGCGCCGGGTGATCGACGACAGCGCCGCCGGAACGGTGATCCGCAGCGAGCCCGAGGCCGAGATCCGCCTCGCCCCGGGCGATCTGGTGACGCTGATCGTCTCGAACGGCCCGCCGCCCGCGCCGCTCATGAGCGTCTCGAACCTCACCGAGGCACAGGCTCGGCAGGCGCTCGAGGCCGCGGGCTTCGTGGTGGGCGAGGTCACCCGCGACGCATCCCCCACCGTCGAGCTCGACCGGGTCATCAGCACCGATCCGGGCGCCGGCACCGATGTCTCGCAGGGCGCGACGATCAACCTCGTGCTGTCGAACGGGCTCGTCACCGTGCCGAACGTCGTGGGCCAGGCCATCGCCGACGCCACGTCGCAGCTCGAGACGCTCGGCATGACGGTGCAGCGACGGACGACCACCTCGTGCGCCGCTGCCGACGCCAACGATGTGACGGCGCAGTCGCTCACCGCCGACTCCGATGTCGCGCAGGGCAGCGCGATCACGGTCACCTACTGCGTGCGCGCCGCGCGGCCGGCACCCGCACCCGCGCCGGCGCCCGCGCCGGCTCCGGCACCCGCGCCCTCTGCACCCCCCGCGCCTGTCGACCCCTCGGGTCCGGGCAACGGGGGCGGCGGCAACGGCGGAGGCGGCGGAGGCGGCGGCGACGGCGACTGAGCGAGCCGCGGCTCGGCTCGGGCCCCCGCGCCTACGCGGCCGGGCGCTCTCCCGCCCGCATCAGCGCGCGTGGTCGGGCGGCGGCGCGAGCGTCACGAGCGGTGCCCGGCCCATCGCGGCGGCTGCGGCGCCCGCGAGGCCGGCTGCCTCGAGCCAGTTGCCCAGCATCCGGTAGCCGCCCTCGGTCAGCACCGACTCGGGGTGGAACTGCACGCCCCACACCGGCGCCCGACGGTGCTCGAGCGCCATGATGACGCCGGCGCCGTGCTCCGTGTCGTGCTCGGCGTCCTGCCCCGCGTCGTGCGGCGCGCTCTCGCCCTCGGACGCATCCGGCACCGTCCGCGCGGTCACGCGCAGCGCATCCGGAACCGTGCCGTCGACGACCGCGAGCGAGTGATAGCGGGTCGCGGTGAGCGGGCTCGGCAGCCCGGCGAACACGCTCGTGCCGTCGTGCTCGACGAGGCTCGTCTTGCCATGCATCAGCTCTGGCGCGTGCGTGACGACGCCCCCGAGCGCCTCGGCGATCGCTTGGTGGCCGAGGCACACGCCCAGCAGCGGCGTGCCCGTCGCGATCGCCGCGTGCACCATCGGGATCGAGACGCCCGCGTCTGCCGGAGCGCCAGGACCGGGCGAGAGGAGCACGGCGTCCCACTCGGTGATGGTGGCGGCGTCGACCTCGTCGTTGCGCACCACCGTCACCTCGGCGCCCAGCTCCTGCAGGTAGCCGGCGAGGGTGTAGACGAAGCTGTCGAAGTTATCGACGACGAGGATGCGTGTCATGCGAGGGGTATGCCTGTCTGGGTCGGCGGAGCGGCGAAGGTGGGGTCGGGAGTGGGGAAGAAGGTCTGCATGATCCACGGATAGCCGTGGAAGATCAGCAGGTAGCCGACGCCCGCGATGAGCGCGAGCACGATGAGCAGGCGCACCGGCCAGGGGCCGGGCAGGCCGCGCCACAGCGCCGCGTACATCAGGCACGGCCCATCGTGCGCGCGAGCTCGAGCGGCATGCCGTTCTCGGCGGGCTGCCAGCCCACGTAGGTCGCGTAGGCGATCAGCCGCCCGGCCGCCGACCACTCCGGGTTGCAGGTCGTGAGCGTCAGGTAGCGGCCGTCGGCGGGCGTCGACGGCATCTGCGGCACCGGCGCCACCACGCCGACCTCGGTCGGGTGCACGTACTCGTGGTTGCGGAACTCGTAGACGTGCCACGCGCTGTCGGTCTGCACGTAGATGCGGTCGCCGATGCGCATCTCGTCGAGGTGCGTGAACGGCCCGCCCTGCCCGTTGCGGTGGCCGGCGACGGCGAAGTTGCCCATACCGCCGGGCTGCGCCGACTGCGCGTAGTGCGCGAGCCCCTGATCGAGGCTGTCGAGCACCGCGCGGCTGGTGCCCTCGCCGATCACGCGCTCGAACTGCCCCAGTCGGGGCACGTACATGACGGCGAAGGACTCGAGCTCGGCGGCGGCGGCCTCGGCCGGCGGCTCGTCGGTGCGCAACGGCAGGGCCTCGGCGGGCGAGGCCGCGGGCTCGCTGGCGCCGACGCCGGGCAGCACCGGGTCGAGCGGCCCCAGCTGGGCGGCGAACGTGCGCGCGGCCTCCTGCTGCTGGCTGCCGAGCACGGCGTCCGAGAGCCAGACCTGCCAGCCGGCGTAGCCCAGCGCGAGCACGCCGGCGGTCAGCAGCAGCTCGCCGAGAACGCTCGCGAACGTGGCGCGACGCCGGGTCGCTCGCCCGGCCGCGCGCCCTCGAGCGAGCTGTTCGGCCACGGAACCATCCTAGGCGGCGCCTGCATTACGATTGGGAGCCATGAGCAGCGAGAAGTCGGTCGAGAAGGCCCAGAGCAAGGCCCGGTCCGCCAAGGGCAAGGAGCGCTCGCCACACGACGAGCAGCGCAATCCAGCCTGGTTCAAGCCGGTGATGTTCGGCTTCATGCTGGTGGGCTTCCTCTGGGTGATCGTGTACTACATCTCGGGCACGACGCTGCCCGTGCCCCAGCTGGGCTCGTGGAACATCGTCATCGGCTTCGGCGTGATGTTCATCGGGTTCATCATGACCACCCGCTGGAAGTAGCGAACTACACCCATGTCATTCTCCACAGCTGTGGAGAGAACTGTGGAGAACCGGATGCGCTGCGGCCGTTGCCGCGTCACCGCGGCTCAGAAGATGGTCGCGATCCGCGCCGCGAACAGGGCCGCCACGACGAGCGCGACGCCGCCGATGACCAGCCAGGCCGCCTTGGTCGTCTGATCCCCGCGCATCCGCTGGTGCACCGCACCGATGCCGAAGCCGAGCCCGAGGCCGATGGCGAGCCCGCCGACGTGCGCCGGCCAGGAGATGCCGCCGAAGGTGAAGGTGATCACCAGGTTGATGCCGACGATGATGAGCAGCGACGGCTGCACCCGCCCGAGCATGCGCTGCATGCCGATCGCCATGCCGAAGAGCCCGTAGATCGCGCCCGAGGCGCCCACCACGGCGGTCGCGGGCGTGAACCAGGCCACCGCGACCGCGGCACCGACCGCGCTGACGATGTAGGCGGCGAGGAACGGCAGCCTGCCGATGCGCTGCTCGATCGAGGGGCCGATCATCCACAGGATGAGCATGTTGAACGCGAAGTGCAGCGGCGTCGCGTGCACCAGCGCGTAGGTGACGAAGCGCCACGGCTCGCTGAAGGAGTAGCCGAGGAAGTACAGCAGCTGCCCCGACAGGCTGCCCGGCAGGATCTGCAGCACGCCGATGAGCGCGGTCACCGCGACCAGCGCGATCGTGACCGGCGCGGGCTGGCCGAGCCAGCGCCGCACCTGTCGGCCCACACCGGTGCGCGGCGCGCCGGTGGCGACCCGCATCTGCTTGACGCGGGTGCGCTGCTCGGCGGCGAGCTCGCGCACGCACTCGGGGCAGCGCGCGCCGACGGGCGACTGCTGCTGGCACTCGCCGCAGATGGTGCGCCCGCAGCGCTGGCAGAGCACCCAGCTGACCCTGTCAGGGTGCCGGTAGCAGCGATCTGCCGGCGATGCGGACGTCACGGTGTGGTCGCGGGACCGGTCCGAGGGCCGGACTCAGGCCTGGGCGATCTCGACCGACTCGATGACGACGTCGTCGAGCGGCTTGTCGCGGCCGTCGGTCGGCACGGCCTGGATGGCGTCGACGACCTTCTGCGACGCCTCGTCCTCGACGAGGCCGAAGATGGTGTGCTTGCCCTGCAGCCACGGCGTCGGGATGGTGGTGATGAAGAACTGCGAGCCGTTGGTGCCGCGGCCCGCGCGCTTGCCGGCGTTGGCCATGGCGAGCACGTAGGGCGCGTCGAAGCGCAGGTCGGGGTGGATCTCGTCGTCGAACTCGTAGCCGGGGCCGCCGGTGCCCTGGCCGAGCGGGTCGCCGCCCTGGATCATGAAGTCGGGGATGATGCGGTGGAAGATGACGCCGTCATAGAGCGGCGCGGTGCTCTTCTCACCGGTCTTCGGGTGCTGCCACTCGCGAGCGCCGGAGGCGAGCTCGACGAAGTTCTGCACGGTCTTGGGGGCGTGGTCGCCGAGGAGGTTGACCTTGATCTCGCCGAGATTGGTGCGGATCGTCGCGACAGCGGTGTGATGAGCCATGGCTCGATCCTCCCACAGCACCCCTGTCGGGGGGCGCCCGATCGACCTGCGTTCGACGACAGCGAAACCGTTCGGCACTGGGTGACTCGCTCAGGAAAACCTGCAAGGATGACGCGCAGGCTCCACGACGGAAGGACAGACATGTCGCTCGAACTGACGCGCAAGCGCGCGAAGCAGCTCAAGAAGCTCCGCAAGAAGGCCGACCAGCTGATGGCGGAGCAGCGCGTGGTGAACACCCACGCGGCCGAGATCGCGCGCGAGGCCCGCTCGCAGGCGCGCGCCTACGGCAACGAGTCGCTGCGGCCCGCCGCCGAGCGCGTGGTGCACCGCGGCGTCGACGTCGGCCGCGACTCGCTCTCGAAGGCCACCCACGGCTGGAACAGCTCGGTGGTGCCCGCGATCGCCACGGGCCTCGGCTCGTTCGCCGCGATGGCCCAGATCGCGAAGGACGACCGCGTGCAGGACGCGATCGAGAAGGTGCGCCGCTACGCCACCGTCCCCGAGGTCTCGCCCGCGCACCAGGTGAAGTCCGGCCCCAACGCCTTCCAGTGGCTCCTCATCGGCGTCGGCGCCGTCGCCGTCGCCAGCGCCGCGTACGCCGCCTGGCAGACGCTGCGCGCCGACGACGACCTCTGGATCCCCGACGCCGAGGACAGCGCGATCGACGCCCCGCCGCGCCCGGTCGATCAGCCCTCCGGCGGGCTCGCCGACGGCCCCGAGGCCGGCGCCCCGCAGGCCTGACCCGCGCACGAACGCATGACGAAGGCCCCCGCTGCGGCGGGGGCCTTCGTCATGCTCGGCGCACATCGTGGCCGGTGCTCGTCACGGCCGGTTCGTCGCCGTCGATGCGATGGCGGCGCGATCAGCCGATCGCGAGGCCGACCGCGACCATGACGCCGCCGCCGACCAGCAGCCCGGCGGCGAGCAGGAAGGCGCGCATGCGCCGCTCGGGTTCGCGGCCGTGCCGCATCGTGCGGATGGCGTCGAAGCCGCTGACGACGCAGGAGACGACCATGAGGCCGAGGCCGAGGATGACGAGTGGTGGCATGGGTCAGCGCAGCGGTGATCCGGCGTCGTCGAGGTGGCGCAGCGCCCAGTCGACCGCGTGCACGTGGCGGAGCGCCGGCACGTCGGCGAGCGCGTGCCAGGCGACGTCGTCGGTGGTGCCGTCGACCTCGACCGTGAGCTCGCCGCCCGTCACCTCGGCGCGGTAGAGGATCCGCAGCGCCTGCATCTCGTCGCCGCGCGTGCTGGTCGGCACGACCGCGGAGTCGACGCCCAGCAGGCTCGTGAGCCGCACGTCGTAGCCGGTCTCCTCCTTGACCTCGCGGACCGCTCCCGCGGCGGGGTGCTCGCCGGGCTCGACGCCGCCGCCGGGCAGGGTCCAGCCGGCCATGCCGCCCTCGTGCCAGTGCGGGAGCAGGATCTCGCGCGCGTCGCCCTCGCCCCGGGTGATCAGGGCGTAGGCCGCCACTCGCATGCGCATCTGGCCATCCTACGGCGTCAGGGCGCGTCCGAGCGGGGCGCCTCCGCCTGGGGCTCCGCCGCCCGCTCCCGCTCGGCCGCCTCGCGGTCGACGCCGCGCCAGCCCGGCGCATCCGGCCGGGGCGCGGGATCCGAGGGCGACGCGGTCGGCTCGATCGGCTGGGTCGGCACCAGCTCGCCGACGCCCTCCCCCGGCCGGGTCTGCTCGACGGTCAGCTGGAAGTCGTCGCCGTGCTCGGTGACGCCCGCGACGACCGCCTGCTCGACCGCGGCGACGGCGTAGGCGCGGCGCACGACCACCGGATCCTGCGAGAGGTCCTTCGTCAGCGCCACCGCCATGCCGATCATGATCACCACGAACGGCAGCGCGGCCACGATGGTGACCTGCTGGAGCCCGGTCAGCGCATCCTCGCCGCCGATGAGCAGCATGATCGCGGCCACGCCGCCGGTGGCGATGCCCCAGAAGACCACGGTCGGGCGCGACGGCCGCAGCGAGCCGCGGTGCGACAGCGTGCCCATCACGATCGAGGCGGCGTCGGCGCCCGAGATGAAGAAGATGCCGACGAGCACCATCACCACGATCGCCGTGACCTGGGCGAAGGGCAGCTCGGCCAGCGCGGTGAAGAGGGTCGACTCCGGGGTGCCGCTGCTGCCGAGGTCGACGCCGTTCAGCTCGAGGTCGATGCCGAGGCCGCCGAAGATGGCGAACCAGACGAGCGAGACGATCGTGGGCACGAGCAGCACGCCGGTCACGAACTGCCGGATCGTGCGGCCGCGCGAGATGCGTGCGATGAACATGCCGACGAACGGCGTCCAGCTGACCCACCAGGCCCAGTAGAAGATCGTCCAGCCGGAGAGCCACGCGGCGGTCTCGGGCGTCGTGGCGGCCTCGGTGCGCGCCGCCATCGTGGCCAGCTGCTCGAGGTAGCCGCCGACGGTGGTCGGCACCAGGTTGAGGATGAAGACGGTCGGGCCGATGACGAACACGAACAGCGCGAGCACGCCCGCGAGCACCATGTTGATGTTCGAGAGCCACTTGATGCCGCGCGAGACGCCCGAGACGGCCGAGACGACGAACGCGGCCGTCAGCACCGCGATGATCGCGACCAGCGCCCCGTTGCCCAGCTCGCCGAGGCCCGACACGATCTCGAGCCCGGAGCCGATCTGCAGCGCTCCCAGGCCGAGCGAGGTCGCCGAGCCGAACAGCGTCGCGAAGATCGCGAAGATGTCGATCGCCCGGCCGATGGGTCCCTCGACGGTGCGGGCGCCGAACAGCGACGTGAACGAGGACGAGATCGTGAGCGCACGCCGCTTGCGGAACACGCTGTAGGCGAGCGCCAGCCCGACGACGGCGTAGATCGCCCACGGGTGCAGCGACCAGTGGAACATCGTCGTCGCCATCGCGGTGCGCACCGTCTGCGCGTCGGTGCCGCCCTCGGTGCCCGGCGGCGGCGTGACGAAGTGGCTCACCGGCTCGGTGACCCCGAAGAACACCAGGCCGATGCCCATGCCGGCCGAGAACATCATCGCGATCCACGACACGGTGCTGAACTCGGGATCCTCGCCGTCGTCGCCGAGCGGGATCCGCCCGAAGCGGCTCGCTGCGATCCAGATGATGAAGATCACGAAGCCGGAGGCCGCGAGGGCGAACAGCCAGCCGGTGTTCGTCACCACCCAGTCGACGCCGGCGGCCGAGGCGGCGCCGAGCGACTCCGTCGAGATGATCCCCCACACCACGAAGGCGAGCGCGACGGCGGCGGCGATCCCGAACACGACCCGGTCGAGCGGGCGCCGCTGGGCCTCCTTCGCGGGCACCGGTGGCACGTCGAGCGCCGGATGCAGCGGCCGGGGTCGACGCGGCAGCCGGCCGCGCAGGGCCTTCCGCGCCTTGTCGTCGTCGCCTCGAGTCGTGCTCATCGCAGGTCCTCCGCTCGATCCATCAGACGGCGAAGCCGCCTCGACTGCGCATCACGCTAGTCGCGATGCCGGCGTGGCGCGAAGCGGTGGCGGCACGAGCCGGCGACGGTGACGAGCGCGGCGCAGATCACGACGCCGTGCGCGGACCGCTCGCCCGGCCCTCGTGCTCTCCTTGGCGTGCGATGATCGCGCGGGCACGTGCGAGCCAGCGATCGATCGGCGGTCGATGCTCGGGCAGCGCGACGTCTCGCAGATCGACGAGCATCACCTCCACGCGGCGAGGCACCTGGAGCGAGCCCTCGCCGTAGTGCAGCGGCTCGGCGAGCGCCAGGTCGACGAGCTGCTCCACCCGCTGCGGTCGGTGGATGAGCCGCAGCGATCCCGCGCTCGACACCAGCGCGGGCAGATCCTGCCGCGTCACCGTCGTCCGCAGGATGCGGTGCACCTCGTCGAGCACCTGCACGGCGGTCGTGGGGTCGTTGACCGCTGGGGAGAGCGCTCGCTCCGCGATGTCGACCAGCTTCCGCACGCCGAACGCCGGATCCTGGTTCAGGATCCGATCCTGCTCGACGACCACGAGGCTGCGCAGTGCGTCGAGATGCGCCTCCCCGAGGGGCGCAGCCGTCGCGTGCCGCCAGATCCGCAGCGCAGGCTGCCCCTCTGCCGCGAAGGCGCCGACCTGCAGCAGCACCTCGATGATCACGTCGTGCTCCGTCGCCCGCTCGACGAGCCGGTGGTGATCGAGCTCGACGACAGCGCCGTGCTCGCGAGCCTGGATGCACTGGGCGAGCATCCCCTCGTGCGGCTCCCCGTCGTCCTGGCGCGGCCGGGCGTCTCCTGTCGCGGGCACCGGGAAGTAGCGGTCGACCACGTCGACCGTCGCGTTCCCCAGCTGCGACACGATCGACGACACCTGGATCGAGTTCGTGATGTGGTGGATGAACGCGAGGAACATGCCCACGCTCGCGAGCACGAGCAGGAACGCGAGCGTGACGGCGAGCTGCGGCACGAACGAGCCCCCGTCGCCTGACTCGCCACGGACCGATCGGAGCACGGTCAGGGCGTAGGTGAAGCTGGCGGCGAAGACACCGAGGGTCAGCTGCGTCACGCGGCTGGCAAGGAAGTCACCGAGCACACGCGGGCTGTACTGGCTGCTCGCCAGCTGCACCACGACCATCGTGATGGAGAACACCAGGCCGGTCACCGAGATCATCGCCCCGGCGATCGTGCCCAGCATGTCGCGCGCGCCGCTGGGACCGCCCGGGAAGACATAGGGGAGATCGTCGCTCGCGGCGCGATCCAGCTCAGGCACGAGGTAGCCGGCGAGCAGCGCGGCCGCGACGATCACCATGGGGAGCACCCAGAACGGTCGCCACACCCGATCCCAACCGCTGATCGAGCGTGCTTGCGGCAACGTGCGCAACTCGGCGGTGCCCCGCGTGGCATCGTCGTGCATGGTCGTCCTCTCGCTCGGCGCTGGCCGCTCAGCACACGGTACGCCGTGCGGCGGCCCGGCTCAGCGCGCGCGACCGCGGCCGCGCATCCGGCTCTCGACGGAGTCGCGGATCGGCGCGCCCAGGAAGAGCCCGAGCGAGGCGCCCGACGCGAGGCCGAGACCGATCGCGCCGGCGCCGATCAGGGTTGCGAAGCCCAGCACGAGGCTCGCGGGCGTGCCGTCGGACTCGACGAGCTCGAGCAGTCCGCGGAAGACCGCGTAGCCGGGCACCAGCGGCACGATCGCCGCCGTGGTGACCGCGATCGAGGGCACGTGCAGCCGGTGCGCGACCACGATGCCGACGAAGCTGGCCAGCAGCGCACCGGCCGCGCTCGCCACCGCGGTGCCGACGCCTGCGGCGAAGGCTGCCGTGTACCCGGCCCAGGCCAGGCCGCCGAGCACGGCGCTGATGATCGTCGTGCGCAGCCCCGCGCCGTTCATGATCGCGACCGTCACGGCGATGATGATGGCGCCGGTCACCTGCAGCGGCAGCGCGCCGAGCGCCGGGGCGTCGCTCGTGACGATGAATCCCATGCCCAGCGATCGCGCGAGCGACAGGCCGGTGGTGATGCCGATCACGACGCCGAGCGTGGCCATGGTCAGCTCGAGGATGCGCCCGCCCGCGGTGAGCGCGAACCCGTCGATGGCGTCCTGCGCGGCGCCGACCACCGAGAGGCCGGCGAGCATGAGCACGATGCCGGCGGCGACGATGATCGAGGGCCGCACCTCCTCGAGCATCGGCACGCCCAGCTGGGCCAGTGCGCCCGTGCCCGCGGCCGCCGCGGTCACCACCAGCGCGCCCACGATCTGCGAGAAGAAGAACGGCACGCGCAGCCGCGCCATGCCGCGCTGCACGAGCGCCGCGGCGCATGCGGCGATGAAGGCGATGACACCGATCATCCACGAGGCGCCGAACAGGATCGTGACGCCGACGGAGAGCATGCCCTGCGCCAGCACCACGAAGGTCGGGCGGTACATGAACGGCGTGCGGCGGATCGCGTGGAAGCGCGCACGCGCCTGCTCGAGCTCGAGGCCGCCCTCGATCTCGGCGACGAGCGCCTGCAGCCGCTGCAGCTTGGCGTGGTCGGGCACCGGCGCGCGCACGACCCGCAGCAGCGTGATCGGCAGGTCGTCGTTGTTGCGGTGGTAGGAGACGCCGATCGAGTTGTAGGTCACGTCGATGTGCACGGGCCGGATGCCGAGCGCCCCGGCCACGCGCGTGGTGGCGAGCACGACGTCGTTGGCGGATGCGCCGACCGTCGTGAGCGCCTCGGCGATGCGCATCGCGAGGTCGATGACCTTGCGGGCGTGCACCTCGTCGATCGTGAGCAGCGCCTCGGTCATCGGGCGCGAAGCGGGGTCGGTGCGGATCGCGCGCGCGATGCGCTTCCGCCAGTCCCTGCGCTCCTCCATCCCGTCCATCCTCGCATCCCGCCGGGACGTGGCGGGGCACGCAGACGGGCAGTGCTCGAGGCGGCTCAGGCCTTGCGCCACTCCCCGCTCTGCAGGTGCGATCCGGCCTGCGGACCCATCTGCAGCATCCCGCCGTCGACCACCCAGGAGGCACCGGTCACGTAGGCGGCCTCCGCCGACGCGAGGAATGCGATGACCGCCGCGACCTCGCGCGCATCGCCCGGGCGCCCGAGCGGCACGCCGGGGCGATCCTCGCCGTGGGGATCCACGTCCTCCTGCCCGGTCATGGGCGTCGCGATCTCACCCGGCGCCACGCTGTTGGCGGTGATGCCGTGCTCGCCGAGCTCGAGGGCGATGGTCTTGATCAGCCCGCCGAGCCCGTGCTTGGCGGCGTCGTAGGCGCTGGAGCCGACCCGCGGCTGGTGCTCGTGCACGCTCGTGACGGCGATCAGCCGGCCGCCGCGCCCAGCGTCGACCATGTGCCGCGCTGCCGCCTGGAGGCAGACGAACGCACCGTCGAGGTCGGTCGCCACGATCTGCCGCCACTCGTCGGTCGACAGCTCGAGGAACGCCGTGCTCCCACCCGTGCCGGAGCTGTTGACGAGCACGTCGACGCCGCCGAGCCGCCCGGCCAGGTCGTCGACGACCGCACCGACGCGCTGCAGCTCGGTGGTGTCGAGCCGAGCCACCTCGGCGCGGCGCCCATGCTCGCGCACCTCGGCGGCGGTGCGCTCGGCGCCCGCCTCGTCGCGATGCCAGGTGATGCCGATGTCGAGGCCGGCCCTGGCGAGCGCGACGGCGGTCGCACGGCCGATGCCCGAGTCGGAGCCGGTGACGATGGCGGTGCGCGGATCGAAGCCCATGGCGAGACCTCCGGAGTGTCGCTCTGCTGCGGAGGCGCCACGGTAGCCCGCGATCCTGAACGAGCCCGGAGAAGCACGAAGCCCCGACCGAGGTCGGGGCTGGGTGTGGAGCCTGGGAGAATCGAACTCCCGACATCCTGCTTGCAAAGCAGGCGCTCTACCAACTGAGCTAAGGCCCCGCGGCATCTGCATGCCTTGGGAGGATGTGCTTGGTGGGGCTACATGGACTCGAACCATGGACCTCTTCGTTATCAGCGAAGCGCTCTAACCGCCTGAGCTATAGCCCCAAGCACAAGCATCGATGCTACCACGATGCAGGGCTTCTTCCCAACACGGCGCCGTCAGCGACGCCGCTGGAGGGTCACTGGTTCGCGAAGCCGACCTGCAGTCCGCCCGTGAGGCGGACCGACAGGTTGTAGAGCACCGCGATGACCGCGCCGAGCACGGTGATGACCACGAAGTTCAGCACGGCGACCAGCAGCGTGAACATCATCACCTGGGGCAGCGACAGGAGCGTCGTGATCGCGAACTCCGGGTCGGCGAGGATGTCCTGCATCACCTCGTCGATCTTGCCGAACAGCCCGACGACCTGCAGCAGGGTCCACATCACGAAGACGATGACCACCTGCACGACGCCGAGCACGACGCCGAGGATCGCCGACACCTTCATGGCCGACCAGAAGTCGATGTGCACGAGCCGCAGGCGCACCTGCTTGCTCGATCCGCCGCGCCGAGGCGACTTGCTCTGGAGCTTCTCGGCGATGCTCATGCGTCGTCCTCCTCGGTGGCATCCGCGGCGTCGGCGGGCGCCGCATCCGTGGCGTCCACGATAGCGGCATCGCCCGGGGCGACCTCCGGGGCGGATGCGTCAGACGGGGCGGATGCGTCAGACGGGGCGGATGCGTCGGCCGGGGCGGGCGCGTCGGCCGGGGCGGGCGCGTCGGTCGGGGCCTCGACCTCCACGTCCTCCTCGACGTTGCGCGCGATCGAGATCACCAGGTCGGTGGTCGAGCGCTCGGCGAACTGCACACCCATGGTCGTGCGGCCGCGGGCCTCGACCTCGTCGACGCTCGAGCGGATCACCTTGCCCGAGGAGCGGATCAGCAGCAGCTCGTCGCCGTCGTGCACGATCGTCGCGCCGACCAGGGCGCCGCGGTCGTGGTCGCCCGAGGCGAACGTGAGCACGCCCTGCGTGCCGCGGCCCTTCGACGGGTAGCCTGCGACCTCGGTCTTCTTGCCGAAGCCCTGCTCGGTGACGACGAACACGTAGCCCTCGTCGCCGATCACCATCGCGGCGAGCGCCTGGTCGCCCTGCTTCAGGCGGATGCCGCGCACGCCGCCGGTGTTGCGGCCCATCGGGCGCAGCGCCTCGTCGGTCGCCTGGAAGCGGGCCGCACGGCCGAGCTTCGTGACCACGAGGATCTCGTCGTCGGAGTTCGCGAGCATCGCCGAGATGAGCCGGTCGTCGTCGGCGAGGTTGATCGCGATGATGCCGCCTGTGCGGTTCGTGTCGTACAGCTCGAGCCGCGTCTTCTTCACCTGGCCCTGCTGCGTCGCGAGCACCAGGTACTCTGCCGCGTCGTAGCTGCGCAGCGTGAGGACGGTCTGCACCTTCTCGTCGGGCTGGAACGCGAGCAGGTTCGCGACGTGCTGGCCCTTCGCGTCGCGACCGGCCTCGACGATCTCGTAGGCCTTCATGCGGTACACGCGGCCGAGGTTCGTGAAGAACAGCATGTAGTCGTGCGTCGAGTTGACGCTGAAGTGCTCGACCACGTCGTCGCTGCGCAGCTGCGCGCCGCGCACGCCCTTGCCGCCGCGGTGCTGCGCCCGGTACTGGTCGATGCGCGTGCGCTTGATGTAGCCGCCGGTCGTCAGGCTGACGACGACCTGCTCCTCGGGGATCAGGTCCTCCATCGAGACGTCGCCGCCGTAGCCGTGCATGATCTCGGTGCGGCGGTCGTCGCCGTGCTTCGCGACGATCTCGCGCAGCTCGTCGACGATGATCTCGCGCTGGCGCGCCGGCTTGGCCAGCACGTCCTTGTAGTCGGCGATCATGACGGTCAGCTCGTCGGCCTCGTCCTGGATCTTCTGGCGCTCGAGGGCGGCCAGCTTGCGCAGCTGCAGCTCGAGGATCTCGGTCGCCTGGCCCTCGTCGACGTCGAGCAGCTCCATGAGCCCCTCGCGCGCGACCTCGGTGGTCGCCGAGCGGCGGATCAGCGCGATGACCTCGTCGAGCGCGTCGAGCGCCTTCAGGTAGCCCTCGAGCGTGTGCATGCGCTTCTCGGCCTTGGCGAGGCGGAACTGCGTGCGCCGCACGATGACCTCGACCTGGTGGTCGGCCCAGTGCGTGATGAAGCCGTCGATCGAGAGCGTGCGGGGCACGCCGTCGACGATCGCCAGCATGTTCGCGCCGAAGTTCTCCTGCAGCTGCGTGTGCTTGTAGAGGTTGTTGAGCACGACCTTCGCGACCGCGTCGCGCTTGATCGTGATGACGAGGCGCTGGCCGGTGCGTCCCGAGGTCTGGTCCTCGATGTTCGCGATGCCCTGCAGCTTGCCGTCCTTGACCAGGTCGGCGACGCGCACCGCGAGGCGGTCGGGGTTCACCTGGTACGGCAGCTCGGTGATGACGAGCGCGGTGCGGCCCTGCACCTCCTCGACGTTCACGACGGCCCGCATCGTGATGGAGCCGCGGCCGGTGCGGTACGCCTCCTGGATGCCCTTGGTGCCGAGGATCTGCGCCCCGGTCGGGAAGTCGGGGCCCTGGATGCGCTCGAGGAGGGCCTCCAGCAGCTCCTCCTTCGACGCATCCGGGTGCTCGAGGTGCCAGATCGCGCCCGCGGCCACCTCGCGCAGGTTGTGCGGCGGGATGTTCGTGGCCATGCCGACGGCGATGCCGACCGAGCCGTTGACGAGCAGGTTCGGGAACCGGGCGGGCAGCACCGAGGGCTCCTGCGTGCGGCCGTCGTAGTTGTCCTGGAAGTCGACGGTGTCCTCGTCGATGTCGCGCACCATCTCCATGGAGAGCTGCGACATCTTCGTCTCGGTGTACCGGGGCGCCGCCGCCTCGTCGTCGCCGGCCGAGCCGAAGTTGCCCTGGCCGAGCGCGAGCGGGTAGCGCATCGACCACGGCTGCACCAGGCGCACGAGCGCGTCGTAGATCGCCGAGTCGCCGTGCGGGTGGAACTGCCCCATCACGTCGCCGACGACGCGCGAGCACTTCGAGAATGCCTTGTCGGGGCGGTAGCCGCCGTCGTACATCGCGTAGATCACGCGACGGTGCACGGGCTTCATGCCGTCGCGCACCTCGGGCAGCGCGCGCCCGACGATCACGCTCATCGCGTAGTCGAGGTAGGAGCGCTGCATCTCGAGCTGCAGGTCGACCTGCTCGATGGCGCCGTGGTTGGGGGCGTCGCGGTCGAAGGGCTCGGCCGCGGGAGTCGTCTCGTCAGTCATGCTGCTCTCTCAGCCTCAGATGTCCAGGAAGCGGACGTCGCGGGCGTTCTTCTGGATGAAGGTGCGGCGGGCCTCGACGTCCTCGCCCATGAGGGTCGAGAAGATCGCGTCGGCCACGGCGGCATCGTCGAGGGTCACCTGCTTGAGCGTGCGGGTGTCGGGATCCATGGTCGTCTCCCACAGCTCCGAGTAGTTCATCTCGCCCAGACCCTTGTAGCGCTGCACGCCGTTGTCCTTCGGGATGCGGCGGCCGGCGGCCGTGCCCGCGGCGATCATCTCGTCGCGCTGGCGGTCGCTGTAGGCGTACTCGTGGTCGGCGTTCGTCCACTTGATCTTGTAGAGCGGCGGCGCGGCCAGGTAGACGTAGCCGAGGTCGATGAGCGGCCGCATGTAGCGGAACAGCAGCGTCAGCAGCAGCGTGGTGATGTGCTGGCCGTCGACGTCGGCATCGGCCATCAGCACGATCTTGTGGTACCTGGCCTTCTCGGGGTCGAAGTCCTCGCCGAGCCCCGCGCCGAACGCGGTGATCATCGACTGGATCTCGGCGTTGCCGAGCGCGCGGTCGAGGCGCGCCTTCTCGACGTTCAGCACCTTGCCGCGCAACGGCAGGATCGCCTGCGTGTAGGGGTTGCGCCCCTGCACCGCGGAGCCGCCTGCCGAGTTGCCCTCGACGATGAAGATCTCCGAGATGGTCGGATCCTTCGACTGGTTGTCCTTGAGCTTGCCCGGCATGCCGGCCGACTCGAGCAGGCCCTTGCGGCGCGTCTGCTCGCGCGCCTTCCGCGCGGCGATGCGCGCGGTCGCGGCGCCGAGCGCCTTGCGGACGATCTCCTTCGCCATCGCGGGATTCGACTCGAACCAGTGTCCGAGCTCCTCGCCGGTCACCTTCTGCACGAACGACTTCGCCTCGGTGTTGCCGAGCTTCGTCTTCGTCTGGCCCTCGAACTGGGGCTCGCCCAGCTTCACCGAGACGATCGCGGTCAGGCCCTCGCGGACATCCTCGCCCGAGAGGTTCTCGTCCTTCTCCTTCAGCAGGTTCGTCTGCCGTGCGTACTTGTTGACGAGGGTGGTGAGCGCGGCGCGGAAGCCCTCCTCGTGCGTGCCGCCCTCGTGCGTGTTGATCGTGTTCGCGTAGGTGTAGACGGCCTCCTGGTAGGAGGTGGTCCACTGCATCGCGATCTCGACCGAGATCCGGCGCTCCGTGTCCTCCGACTCGAAGTCGATGATCTCGGGATGCACGGCCTCGGCCCGCTTCGACTCGTTCAGGTAGGCGACGTAGTCCTTCAGGCCCTGCTCGTACAGGAACTCGTCGGAGCGCTGCACGGTCGCCTCGTCGGCGCCGTCGGCGTCGACCTCGACGACCGCCTCGGGGCGCTGGTCGAGGATGGCGATGCGCAGGCCCTTGTTGAGGAACGCCATCTGCTGGAACCGCTTCGCGAGCGTCTCGTAGTCGAACTCGACGGTCTCGAAGATCTCGGTGCTCGGCCAGAAGGTGAGGGTCGTGCCGGTCTCGTCCGTGGCCTCTCCGGTGACGAGCGCGGCCTCGGGCTCGCCGACCCTGAAGGCCTGGCGGTGCACGTGGCCCTGCCGCTTGATCTCGACCTCGAGCCGCGACGACAGCGCGTTCACGACCGACGAGCCCACGCCGTGCAGGCCGCCGGAGACCGCGTAGCCGCCGCCGCCGAACTTGCCGCCCGCGTGCAGCACGGTCAGCACCACCTCGACGGTCGACTTCGACGGGTCGCTCGAGTGCGGGTCGACGGGGATGCCGCGCCCGTTGTCGGTCACGCGCACGCCGCCGTCGGGCAGGATCGTGACGTCGATGCTGTCGCAGTGGCCGGCGAGCGCCTCGTCGACCGCGTTGTCGACGATCTCGTAGACGAGGTGGTGCAGGCCGCGCGGGCCGGTCGAGCCGATGTACATGCCCGGGCGCTTGCGCACCGCCTCGAGACCCTCGAGGATCTGGATCTGGTCGGCGCCGTAGTCGCCCTGCTCCCGCTGCTCGCGCGTCTGCTCGGGCTGCTGCACCGGCTCCTTCGCCGGCTCGTGCTCGGGCTGTGTCTCGTGCTCGTTCGCCATGCTTCTCCGCGTCCGCCTTCCGCGCCGCCAACACGTGGCCGCGCAACCCTCCGATTCTACCCCGTACGGCCGTGGAACATGGTGCAGAACGCGCCTCTGCGGGACGATCGCGGCTTCCGACGGCAGAACAGCCCGCCGAATCGGTGTTTCGGTCCCCTGGATGCCTTCACGGGCCTCGGCGGGCCGGTCACGGATCGAGGTGGATACCCCGCTCAGAACCACGACGGCCCGGGACCTCTCGGTCCCGGGCCGTCGTGCGGCATCCGCCGAACGGTCGTCAGCCCATCGGGATGAGCACCCAGAGGGCCGCGGTGAGGGCGAAGCCGAGCACGCCGAGGATGGTCGTCATGACCGTCCAGGTGCGCAGGCCGTCCTTCACCGACAGCCCCAGGTAGCGCGTCACGATCCAGAAGCCCGAGTCGTTCACGTGGCTGAGGCCGAGCGCGCCGTAGCCGATCGCGACGGCGAAGAGGGCGAGGTGGATCGGGTCGAGCCCCAGGCCCGCGACCGCCGGCAGCAGCAGGCCGGCCGCGGTGGTGATCGCCACGGTGGCCGAGCCCTGCGCGGCACGCATGATCAGCGAGATCAGGAAGCCCAGCAGCAGCACGGGCATGCCCGACGCCGACATGATGTCGGCGACCGCGCCGCCGATGCCGGTCTCGGTGAGGATGCGGCCGAACGCGCCGCCGGCACCGGTGACGAGGATGATGACGGCAGCTGCGGGCAGCGCCGACTCCATCACCTCGCCGAGGTGCGACGCCGACCAGCCGCGGCGCAGGCCCAGCGCGATCATCGCGACCGCGATGGCCACCATCAGCGCGAAGATCGGCTGGCCGATCATGGCCAGGAAGCCGTTCCAGAAGGTGCCCTTCTCGAACGCGGGCGCCACGGTCGTGCCGACCATGATCAGGGCGAGCGGCAGGATGATGATGCCGAGGATGGTCCAGGCGCTGGGCGCCTTCTCGTCGGCGGTGAGCGAGCTGCCCTTGAGCGACGTGTCGCTCTCGGTGCCGAACGCGTCGAACATCGCCTTCGTGGCGGGCAGCATCGTGTACTCGCGGCGGTTGAGCCACTTGCCCAGCGCGTAGGCGGCGAAGGCCAGCGGGATCGAGATGCCGAGCGACAGGATCGTGACCCAGCCGATGTCGGCGCCGAGGATGGTGGCGCCGCCGACGATGCCCGGGTGCGGCGGCACGGCCACGTGCACTGCGAGCATGATGCCGGCGATCGGCAGGCCGAACTTCAGCGGGCTGACCTTCGCCGCCTTCGAGAAGGCGTAGATGATCGGGATCAGGATGATGAAGCCGGCATCGAAGAACACCGGGATCGCCAGGATCGCCGCGGCCGCCGTGAGGGCGACGCCGACGCGCTTCGGCCCCAGCCAGCTCGTGAACTTGCCGGCCAGCGACTCCGCGCCGCCCGAGATCTCGATGATCTTGCCGAGCATCGAGCCGAGCGCGACGAGCACCGCGACCGAGCCGAGCGTGCCGCCGACGCCGGCGATGATCGCCTGGATGACGCCGAGCTGCTCGGGGCTGTCGTCGGTGGCGGGGACGGTGGTCAGCGGCAGGCCGGCGGCGACGCCGACCACGATCGAGGTGAGCAGCAGCGCGTAGAACGCCTGCACCTTGAACTTGATGATGAGCAGCAGCAGCAGGCCGATGCCGCCCAGGCCGATGGCGATCAAGACGCCGAGGGGGTACTCCATCAGATCGCCGCCTCTCCGCGACGGCCCGCTGCTGCCCGACGAGCCGGGGCGACGACGCGGATGACCGCGGAGTCGTCGTGGGCGGCGAGGCCCTGGGCCTCGCCGAGCAGGAACAGCTGCTCGGCGGCGGCGGCGACCGGGGCCGCCAGGTGGTGGGCCCGCGCGGCCGCGCCGACGATGCCCATGTCCTTCACGAAGATGTCGAGGCGGCTGAGCACCTCGGCGCCCTCCTCGTCGTAGGCCTGCAGCGACCGCGGGCCGCGGTTGCCGAGCATGAACGAGTTCGCGGCTCCTGCGGTGAGCGCCTCGAGCGTGCGCTCCTGGTCGAGCCCCATCGCGTCGGCGAGGGCGAGCGCCTCTGCAGCGGCGGCGATGTGCACGCCGCACAGCAGCTGGTTCACCGTCTTCAGCGCCTGGCCGTGGCCGGGCCGATCGCCGACGATCGACAGGGTCGACGAGAGCTGCTCGAGCACCGGCCTGGCGATCTCGAGCGCGGCGGGCTCCGCGCCCACCACGATGAGCAGGTCGCCCTCGCCGGCGCGCACCGGGCCGCCGGAGAGCGGCGCGTCCACGAGCGCCGCGCCCGAGGCACGCAGCAGCTCGGCGATCTCGGCGATGCCGTCGGTGCCGACCGTGCTGGTGAGGATCACCACGGCGCCGTCGCCGAGGTGCTCGGCGAAGCCGCGCTCGCCGAAGAGCAGCTCGCGCAGCTGCTCGCCGGTGCGCACGGCCACGATGACGGCCTGCGCACCGGCGACGGCCTCGGCCGCGGAGGTGGCGGGGGTGACGCCCTGCTCGCCGGCGAGCGCCAGGCGCTGCTCGGCGATGTCGAATCCGGAGACGTCGAAGCGCTGCGCGAGCCTCGTCGCCATGGGGAGTCCCATGGCGCCGAGCCCGATGACGGCGACTTTGCTGGTCATGGCTGTTCCGTTCTGTGGGTGTGCGGTGATGGAGAAGAGGTGCGGATGCGTCGGTGCGGTCGCGGGATCGGCTCAGTCCGCGAGCGTGCGGACGACGAGCGCGAGGGATTCGGTGGTGCCGACGTTGCCCGCGAAGACGACGTAGGGGATGCCGACGGCCGGGCCGACCTGCGGCTGCCAGAGCGAGACGATGCCGGGCAGCATGGGGCCGACGACCATGGCCCGGCGGATGCCGAGCGCCTCGGAGGCGGTGTCGCTCGAGGTGATGCCGCCCTTGGCGATGACGAAGCGAGGGGGCGCGAGCTCGAGCACCCGCGCGACGAGCTCGACGAGTCCGGCCGAGACGCGGCGGGAGATGTCGAGGCTCTCGGCGCCGTCGCGACCGGTGACCAGCTCGCGACTGGTGTGCACGATCACGGTGCCCGACGCGATGGCCCGGGCGACCGCATCCGCCTGCGCGCTCAGGTGCGCCTCGCGGCGGTCGTCGATGAGCGCGCGCACGTCGAGCTCGACCGTCACGGTGCCGGGGCGGTCGGCCAGCAGGGCCTCGAGCTGCGCGGTCGTGAGCGGCACGTGGCTGCCGACGACGACGAGGCCGCCGCGCGCGTTCGCGAACTCGATGCGGTCGGCGGTCACGGGAGCGGCGATCTCCTGGCCGATGTGGGCGCGCAGGTAGGGCGGTCCGATGCGCAGCAGCGATGCCATGCCCTCGTGCTCGAGCGCGTGCAGGGCGAGCGCGACGCAGCGCATGTCGTGCTCGTCGACCACGTCGACGGCGACGACGGTGCCGGCCGGCAGCTCGCGCAGGAACCCGGCCACGCGCTCCGGCCCCGAGCGGATGATGTCGATCGTGAGGGCGGCGACGTCGTCGCGGCGGATGCGTCCCTCGGTCTTCTCCTCCACCCAGTCGCGGAGGTTCGACGAGCGGTAGCCGAACGTGGCGTCGCCGGCGAAGGCCGTCTCCCCCACCGGGATGGCCTCGCCGTCGACGACCCAGTAGTGCACGGAGTCGACGGTGATGCGGCCGGAGTCGGGGAAGGCCGGCACCAGCACGGTCAGATGCGGGGCGGCGCCGCCGTGCTCGGCCGCCGCGGCGCTCAGCACGTCGGTCTCGAGCGGGAAGTGCCCGCGCAGCGTCGAGTCGCTGCGACTGACGAACGAGACGCGCACGCCCGCCCGAGCGGCCGCGGCGATCGCGACCTCGACCACCTCGCGGCTGCGGCTCGCGGCGTCGGCCTCGCTCAGCGAGCGGCTGTTGGTCAGCACGTAGACGGCTGGGGCGCCCTGGGTGAGCCCCCAGTCGAGATCCTCCGGAGCCCAGCGCGTGAGCACGGGCAGACCGGCGACCGACTGCGTGCCGGTGGGGTCGTCGTCGAGCACCACGAAGACGAGGTCGTCGCTGCGCGCCGCGGCGACGGCCGCCGCGGGGATCTCGAGCGAGGCCGGCAGGTCGGCCAGCAGGGCATCGATGTGCACGAGAACTCCCTTGTCCGCGGATCAGCGCCAGCGGTAGCGCGATCTGATATCAGACATGGTGGAGCAGAATGCCGCAGGCTGTCAAGCCCCGGTCGGCGAGGCTCAGTCGAGCACGAGCGAGAGCAGGTCGTCGCGCGTCTGCTGCATGTGGCTCGCCATCGCATCGCGGGCCGCCACCGAGACACCGGAGCGGATCGACTCGAGCACCTTGCGGTGCTCGTCGATCGCGTGCTCGCGGATCTCGAGCACGGCGCTCGTCTCGCCTCGGGTCTCGGTGAGCATCGAGGTGAGCGGCAGCAGCGCAGCCACCAGGATGCGGTTGTCGGCGGCGCGCATGACCAGGTCGTGGAACTCGAGGTCGGCCTGCACGAACGCGTCGACATCGCCGCTGCCGTGGTGCTGCTCCATGCGGGCGAGCGCGTCCTCCAGCTGCTCGAGGTGCTCGTCGGTGCGGCGCTCGGCCGCCAGCTGAGCGGCGCCCGTCTCGATCATCATGCGCACCTCGAGCAGCTCGAGCGACGACTGCCGGCGCTGGCCGGCGCTGCGCGCATGCCGCACCACCGCATCCATGCCCGTCCACTCCGCGACCTGCGCGATGCGGTGCCGGCTGCCCGGCACCTGCACGATCACGCCCTGCGCCTGCAGCAGGCGCACCGCCTCGCGCATGGTGAGCCGCGAGACGCCGAACTCGGTCGCGAGCACCCCTTCGGGCGGCAGCTGCTCGCCGGCGGTGAGGGCGCCGTCGATGATGGCGTCCAGCAGCTGATCAACGGCGTCATGCGTGCGCGAAGCCCTGGGCATGGCTCCTCCTCGAGTCCTGTTGTCAGACAGGGTAACCGACCGCGGGAGGATCACCGGCGAGGGGCTCGCGGCGCGACCGAGGGGCGGGCGGAACCCGGGCGCACAGGCCGATCTCGCGCGCTCAGCCCCAGGTGTCGCGCGGACCCCGACCGGGCACCGAGCGCCGGCCCCTGCTGAAGCTCGGCAGGTCCGGACCGATGAAGCGCACCGACGTCAGCCCGCACTCCGGGAACCGGGCGAGGATGCGCGTGGTCGTCTCGGCGCGCAGGATGCGCATCTGCTGCGTCCAGGCCGTCGATGCGCAGCGCACGGTGAGCACGCCCTCCTCGAACGAGACCGGCTCGGTGCGTCCGGCGTTCTCCTCCCCCACCAGCTCGGGCCAGTGGGTCATCACGTCGGCGCGCGCGAGCGTCGTCGTCCAGCCGCGGTCGTCGGCGAAGCCGCCGATGACGTCGCCGAGCGCCCGCGGATCGCGTCCCTTCCCGAACGGCACCGACGCATCCGGGTCGCGCCTCGAACGGCGTCGGCCGTCGCGCGTGACCATCGCCGGGTCGCCGAACTTCGCCTTCAGCCGCAACCAGACGCGCTCGGGCTCGGTCTTCGCCAGCTCATGCATCGGCCATCACCTCTCCCCCGTCGATGCGGATGCGGTGGTGGCGCAGCGCCTCGGGCACGTCGTCCTCCACCGCCGCGGTGATGAGCACCTGCTCGAAGCCGGCCGCCGCCTCGGCCAGGCGACGCCGACGGCCCGCGTCGAGCTCGGCGAACACGTCGTCGAGGATCATCACCGGATCGCCGCCCGAGCCGTCGCGCAGCAGCTCGGCCGAGGCGAGCTTCAGCGCCAGCGCGAACGACCACGACTCGCCGTGGCTGGCGTAGTGACGGGCCAGCAGGTCGTTGAGCTGCAGGTCGAGGTCGTCGCGATGCGGGCCCACCAGGCTGACGCCGCGGTCGAGCTCGTCGCGGCGCCGCTCGGCGAGCAGCGCGTGGAACGCCTCGGCCGAGTCGGGCACGTTGGTGGTCAGCGCGATGCGCGCCTCGTGCTCGTCGCCCGCGACCAGCCGGTAGGCGGCGTCGACGTGCGGCGCCAGCTCGGCGACCAGGGCGCGACGGGTGCGCAGCACCTCGAGGCCGAGGTCGACGAGCCGGCCGTCCCAGACCTCGAGCGTCGTCAGGTCGTCGGGCCGCAGCCGCGCCGCGCGAGCGCTCTTCAGCAGCGAGTTGCGCTGCCTCAGCACCCGGTCGAGGTCGCTGTGCACGCCGGCGAGCCGGGGCGCACGCATGACGGCCAGGTCGTCGAGGAATCTGCGCCGACCGGCCGGATCGGCACGCACGAGCTGCAGATCCTCCGGGCTGAACAGCACCGCCTGCAGGTAGCGCGGCAGATCCCGGATGCGCACGTTCTGCCCGTTGGCCTGCGCGCGGTTGGCGCCGCGGGCGTTGAGCTCGACATCGAGCTGGAAGCTGCGCTCGTCGTTGGTGACGGTGCAGCGCACGATCGCCTGCTGCTCCCCCGCCCTGATGAGGGCGGTGTCGACGGGCACGCGGTGGCTCGACCCGGTCGCGATCCACACGAGCGACTCGACCATGTTGGTCTTGCCCTGCCCGTTGCGGCCCACGAGCAGGTTCGCACCGGGCTCGAACGCGACGTCCGCCGCGCGGTAGTTGCGGAAGTCGGTCAGCGCGAGTCGGCTGACGCGCACCTATGCCTTCTTGGTCGCGTGGCCGCCGAACTGGTTGCGCAGCGCGGCCACCGCCTTCATCGCGGGACTGTCGTCCTGACGCGACTCGAAGCGCGCGAAGAGCGACGCCGCGATCGCGGGCATCGGCACCGCGTTGGCGATCGCCTCCTCGACGGTCCAGCGCCCCTCGCCCGAGTCGTCGACGTAGCCCTCGATCTCCGACAGGTCGTCATCCTCGTCGAGGGCGCGCACCATCAGGTCGAGCAGCCAGGAGCGCACGACGGTGCCGCGCTGCCATGCCTTGAAGCTGCCGGCGACGTCGTGCACGAGCTCCTTGCGCTCGAGCAGCTCGAAGCCCTCGGCGTACGCCTGCATGAGGCCGTACTCGATGCCGTTGTGCACCATCTTCACGTAGTGACCGGCGCCGGTCGGGCCGGCGTGCACGTAGCCCTCCTCGCGCGGGCCCTCAGGGCGCAGCGCGTCGAAGACCGGCAGCAGCCCCTCGACGTCTGCCTTGTCGCCGCCGACCATCAGGCCGTAGCCGTTCTCGAGGCCCCAGATGCCTCCGGAGACGCCCACGTCGACGAAGCGGATGCCGCGCTCGGCCAGCTGGGCCGCGTGCCGCTCATCCTCGGTGAAGCGCGAGTTGCCGCCGTCGATGACCAGATCGCCTTCCGACAGCTTCTCGCCCAGCTCGGTGACCACCGCATCCGTGATCTCGCCCGCCGGCACCATCACCCAGACGGTGCGGGGCGCGGGCAGGGCAGCGATCAGCTCGTCGACGCTCGCGACGTCGGTCACCTCGGGCTTGCGGTCGTAGCCGGTGACGTCGATGCCGGCGTCGCGCAGACGGGTGCGCATGTTGCCGCCCATCTTGCCGAGCCCGATCAGTCCGATGTGCGTCATGGTGCCCCCTCGTCGCGACGTGTGTCGCGGGTCAGCGCAGCAGCAGGTTGGGCTGCAGCAGGTACTTGAAGTCGGTCGCCTCGGCGTCGTCGCGCGACGTCTGCCCGCGGATCAGCATGGGGCCGGGCTTGTTCGTGTTCTCGGAGTGCGTGAACGAGACGCGCACGAACTCCGAGTGGGTGGCCTGGATGCCGTCGATCAGCAGCTGCGGCTTGATCGAGAGCACGATGTCGTCGCCCTCGAGCACGGCGTCGATCGACTCGGAGGCCTGCGCCTGCTCGGAGCCGATCGCCTCGAGCTGCGCCTGGCCCTCGCTGAAGGTGAAGCGGATCGCGGCCTCGGCGTCGAGCACGAGCTGCACGCGACGGGTGGCATCGACGAGCTCGGAGGTGCTCACGACCGCGTGATGCTCGACCTGCTCGGGGAAGAGCCGGCGCACCGGCGGGTAGTTGCCCTTGATCAGCAGGCTGGTGACCGTGCGATCGGCGGTCGAGAACGCGATCTGCTGCCGCTCCCCCGCCTCGCTCATGGTGATCTCGATGCGGTCGGCGCTGCCGAAGGTGCGGCCGACCTCGACGAGCGTGCGGGCCGGCACCAGCGAGGTGAGCGCCTCGGTCTGATCGCCGGCGTCCCACGGGATGCTGCGCACCGAGACGCGGTAGCGGTCGGTGGCGATGAGCGTGAGCGTGTGCTCCGAGGCCTCGAGCTGCACACCGGTGATGACCGGCGTGACGTCTTCGCGCGATGCCGAGATCGCCACCTGCGAGATGGCCTCCGAGAACGCCTTGCCCTCGACGACGCCGGTGCGGCCCTCGACGGTCGGCACCGTCGGGTACTCCTCGAGCGGCATCTTCGCGAGCGAGAACTGCGCGTTGCCGCAGCGCAGGATGACCTTGGTGCCGTCGTCCTCGACCCGCACCTCGCGTTGCGGCAGCTTCGCCGCGATGTCGCTCAGCAGCCGGCCGGAGACCAGCACCACACCCTCGCCCTCGACGTCGGCAGCCACCGAGGTGCGGGCGGAGGACTCGAAGTCGAACGACGAGAAGACCACGCCGTCGGCCGTGGACTCGATGCGCACGCCGCTCAGGATCGGCATCGTCGGCCGCTGCGGCAGCAGCTTGACCGCGAACGACACGGCGTCGCTGAAGACATCGCGATTGATGACGAACTTCACTGCGCGACCTTCTTGACGGCGTGCTTCTTCACGGGGGATCCTCCTTCGGCGCTCGAGGCGCTGCGAGATTGCCGCGCCGCAGAGCACGGCGGTGTCGATTCTGGCACAGGCTCGCCATTCCGACCCCGGACGCCGATCGGGCCGCCGACGGTCATGGTTGGCAGCTCGCCCAAATCTCTCTCGAAACGATCTCTGTCATTCATAACGTCTGTGCAACCTGTGGATCGATGGCGTCCTCGCCGTGGGAACGCTGGGAACTACAACCGTGGAAGTTGTAGAGCCGCTGTTGACGCGCATCCACAGACGGTGGAGACGGGCGGATGCGCTGGGGCGCGAGTTCCACAGGTCGCGGTCGCGTTGTCCACAGGCTCGCCCACGCGCTCCACATCCGAATCACATGAAGTGCACGTTGAGGGTTGGGTGTGGTCGTCGAGGGATGGTGCGCGTCGCGGAGGCCGCTTGGGATGCGGAGGGCGGCGCGACGGGAATGGCGACGCAGCAGTGACCCACGCCCGGGACGGGCGTCGGCGCAGGGCGCAGGGCGCAGTGAGAGGCCAGCAATGGCCTCTCACCTCAAGCGCCCGCGCGTTGCCTGATGCGGGCGGTCAGCTCGGTGACCTGCGTGTAGACCGAGCGACGCTCCTGCATCAGCTTCTCGATCTTCTTGTTCGCGTACATGACCGTGGTGTGGTCGCGGTTGCCGAACAGCTGGCCGATCTTCGGCAGTGACATGCTCGTCATCTCGCGGCAGAGGTACATGGCGATCTGCCGGGCGAGCGCGATCGTCTGCGACCGCGACGAGCCGTGCAGGTCGTCGACCGAGAGCCGGAAGTAGGCGGCGGTGTGGCTGATGATGTCGCTCGGCGACACCACCGCCTCCTCGTCGAACGAGAAGAGGTCCTTCAGCACCGTCTGGGCCAGCTCCATCGTGACGGGCAGCCGGTTGAGGCTCGCGAAGGCTGTCACGCGGATCAGCGTGCCCTCGAGCTCGCGGATGTTCGACTGCACCTTGTCGGCGATGACCGAGAGCACCTCCGGCGGGATCTGGATGCGCTCGGCCTCGGCCTTCTTGCGCAGGATCGCGATGCGGGTCTCGAGGTCGGGCGCGGTGACGTCGGTGATCAGCCCCCACTCGAAGCGGCTCACCATGCGGGCCTCGAAGCCCTGCAGGTGCTTGGGCGCCACATCCGACGTGATGACGACCTGCTTGTTGTGGTCGTGCAGCGTGTTGAAGGTGTGGAAGAACGCCTCCTGCGTCGACTCCTTGCCGCGCAGGAACTGGATGTCGTCGATGAGCAGCACGTCGACCTCGCGGTAGCGCTGCTGGAAGGACTGGTTCAGGTTGTTGGCGATCGAGTTGATGAAGTCGTTCGTGAACTCCTCGCTCGAGACGTACCGCACCTGGATGCCGGGGTACATGCCCTCGGCGTAGTGCCCGATCGCATGCAGCAGGTGCGTCTTCCCGAGGCCGGAGTCGCCGTAGATGAACAGCGGGTTGTAGGCCTTGGCCGGCGTCTCGGCGACGGCGAGGGCCGCGGCGTGCGCGAAGCGGTTCGATCCGCCGATGACGAAGTTCTCGAAGACGTACTTCGGGTTGAGCCGCGAGTCGACACGCCGTGCCGACGAGTCGGAGCTGTCGCGCTCGTAGCTCTGCACCGGTGCGACGACGGGCTCGGCCCGCGGATCATCGATGACATCGGGCAGCGGCTCGCGGTCGAGCTGCGGGTTCACGACGATCTTGAAGGAGGAGATCTCCACAGCGTTCTCCACAAGCGCCTCGGTGATCGGCGAGCGCAGCCGCTGCTCCAGCATGTCGCGGGTGAGGTCGTTCGGAACCTCGAGGTAGAGCACGCCGGCCATGTCGCCCTGCGGCTCCACGAGGTCGAGGAATCCGCGCAACGACGGGGGAATCCGGCTGTCCCCCTCGAGCGTGGAGAGCACGGAGGACCAGAGCTGTCCGGTTCGGTCGTCCGGGGCCATAGGTATGCGGTTCCTCTGTGCAGGCGGTGCTGGGGTGCGTCTTTCCACACCATTATCCACATGTGCTGTGGGTGATGTGGTGCGGTCGCTGCGGTGATCCCCGGGCACCTGCCGCGGCGCGGATTCCACGAGTCTGCACGCATAGCGCATTGCTTGCAAGTCCTGCTGTCATGAGCTCGGCGTGGCGGCATCGGGCACCTCGCGCCGTTGACCGGAGGCTGAGTCTCGCGTATGGTTGTCAGGTTGCCGCGCCCGTCGTGCGGCGCATCGGCGAGCCTGCCAGCTCGGCCACCACATCTTGCGGCGCAATCGCGCCGGACCACGGGAGATTCACCATGAGCAAGCGCACGTTCCAGCCGAACAACCGCCGTCGCGCCAAGAAGCACGGCTTCCGCCTCCGCATGCGCACGCGTGCCGGCCGCTCGATCCTGGCCGCACGCCGCGCCAAGGGTCGCACCGAGCTCTCGGCGTAGACCCAGGCGGTGCTCGCGAAGGCGAACCGGATCGTGCACGGCGGTGACTTCCGTCGCATCGTGCGCACCGGTCGCCGCGCGGGCGGACCCCTCGCGGTGGTGCATCGCGCGCAACCCGAAGCGGCAGTCGCCCGCTTCGGGTTCATCGTGTCGAAGCAGGTGGGCAACGCTGTCGTCCGCAACCGCGTGAAGCGGAGGCTGAGCGAGATCGTGCGCGAGGAGCTGCCGACGATCGAGGCGACCGACATCGTGATCCGAGCGCTCCCGGCGGCCGGGAAGGCCGACTTCGCTACACTGAAGGCCGGCATCGCGCCGCTGCTGGAGCAACGATCATGAGTGAGGGCCTGCTGAGGCTGGGACTGGTTCCTCGCAACATCTGCGTCGCGATCCTCGTCGTCTACCGAGCGGTGATCTCACCGCTCTACGGCGACGTGTGCCGCTACTACCCCAGCTGCTCGTCGTTCGCCCTCCAGGCGATCCAGCAGCACGGTGCAGTGCGCGGCATCTGGTTGGGCGCTCGACGCATCCTGCGCTGCCACCCGTGGGCGGCCGGCGGAGTGGACGACATCCCTGAACCGCGGTCGCGGTTCGCAACGACTCGAGCGGGGTTCGTCCTCGCCCGCAAGGAGCAGTGACAGCTTGGACATCTTCGCCCTGCTGATGTGGCCCATCAAGTGGGTCATCGAGGCGATCCTCGTCGGTTTCCACTGGATCGTGACGTCGCTCGGCGGCGATCCTGGATCCGGGTTGACCTGGGTGCTCTCGATCGTCGGGCTCGTGCTCGTGATCCGCAGCGCCATGATCCCGCTCACGGTCCGGCAGATCGTCTCGTCGCGGAAGTCGCTCGAGATCCAGCCCGAGATCCAGCGGATCCAGAAGAAGTACAAGGGCAAGAAGGATCAGTTCTCGCGCGAGGCCATGCAGCGCGAGACCATGGAGGCCTACCGCAAGGCCGGCACGAACCCCTTCGCGTCCTGCCTCCCGCTGCTCATCCAGATGCCGATCTTCCTCGGTCTGGTGCAGGTGCTGACCGACGCGAACAACCGCAAGCCGGGTGTGGGCCTGCTCACGCAGGACCTCGCGATCAAGTTCAGCGAGTCGACGCTGTTCGACGTGGTGCCGCTGCACATGACGATGCAGGCCGGCTTCGAAGAAGCCAATGTGCCGGTCATCATCACGTCGATCGTGCTGACGCTGATCATGTGCGCCACGCAGTTCTACACGCAGCTGCAGATCATGACGAAGAACCAGACGCCGGCGATGAAGGAGTCGCCGATGTACAAGCAGCAGCGCGTGCTGCTGTACATCATCCCGGTGTTCCTGCTCGTCTCGGCCTGGCTCTTCCCGCTCGGCACGATGTTCTACTGGCTCGTCTCCAACATCTACACGCTCGTGCAGCAGCTCATCATCATCAGCAAGCTCCCGACTCCCGGCTCCGAGGCGGCTCTGGCCCGCGAGGCGCGCATGGCGCGCAAGCGGCAGCGGATGGGTCTGCCGCCGGCCGACGAGGCGGTCGCGGTTGAGACGCAGGCCGAGATCGATCTTCGGACGCAGCGGCAGCAGCCGCGCTCCAAGAAGCCCAAGTCCAAGCGAGAGGACGACTGATGACCGAGCAGCAGGCGGCAGCAGAGACCGACGCGACGCCCGATGAGGGCGAGGTGGCCGCGGACTACATCGAGGCGCTGCTCGACATCGCCGACTTCGACGGCGACATCGAGATCGAGCAGACCGAGATGCGCACGACCATCGTGGTCGGCGAGGCCGGCGACGATCTGGGCGACCTCTCGAAGCCCGACGTCGTCGCGGCGCTCCAGGAGCTGACGCGCCTGGCCGTGCAGCAGCAGACCGGCGAGTTCTCGAGGCTGGTGCTCGACGTCGCGGGTTCACGGGATGCCCGCGCCGCGCAGCTGCAGGTCGTCGTCGACGAGGCTGCTGCCGCGATCGCGGACGGTGCCGACCGTGTGCCGCTGCAGCCGATGTCGTCGTATGAGCGCAAGATCGTGCACGACCTCGTGCGCGATCACGGGCTGGCGAGCGACTCGGAGGGCGAGGGCGCCGACCGCCACATCGTGATCGTTGCCGCATCGTCGTGACCGACGGCACTCCCACGCCGGTCGAGCCTTCGGCGCCGTTCGACCCGCTTGCGTCGTTCGACCCGGTTGCGCCGGTCGAGCAAGGTGCAGCGGTCGAGCCTGCCGTAGTCGTCGAGCCTGAGCCGGCGATCGCAGGGCGGCTGTTCGGGGCACGGATCGAGCTCGCCCGATCGTTCACCGCATCGCTCGCGGCGCAGGGCGAGACCCTCGGTCTGATCGGACCTCGCGAGCTGCCGCAGCTCTGGTCTCGACATATCCTCAACTCTGCTCTGGTGGCTCCCCTCTTGCACGGTCGTGTCGGCGACGTCGGATCTGGCGCCGGGCTACCCGGTCTCGTGCTGGCGATCGCGCGCCCCGACGTCGAGATGACGCTCATCGAGCCGATGGAGCGTCGCACCGACTGGCTGCAGTCCGAGGTCGACCGCCTGGGGCTCGACAACGTGCAGGTGGTCCGGGCACGAGCGGAGGATCTGCCGGGCAGCGGCCTGCTCCTCCCCCTCGATCAGGTGACCGCCCGTGCGGTCTCCGCGCTGCGCACGCTGGTGCCGCTGACCGCTCCCCTGCTCCGCAGCGGCGGCGAGCTGCTGCTCATGAAGGGCGGCCGAGCACAGGACGAGATCGCTGCGGCGTCGAAGGTGCTCCGGAAGCACCGGGTGTCGTCGATCGAGGTGCTGGAGCTCGGCGCTGAGCACGGCCTCGAGATCACCCGGGTCGTGCGCGCCATCGTCGACCCTTGATTGCCGCGGTCCCTGAGCCAGGGAGCGCTGCACGCTGGACTGGGGCGCTGCGAGCTGGACTGCTGACCTTCGGTCGCTTCAGCGGACGAGTGGCGGTCTGAGGCGTCGGCGTGGTGCGCGAGCCGCGTGCGACGCGAGGATCCGGCTCCGTGCCGTTCGCCAGCATTCCGTCAGGGGTGTCGCCCCGCGCCACCGCGTTGCGGCAGGCGCGGTGGGCGCGCATTGCCGATGCAGGAGTGCGTCGACTGCGTGGTGAACGCGGGTCAGGCGGGCATCGCATGTGATTCGCTGCTGATGTTCCACGTGAAACATGGCGCTGGCGGTCGCTGCAGCCAGCCAGCATGCTGCGCGACAGCTGCGCGAGGCGTTCCCCGGGCACCTCGCTGTCGAGCTGCCGGATGCACATGCTGGCCGCGAACCCTGCCGCCCGTGCCGCTTCGTGGAGACGCACGCTATCCGCAGGCCAGCTTTCCAGCGGGTCGCCGCGGATGTTCCACGTGAAACACAGGCGCCGAGCAGCGTCGCTCCTTGCATGTTGCACGTGAAGCATCACTGCTGTTGTCGGCGCGCCGCCGCCAGCGCGGTGCGGCAGCCCGTTGCGCTGATGGGATCCGGTGTTCCACGTGAAACATTCCAGATCGCGATCACATCAGTCGGCGGTCGGCAGGGATCACTCGTGGCCGGAGTTGCTGCGCTCGATGGAGGCATGCGCTGATCGCGAGGGAGGCACGCGCTGACGGCGCAGCTTCAGAATCCGCGAGTTTGACCCTCGCGTCGCCGAGTGCTGCGCACCCGCGCCGGGCCGAGCGAGCTAGCGATCGCGAAAGGGCGGCCGCACTGCGGCGAACATCTATCTCCCTGGGCGCCGCCACGGTGCACGCCTGAGCAGCTCGCGTCGAGCAAGCGACACCTTCGACGCTGATGCGCGCGTCTCCATGAGGTTGCGGTGCTGCTGCTCATCACCGCAGCTGTGCCGGTCGCCGTGGGTGGTGCATACCGCATTCCGTGTTTCACGTGAAACACGGCCGAACTGGCGCGGTGGCGTTGAGTCCGCCTGGGCCCGCTCCAGGTGGTGGCGATCAGACAATCCCTCAAAACGAGGCGCGAGGAGCGCGGACGAGGGCTCGGCTCCCTGTTCCTGGTCGAGCCCGCCGGGTGCGGGCGTGCGCAGTGCCTGTGGAGAAATGTGCATAACTGCTGAAGCCTGGCCAAGCCTGAGGGTCGCAGAACGGCGTGACGAATGGCCCAGTTTCCGCGTGATCCCGCGGATTATGAGCCACTAGGCCAGGGCTTCAGGCTCACCTCGAGGTGCAGGGACACGCCGACGAGTTATCCACATGGCTGTGGACAACGGTGTGTAGGTGAAACAAGGCCGGACAGGCACGAGCAACTCTCGACTTTGCAATCGGGCCTGCAGGCGCCAGACTGGGAGCCGGTTCAGGACCGTCGTCGCGCTGCGCAAAGCCGCGATGTTCCACGTGAAACATCGATAGGAAGGCACGCGTGACCACGGGAAAGTTCGACACGACCCCGATCGCCCGCGAGCTCGCGGCGATGGCGCGCCGACGGCAGGCGCTCTCATCGGCCGAGCTGCCGTTGCCGGCGCGAACCCGCATCTTCACGGTGGTGAACCAGAAGGGCGGCGTGGGCAAGACCACCAGTGCTGTGAACATCGCGGCCGCACTGGCGCAGGCCGGGGCGCGCGTGCTGGTGATCGACCTCGACCCGCAGGGCAACGCATCCACCGCCCTCGGCATCGATCACCACGCCGACGTGATCAGCACCTATGACGTGCTCATCGACGGCGACCCGCTCGCCGACGCGATCGCAGTGAGCCCGCAGAGCGACCGCCTGCAGGTCGTCCCCTCGACCATCCACCTCGCGGGAGCCGATCTCGAGCTGGCCGTCATGGAGCGCCGGGAGCACCGACTGCGCGAGGCGCTCGACGGGTTCCTGAACGGCCACAAGGAGCCGCCGCACTACGTCTTCATCGACTGCCCACCATCGCTGGGCCTGCTGACGATCAACGCATTCACCGCCGCCACGGAAGTGCTGCTGCCGATCCAGTGCGAGTACTACGCGCTCGAGGGCGTCTCGCAGCTGCTCGACACCATCAATCGCATCAAGGCGCACCTGAACCCCAAGCTCGACCTCTCGACCGTGCTGCTGACGATGTTCGACGGCCGCACGCTGCTGTCGCGGCAGGTGGTCGACGAGGTGCGCGAGCACTTCGCCGACGAGACGCTCGAGGCGGTCATCCCGCGCTCGGTGCGCGTCTCGGAAGCGCCTGGCTACGGGCAGACCGTGATCGCCTATGACCCCAACAGCCCCGGTGCGCTCTCGTATCGCGAGGCAGCCGCAGAGATCGCACGCAGAGGAGCGGCATGAGCAAGAAGGCAGGACTGGGACGAGGCATCGGTGCGCTCATCCCGACCGGTCCCGCACCCACCGAGACCGCCGAGCCCACCGACCCGAGGGATGACGCCGCTGCGTCGACCGCTGCGCCGGCGACACGTCGCCGGCGAGCACCGAAGGCCGGGAGCCGGCCGGTCGACGTCTTCTTCTCGGGAGAGCAGGACGAGCACGAGCTGCTGGAGATCCCGGGGGCGAGCTTCGCCGCCATCGCTCCCTCGGAGATCCGGCCCAACGCCAGCCAGCCGCGCACCGCGTTCGACGAGGACGACCTGGCCGAGCTGGAGCACTCGATCCGCGAGTTCGGCGTGCTGCAGCCCATCGTGGTGCGCCCGGTGGAGCCGGCCGCCGACGGCACGCGCTACGAGCTCATCATGGGGGAGCGGCGCTGGCGCGCCACCCAGCGGGCTGGCCTCGAGACCATCCCCGCGGTCATCAAGGACACGCCGGACGACGCGATGCTGCGCGATGCGCTGCTCGAGAACCTCCATCGCGCCCAGCTGAACCCGCTCGAGGAGGCCTCCGCCTATCAGCAGCTGATGGAGGACTTCGCGATCACCCAGGACGAGCTGTCGAAGCGCATCGGCCGCAGCCGGCCGCAGATCTCGAACACGATCCGGCTGCTGAAGCTCCCCGAGCCGATCCAGACGCGCGTGGCGAGCGGGGTGCTCTCCGCGGGCCACGCCCGAGCGATCCTCTCGCTGCCGACGCCCGAGGCGATGGAGCAGCTGGCAGCGAAGATCATCAATGAGGATCTCTCAGTGCGTGCGGCGGAGGCTGCCGCGGGCCTCGTGCAGACGCGCAGCCCCCGCAAGGCGCCGACCAAGGGCGCGGTCCAGCACGGGCTCGATGAGATCGCCACGCGGCTCGAGGACAGGCTCGACACCCGCGTGCGCATCGCGCTCGGCCGCTCGAAGGGTCAGCTGACCATCGACTTCGCCACGGTGGGCGACCTCAACCGCATCCTCGGGCAGCTGGGGGAGCAGGGCTTCAGCGGCGGTGCGGAGCCGACCGACGACTGACCGATGCGTGCAGAAGGGCCCGGTGGACGCATCCACCGGGCCCTTCTCGTGTCAGGTCAGATCACAGGAACGCTGCGAGCTCCTGCTCGATGGCGGGCTTCGGGCGCGCGCCGATCATCTCCTTGACGATCTCGCCGTTCTGGAAGACCTTCATCGCCGGGATCGACGTGATGTTGTAGCGCATGGCGAGCTCGGGCTCCTGGTCGACGTTCACCTTGACGACGTCGAGCTTCTCGGTCTCGTTGTCGATCGCCTCCAGGATGGGGCTGACCGCGCGGCACGGACCGCACCAGGCGGCCCAGAAGTCGACGACGACGGGCTTGTCGGACTTCAGCACGTCCTGCTCGAACGATGCGGTGGTGACTTCCTTCACAGTGCTGCCTCCTCGGGGCTGGTGACGAGGGCCGGCACGGCGTACGCGGCCAAGTAGTGCTGGGCGTCGAGCGCGGCGACCGTGCCGGACGCTGCGGCGGTGACGGCCTGGCGGTAGATGGGGTCGGTGACGTCGCCGGCGGCGAAGACACCGGGCACCGAGGTGCGCGACGAGCGGCCCTCGACGGCGATCGTGCCCTCAGGCGTGAAGTCGAGCTTCCCGTGCACGAGGTGCGTGCGCGGGTCGGAGCCGATCGCGACGAAGACGCCGTCGACCGGCATCTCCCAGACCTGGCCCGACGTGGTGTCGCGCAGCGTGACGCCACTGACCTGCTGCGTGCCGTTGATCTCGGAGCCGTTGATCTCCTCGACGACCGCGTTCATGAGGAACTCGATCTTCTCGTCGGCGCGGGCGCGGTCGAGCATGACCTCGCTGGCGCGGAACGACTCGGAGCGGTGCACGATGGTGACCTTGTCGGCGAACTTCGTCAGGAAGGTCGCCTCCTCCATGGCCGAGTCGCCGCCGCCGACCACGATGAGCTGCTTCTGCTTGAAGAAGAACCCGTCGCAGGTCGCGCACCAGGAGACGCCGTGGCCAGAGAGGGGCTCCTCGCCGGCGATGCCGAGCTTGCGGTAGGCCGACCCCGTCGCGTAGATGACGGTGCGCGCCTCGAGCACCTCGTCGCCCACGTACACCCGCTTCACGTCGCCGTCGAGCTCGAGCTCGGTGGCATCCTGCATGCGCACGTCGGCGCCGAAGCGCTCGGCCTGCTGCTGCATCGCGAACATGAGTTCGGGGCCCTGCACGCCGTTCGGGAAGCCGGGGAAGTTCTCGACCTCGGTGGTGGTCATGAGGTCGCCGCCCATCTCGACGCTCGAGGCCAGGACGACCGGCTTCAGGTTCGCGCGCGCCGCGTAGATGGCGGCGGTGAAGCCCGCGGGGCCGGAGCCGATGATGATGACGTCGTGCACAGGATCTCCTGTTCGATGGGATGCGTCCGGAACAACCGATTCTAGGCGGCGGGCATTCCCGCCGGCCCCGCCGGGCTGACCACGGTCAGCAGGTCGCCGGTGGCCGCATCGACCACGATGACGCCCTCCCGGGGCCATTCCGGCGTGCGCCGCACCACCGGATGCTCGACACGGGCGCGCCGGCGACGGTCCCACGAGTCGATGACGCGGGCGGATGTGGCATCGACCATGAGCACGGCCGGATGCGCGTGCGCGAGCGACGACGACGCATCCGACGACCACCAGCCCTCGAACGCGAGCGGACGGCCGGGCGGCTCGATCTCGCGCAGCTGCGCGCGATCCCTGGCGAGCGATGCGCCGATGATGGCGCCGATGCCGGCGGCGGCACCGACGATCAGCGGCGCGGCGATGCGGACGAGCTGGCCAGCCATGCGATGCCCCCTCCGAGCAGTGCGGTGCCGCCCACCCTAGACGCCGTGCATGTGCATCGTCGGTGGATCAGACGGGCTCCTTGGGGAGGTCCGGGTCGGCCTCGCGGCGGCCGCCCTTGACCTTCGCGACGAGGATGTCGATCGTCGACCGGAAGTCGGGGTTGCGGGTGATGTACAGCAGCCCGAAGTAGATGACGGCCATCACGGCGCCCGCGATGACGCAGGTGAGGATCGCCGTCCAGACGAACTGCGTGCCGAATCCATCGGCTCGGTAGCCGCCGAGCGCGAACGTGGCACCGACGCCGCCGGCCGCCGCGACGAGGCCGTAGGCGAGGTACTGCAGGTGCCGCAGGCCGATGAGCTTGAAGCCGAACTGCCCGATCTTGCGGCGCACGAGCACGAGCCAGACAGCGCACGAGATGAGGTTGGCGATCGAGACGGCGAGCGCCGTGCCGGCGATCACCCAGTTGCCGGGCAGCGTCGACGCCCACCAGAGCAGCCCGAAGGTGATGAACATGCCCACGCACGCGTAGACGAAGGCCGTGCGGGTGTCGCCGAGGGCGAAGAAGACCCGCTGCAGCACGAACTCGGCGCTGAAGGCGACCAGGCAGATCAGGAACGCCCAGATGGTGAACGGCATCGCCAGGGTCGGATCGAACCCACCCTCGAGGATGCGCGAGAACGGCACGGCGACGACGGCCAGCACCAGCGCCGAGATGGTCGTGAGCATGCCCACCGAGCGGAGCGCGCTCGAGACGTCCTGCCGGATGCCGGAGAGGTCGTCGCGGGTGGCGTGGTGCGACATGCGGGTGAAGAACGCGATCGCGATCGAGACGGCGATGATCGAGTGCGGCAGCGAGAAGACGTACCAGGAGTTCTGCATCGTGGCGATGTTGGCGCCCTCGCCCAGCGATGCGACGCGCGACTGCACGATGCCCTTGATCTGGCCGATGATGACGATGCCGAACAGCCAGCTGGCGGCGATGCCCGTCGCGCCGAGCCCGACGCCTCGCCAGCGGAAGTCGAGCGTGAACCTCAGCCCCGTCTTGCGGAAGAACAGCACGAGCACGATCGCCTGCACGGCCACACCACCGGTCGTGACGGCGCCGAGCAGCGCGATGCGATCCCAGTCCCACACCTCGAGCTGGCGGTTGATCTTGTCGTTGCCGAACAGCAGGATGAACAGCCCGAGGCCGGCGATCGACACCAGGTTGTTGACGACCGGGGCCCAGGTGTAGGGACCGAACTGGCTGCGCGCGTTGTAGATCTCGCCGAGCAGCGTGTAGATCGCGTAGAAGAGGATCTGCGGCATGCACCAGTAGGCGAGCGCGACGGCGAGGTCGAGCTGCTCGGCGCCGAAGCCTCGGCCGTCGGCGCCCGCGCTCACCGCGTAGATGTCGACGAGCTGCGGCGCGAGGAGCGTCGCGACCACGGTCAGCAGCAGGAAGACGGTGCCGCCGAGCGTGACGATCTTCGAGACGTAGGCCTCGCCGCCATCGGCGCCCCTCGACGCCTTGACGATCTGCGGCACCAGCACGGCGCTCATCACGCCGCCGGCGACGAGCGCGTAGACGTTGTTCGGCAGCTGGTTCGCCATGCCGAACGCCTCGGCGGCCAGCGAGCTCGACTGGCCGATGGCGACGGCGAGCAGCACCATCTTGGCGAACCCGAGCAGCCTCGAGACCATCGTGCCGGCTGCGATGATCGCGCTCGCCTTGCCTGTGCTCACTCGGGATCCCCCTGCTCGCGGTGCTCCTCAGGGGTGTCGAGGTCACCATGCGCCTTGCCGAGCCTGCGCTTGCGCACGGAGCGCCAGATGCCGAACCCGAGCAGCAGCACGATGGCGCTGCCGAGCACCCAGGCTACGGCCACCTCGATCGTCGGCTGCGCGCTGACCCGCAGCGTCTGGATCTGGCCGAGCGGCACCCCGTCGGGCGTGTGCAGCTGGGCGATGAGCAGCACGGTGCCGGTGCCGACGATGTCGACCGGCACCTGCACGCGCTGCTGGCTGCCCGCGGGCACCACGATCGTGGTGCTGGGCTCGCGCACCGTCATCAGCGCGTTCGACGCGCGCACCGTCAGCACGACCTCGGCAGCCTCGTCGAGCTGGTTGGTGATGGTGATGGGCATCGGCACGCGCTCGCCGACCGCCTGGATCTCGCTTCCGCCGACGATCTGCACGCCGTTGCGCAGCACGGTCATGGCGCTGCCGAGGCCGTCGATCGCGGCGCGGTCGGCGTCGGTGACCCGCCGGCCGGCGTCGGGCAGCGCGGCCAGCAGCGACAGCCGCAGCTCGGCGAGCAGCGTCGAGGGGTCGGCGACGATGCTCGCGACCCGCGCGACCTCCTGCTCGTGCGCGAGCGCCTGCTGCACGAAGACCGCCCCCTCGACCCGCGACGGGTCCTCGAGGGGCGAGAGCTCGGCGGGGCGGGACTCGGCCTCGAGCGCCGCGTCGATGCCGACGGTGTCGACGAAGCGGGCGGATGCGAGATCGGCGAGGGTCTCGATGCTCGCGCCCTGCGTCGTGGCAGGCAGCACCGCGGCGAGCGTGCGTGGATCGCTGGGGCGCTCGCGGGTGATCGTCGCGAGCAGCGCCATGAGCTCGGCGCGCGCCTCGGAGGCCTCGACGGCGTCGGCGGAGGCGGCGTCGCCCACGGCGCGCTGCACCTCGGCGTCGGCGGCGAGCACCTCGACCCCGGCGACCTCGATGTGCGCGCCGGGGGTGCGGCCGCCGATCTGCTCGTCGAGGTTGCCGGTCGACAGCACCACGGTGCCGATGCCCGAGAGCGCAACGAGGTCGTCCTGGTTCATCACGGCCGAGGTGGCGTCGATCACGGGCCGGCGCGAGCCGACCACGCCGGCCGAGGGGGCGAGCGGTGAGCCGTCGGCGATCGGGATGCCGAGCGGCTCGACCGGGTACAGGCCCGCGCGCACCAGCGCGATCGGGTCGGCGTTGGCGTAGAGCAGCGGGTAGGCGGAGGGCGTGTCTGCGGCATCGAGCCACGCGCTCGCGGCAGCCGGCGCCTCCTGGCCGAGCGCAGCGGCGCTCGCGCCGAAGGCGGGGTCGACGCCGACCGTCGCACCGGCTGCCAGGGCGGCGTCGAGCGTGGTGCGCGCGAGCCCGCGGGGCCCGGTGGCGGCGGCCAGGTCGTCGGCAGCCAGCAGCCCGCTCTCCTCGACCGGGGCGTCGATGGGCGCGGCGAGCGCGAGCCTGGTGGGGCTCGACTCGCCCGGCTCGTCGCGCACGACGACGCTCGTCGCCCCGCTCATGCTCGGCGCGGACGCGGCGATCCCGTAGGCGCCCCACGGCGTCCCGTCGAGACCCAGCGCATCCGCCTCGACGGTCACCGTGACGGTCTCCTGCTCGAGCGCAGCGACCTCGGGCAGCTCGACGGTCGCGATGCTGCGGTTCGCGGCGATGGCCTGGCCGTCGAACCAGCGGGTGAGGGCGTAGCGGGTGGCGATGGGAGCGGTCGTCAGCAGCACGTCGACCGTCGTGGCGGGCGAGGCGGTGGCCGAGGCGTTGTCGATCGTCACCTGGAGCACGAGCCGCTCGCCCTCGCTGAGCAGCGGGTCGACGGGTGCGATGGAGAGCTCCCCATCGCTCGCCGGAGCGATGGCGGCCTGCGCCCGATCGGCGCCGGCGAGCGGGGCTGCGAGCAGTGCCGTCGCGACAGCAGCGGCGGCGCACGCTGTCGCGCGCCGTCGCGCCAGGCGACCTGCCGACAGCATGCGCTCAGTGTAGAGACTGCCTTCATGAGCGGGCCTCGCGGGTCCGGCGCCGGACGGCGGCGGGCGGTGCGGCACAATGGTCGGTCGTGAACGTGATGGGGGAGGCGACCGCGCGGCTGCACGCGCTCGTGGAGTCGGCGCCTGCGAAGCCGCTCGCCGACGCGTTCGCGGCGGCGGGGCACGAGCTGGCGCTCGTGGGCGGACCGGTGCGCGACGCGTTCCTCGACCGGCCGGTGACCGACCTCGACTTCACCACCAGCGCCCGCCCCGACGAGATCCTGGCGCTCGTGTCGCCGCTCGCCGACGCCACCTGGGATGTCGGCCGCGAGTTCGGCACCATCGCCGCGCGCATCGGCGGCGAGACGATCGAGATCACCACCTACCGCGCCGATCAGTACGACGGCGTCTCGCGCAAGCCGCAGGTGGCGTTCGGCGACAGCCTCGAGCTCGACCTCGAGCGGCGCGACTTCACCGTGAACGCGCTGGCGCTGCGCATCACGCCCCGTCGGGGCACGACGGATGCGGTGCCGCAGCTCGTCGACGTCGGTGGCGGTCTCGAGCACCTGCTGCAGGGCGTGCTCGACACCCCGATGGCGCCGGAGCGCTCCTTCGACGACGACCCGCTGCGCATGATGCGCGCCGCGCGCTTCGCCGCCCAGCTGGGCTTCGACGTGGCACCCCGGGTCGTGACGGCCATGACCGATCTCGCGGAGCGCATCCGCGACATCTCCGCGGAGCGGGTGCGCGACGAGCTGACGAAGCTGCTGCTGACGCGCAGCCCGGTGCCGGGCGTGCGGCTGCTGACCGACACGGGCATCCTCGACCGGGTGCTGCCCGAGGTGCCGGCGCTGCGGCTCGAGGCCGACGAGCACGCGCACCACAAGGACGTCTACGAGCACTCGCTGACCGTGCTGCAGCAGGGCATCGACCTCGAGGCGTCGCGGAATCCGGATGCGTCGCCAGACCTGGTCTCGCGGCTCGCGGGGCTGCTCCATGACATCGGCAAGCCGGCGACGCGCCGCATCGAGGGCCGCACGGTCACCTTCCACCAGCACGACCTGGTGGGCGCGCGGCTGGCGAGGCAGCGGCTGAAGGCGCTGCGCTTCGACAACGACACGGTGAAGGCGGTCGCGCGGCTGGTCGAGCTGCACCTGCGCTTCTACGGCTACGGCGAGCAGGCCTGGACCGACTCGGCCGTGCGGCGCTACGTGCGCGACGCAGGCCCGCTGCTCGAGCGGCTGCACATCCTCACGCGCTCCGACGTGACGACCCGCAACCGGCGCAAGGCGGAGCGGCTCGACTTCGCCTACGACGACCTCGAGCAGCGCATCGCCGAGCTGCGCGAGCAGGAGGAGATGGATGCGGTGCGTCCCGACCTCGACGGGGAGCAGATCATGGCGATCCTGGGCCTGCAGCCCGGCCGCGAGGTGGGCGAGGCCTACCGGATGCTGCTCGAGCAGCGGCTCGAGCACGGCCCGCTCGGCGCCGAGCGCGCCGAGACGGTGCTGCGCGACTGGTGGGCCGCCCGCGGCGCCTAGCATCGGGGCATGATCGACCCCGAGGGCGCCCGTCCCGCCGAAGCCCGTCCCGACGAAGCCCGGCCCGACGACGGCTGGGCCGGCCCCGAGGTGCCGCACGCGCCCTTCGAGGTCGTGCTGCAGCTGCCGGTCGACGACGCGCACGACCGGCTGCTCGCCGCGCTGCGGGCGGAGCGGCTGGTGGGCCTGGTGCTGCGCGACGCCTCAGCCGAGAGCGTCGGCATCCTCTCGGGCGCGATCCTGACCGACGTCTCGGGCCTGGCCATGGTGGCTGGCGAGGAGGGGCTCGAGGCCGGGCTCGCCCTCGACACGATCGCGGCTCGGCTGAGCCGCGTGCTGGGCGCCGCGGTGCAGCTGACGGCGCTGTCGGCGACCGGCGAGCCGATGGGCGACGTGGCGATGTCGGTGCCGCTCGACTTCGACCCGGAGCTGGCGATGGAGTCGAGGTCGGCGTCGCTGCTGGAGGCGCCGACGCTCGTCGCGTCGCTCGTGCCGCTGGCAGCCGATCGTCTGGCGCCGCGACTGCCCGAGCTCGCGCTCGGCGCCGGCGGCCGCACCACGCTGGTGCCGGCGGCGGAGCGGTCGATCGTGGTGACCGAGGGCGCGAGCTTCCCGCAGTGGACGAAGGACCTCCGACCGGTCGTGGCGATGATCCAGCGCGACGACCGGCTCGAGCTGCTCGCGTGGCTGCGCCGCCCCGTCGGGCGCAGGCGCACGCTGGGTGAGCGGCTCGGGCCGATGCAGGCCGACTGGGCGCTCGCGTGGGAGACGCGGCCAATCGGCATCGTGCCGGACGACGCGCGCGACCCCGCGGCGGCCGCGGCGCTGCGGGCGCAGGACCGGCTGCGGGTGCGCTCGCCCATGACGGTGCCCGACGAGCTGCTGGCCGAGCTGGGCCTGGGCGACGAGCACCGCACGGCGCTAGAGCAGCTCTGGCTCGACGACTTCCCGGCGGTCACGGCCGACCGGCTGGCCGACGCCGTGGCGGCTCCGCAGCTGCTCGCCGCCCTCGCCTCGGGCCGGCTCGCGCCGGCAGCAGCACCCGCGGCCACGGTGCGCGAGCCGGCGTCGATCGGCCGCACCGTCGCCGCGTCGATGCGCCTGGCCGCCCGCCCGACCGGCGACGGGCGGTGGGCGCGCATGGAGCGCTGGTGGCTCGATCGGCCGCGGCTGTCGATCGGCGTCGGCATCGGCATGGTGCTGCTCGCCGCAGCGGCCATCGTCGCCGTGCAGCTGGTGCCCGAGCAGCTGGGCGTCGTCGAGCGCGGCCCCTGGTGGCACTACCTCGCCATGGCGCTGGTGGCCATCAACGGGGTCGCGACCATCGTGACGGGCGTGATCGGCCTGCGCACCGCATCCGACCCTCGACGATCGGGCGAGCGACTGCCCGCCGAGCCCGAGCCAGATCGGGATTGAGACTGGCACCTCGCCTGCGGTAGGATTGCCAGGTTGCGCTGGGTGAACCCGCGCACATGCATACCCTCCTGCTGCAGACCGTCTGCAGCCGTTCTAGTCCGAAGGAGGTGGGTGAAGCATGCAGCAGTACGAGCTGATGGTGATTCTCGACCCGGAGGTGGACGAGCGCTCTGTCGCACCGTCCCTCGACAAGTTCCTCAACGTCATCCGCAACGATGGCGGCACGATCGACAAGGTCGACATCTGGGGCCGACGTCGCCTGGCATACGAGATCGACAAGAAGACCGAGGGCATCTACGCCGTCGTCAACTTCTCGGCCGAGTCCAAGACCACCGATGAGCTGGACCGCCAGCTGGGCCTCTCCGAGGCCGTCATGCGCACCAAGGTGCTGCGTGCCGACACCGCCGTGGCGCAGACGGGCGACTCGCGTCGCCACGCCGAGGCCAAGGCAGCCCGGAAGGCGAATGCGCCCGCCGCTGCCGCCGCGCCGGCCGCTCCGGTGACCGCGACCCCCGCAGCCCCGGCAGCCGCTGAGGCGACCGCAGAGGTCGAGGCCGAGTAGCCATGGCTGGCGAGACGATCATCACGGTCGTCGGCAACCTGACTGCCGACCCGGAGCTGCGCTACACGCAGAACGGTCTCGCGGTGGCGAACTTCACGATCGCATCGACGCCGCGCACGTTCGACCGCGCGTCGAACGAGTGGAAGGACGGCGAAGCGCTGTTCCTCCGCGCGTCGGTGTGGCGCGAGTTCGCCGAGCACGTCTCGCAGAGCCTGTCGAAGGGCTCGCGCGTCATCGCGCAGGGTCGCCTGAAGCAGCGCTCGTTCGAGACGCAGCAGGGCGAGAAGCGCACGGTCATCGAGCTCGAGGTCGACGAGATCGGCCCCTCGCTCCGCTACGCGACGGCGCAGATCACGCGCACGACGGGCGGCGGCGCAGGCCGCAGCTCCGGTGGGCAGGGTGGCCAGGTCGGGCAGGGCGGCGGCTTCGGCCAGCCGCAGCAGGCCGCCGGTGAGCCGTGGGGCCAGCCGGCCGCGCAGCCCGCCTCCGGCGACGTGTGGGGCGCTCCCGGCACCTCCTACAACGACGAGACGCCCTTCTAGGCCTCTCGCACTCCAAGCATTCACGGGACGGCAGTCCCGAGCACGAAAGAAGGACACATGGCTGGCAAGCCGCAGAACCGCAAGCCGCGGGGCCCGAAGGGCGGCAAGACGCTCGCTCCGGCGAAGGCGATCAAGGTCGGCGTCATCGACTGGAAGGACGTCGCGACGCTCAAGAAGTTCATCTCGGAGCGCGGCAAGATCCGTGCCCGTCGCATCACCGGCGTCTCGGTGCAGGAGCAGCGCCTGATCGCCAAGGCGATCAAGAACGCTCGCGAGATGGCGCTCCTGCCGTACTCCGGCGCCGGACGCTGAGGGGACTGAACCATGGCAAAGCTCATTCTGACGAACGAGGTCTCCGGCCTCGGCTCCGCTGGTGACGTCATCGAGGTCAAGAACGGGTTCGCCCGCAACTACCTCGTGCCGCAGGGCCTGGCTGTCGCGTGGACGCGCGGCGGCGAGAAGCAGGTCGAGTCGATCAAGGCAGGCCGCGTCGCACGCGAGCACGCCACGATCGAGGAGGCCCAGGACCTGCGCGCTCGCCTCGAGGCGAACGCCGTCACCCTGAAGGCGAAGACCGGCTCCGAGGGCCGCCTCTTCGGCTCGATCCAGACGAAGGACATCGCTGACGCCGTCGAGGCCGCCGGTCACGGCAGCATCGACAAGCGCGTCATCGAGATCGCCTCGCCGATCCGCTCGGTCGGCGAGTACAAGGCGACCGCGCGTCTGCGCGACGACATCGTCGCGACGATCACGCTCAAGGTGGTCGCGGCCAAGTAGCCGTACCCGCTTCGCCGAGGGCCCGCATCCGTCATGGATGCGGGCCCTCGTTCGTCGTCGACGGCAGGGTCGGATGCGTTGTCAAGCCGACAGGGGAAGCCAACCTTCAACGTGCACTTCACCCCCGTATCTCCCCACCGGTTGTGGAAACAGGAAGTCCCGGTCAGAGTCGGTTTCGGCGAGATTCCACGGTGCAATTCCACAGATCTGTGCACAGGTTGAGGGAGAGTCGTCTCCCGGGGCGCGCGGCGTTGTCCCCAGGTTTCCACAGCGTTGTCCACAGGGCGATTCGACGGCGGCCCCGGGCGCTCCTAGCCTGAGTCAGTCTCCCCTCGGCATGCCGCTGTGGGCGGCGTGCGCCATCGTGGCGGTGAGGGGGAACGCGTGACAGACCTGGCTGAGATCGGGCTCAACGAGAGCCGGTACAGCGAGCGGACCCCGCCGCACGACATGCTCGCCGAGCAGTCGGCCATCGGCGGCATGCTGCTGTCGAAGGACGCCGTCGCCGACTGCCTCGAGGTGGTGCGGGGCAACGACTTCTACCAGCCGAAGCACGAGATCGTCTACGAGGCGATCCTCTCGCTCTACTCGCGCGGCGAGCCCACCGACGTCATCACCGTCAGCGACGAGCTGACGAAGACGGCGATGCTCTCGCGCGCCGGCGGCGTCGAGTACCTGCACTCGCTCACGTCGATGGTGCCGACCGCCGCCAACGCCGGCTTCTATGCCGAGATCGTCGCCGAGAAGGCGGTGCTGCGCCGGCTCGTCGAGGCGGGCACGCGCATCGTGCAGATGGGCTACGCCTCGGAGGGCGAGGTCACCGACCTCGTGAACCACGCGCAGGCCGAGATCTACTCGGTGATGGGCGAGGACCAGGCCGAGGACTACGTGCCCCTCAGCATCGCCGTCGAGTCGGCGATCAACGAGATCGAGGCGGCGAAGGGCCTCGACGGCGTGATGACCGGTGTGCCGACGGGCTTCCGCGAGCTCGACGAGCTCACGAACGGCCTGCACCCGGGCCAGATGATCGTGATCGCCGCCCGACCGGGCATCGGCAAGTCGACGCTCGCGATGGACCTCGTGCGCTCCTGCTCGATCAAGAGCGACCTGCCGTCGGTCTTCTTCTCGCTCGAGATGGGGCGCACCGAGATCGCCATGAAGATGCTCTCGGCCGAGTCGAACATCCTGCTGCAGAAGCTGCGCAAGGGCGCGATCGAGGGCCGCGACTGGACGACGCTCGCGCAGGTGCGCGGGCGCATCAACGACGCGCCCCTCTACATCGACGACAGCCCCAACCTCACGCTCGTCGAGATCCGCGCCAAGTGCCGCCGCCTCAAGCAGCAGGCCGGGCTGCGCATGGTCGTGATCGACTACCTGCAGCTGATGACGAGCGGCAAGAAGGTCGAGTCGCGCCAGCAGGAGGTCTCGGAGTTCTCGCGCTCGCTCAAGCTGCTGGCGAAGGAGCTGCAGGTGCCGGTCATCGCGCTCTCGCAGCTGAACCGTGGCCCCGAGCAGCGCGGCGACAAGAAGCCCGCCATCAGCGACCTGCGCGAGTCGGGCTCGATCGAGCAGGACGCCGACATCGTGATGCTGCTGCACCGCGAGGACGCCTACGACCGCGACATCCGCCCCGGCGAGGCCGACATCATCGTCGCCAAGCACCGCGGTGGCCCGACGAAGACGATCCCGGTCGCCTTCCACGGCCACCTGGCCCGCTTCGTCGACATCGCGCCCGGCATGGGACCGGGCGAGGGCATCGCCTCGATGCCGCCCGGCGGCACGCCGTTCGGTGGCACGCCCTACGGCGCACCGCCGCCCGAGCCGCCGCCCTACGAGGGCTGAGCCGCGTTTGCTAGCATTGCTAGCAGGAGGTGCACGATGGCGACATTGACGATCCGGAACCTGTCTGAGGAGACCAGGCGAGCACTCAAAGCACGGGCCGCTGCGCACGATCGCTCGATGGAGGCCGAGGTGCGTGAGATCCTCGACGACGCCGTCGGCGTGCGGGTCGACTTCGTCCACGGCTGGCTCAGCGATGTCGAGCAGCTCGACATCGATCTTTCGCTTCCCGAGCGTGGACGCCCGCGTTCGGTCGACCTCCTGTGATCGTCCTCGACACGAACGTGCTCTCCGAGCCCATGCGACGGAGGCCTGACCCGGGCGTCATCGCATGGCTGAGCGCGCACGCCGATCGCGCCGCGATCACTGCGGTCTCGGTGGCGGAGCTGCAGTACGGCGTGCAGCGACTGGATGCGGGCCGACGGCGCGATGCGCTCCAGGGCGCCATCGATCGGATGGAGCGGGCGGCTGCTGACCGGCTGCTGGCCTTCGATCGTGCCGCAGCCCGCCGATGGGGGTCGTTGCGGGCCGAGCGCGAGCGGCTGGGCCGGCCGATGAGCCTGGAGGACGGGATGATCGCCGCGATTTGCCTGGTCGGCGAGCACGACCTCGCGACCCGCAACCTCGCCGACTTCGAAGGGCTCGGCATCACGCTGCACGACCCATGGCAGGTCGGAGGCTGAGGGCGACGAGCAGAGACTCCTCCCCAGCTGTCGTCAGCGGTGCAACGACGAGGCGGGCCCCGCAAACGCGTCGGGGCCCGCCTCGGTGGAACCTCAGTCAGCCCTGCTGGCCGACCGTGAAGTCGACGCGGCCGTCATCTGCCGCAGAGGCGTCGAGCACCTTGTCGTCGAGCACCACGGCGGCCGACGGGTCGAGGAAGACCTTCGCGCCGGCGGCCTCGACGACCTGGTCGTCGTCCTGCGGTGCTGCGGCGACCGCCACGTCGAGGCTGGAGCCGCCGAGGTCCTGTGAGATGCGGAGGCCTCCGGTGCTGGCGACGCTGGCGTTCTCGACGATGCCGGTGATGACGGTCTGGGCGTTCTCGGTCAGGGTGAGCATGGAGTGCTCCTTCCGTTGGCGAACCGGCCACGATGCCGGTCGCACGCGGCCTGTGCAACCCCTGGCAGTCGTCGGGAGTGTCGCTGGGCGCCGCGCATGGTGCAGACTCGGGGGCCGTGACCGATGAGCGCGTGCCGCAGCGGGCGCCGCTCGGCGCGAGCTTCTGGCGGCTCTTCTCGTCGTCGACGGCGTCGAACTTCTCCGACGGCATCCTGGCTGCGGCGCTGCCGCTGGTCGCGGCGAGCCTCACGCGCGACCCGCTGCTCGTCTCGCTGGTCGCGACGCTCGCGTTCCTGCCGTGGCTGCTGTTCGCGATCCCGGCGGGCGCGCTGGTCGACCGCGTCGACCGGCGTGCGGCGATGCGGCTCGCGAACCTCTTCCGCGCCCTCGTGCTGCTCGGTCTGGCGGTCGCGCTCGCCACGGGATGGGCGAGCATCTGGGTGCTCTACGTCGCGGCGTTCCTGCTCGGCATCGCCGAGACCGTCTACGACAACGCGGCGAGGGCGATGCTGCCCAGGGTGGTGCGTCGGGCGCAGCTCGAGCGGGGCAACTCGCTGCTCTCCACCGCCGAGAGCGTCACGAACCTCTTCCTCGGCGCGCCCCTGGGCGCACTCCTGTTCGCGCTGTGGGCGGTGCTGCCGATCGGCGCATCGGTCGTGCTCTACGTCGGGGCGGCGGTGCTGGTGGCGACGGTGCGCGGCGCCTTCGTGCCCGACCGCGGGGCCGAGCGCACGACGATGTCGGCCGACATCCGTGAGGGCCTCGGCTGGCTCGTGCGCCATCCGATCCTGCGGCAGCTCGTCTGGGCGACGGGCATCGCAGGGTTCGGCAACGCGATCGCGAACGGCATCGGCGTGCTGTTCGCGCTCGAGGTGCTGGGCATCGACGAGGCCGGCTTCGGCCTGGTGCTGAGCGTGATCGGCGTGGGCGCGATCCTCGGGGCGCTGCTGTCGACGACGATCACGCGGCTGCTGGGCCGCACGGGCGCCATGGGCGTGAGCGGCGTGGTCTACGGGATGACGCTGCTGGCGATGGGCGTCTGGCCGACGCTGCCGGTCGCGCTGGTCTGCTGGCCGCTGGGGGCGCTCGCCGTGAGCGCCTTCAACGTGCAGGTCATGTCGGTGCGGCAGGCCCTCATCCCGGATGCGCTGTTCGGCCGGGTGCAGGGCGCCTACCGCACGGTGATCTGGGGCGGCATGCCGCTGGGCGCGCTCACCGGCGGGGCCGTGGCGTCGGCCTTCGACCTGCCGACCGCGTTCGTGGTCGCCGGCGTGCTGGCGACGATCGCGGGCGTCGCGGTGTGGTGGGTGCTGGCGGTGTTCCGGCACCAGATCGCCGATGCCTTCGCCGAGGAGACCGAGGCGGCCTGACAGACTGGCTGCATGCCCACTGACTCCGAGGCGCGTGTCGCCGTCTACATCGACTTCGACAACATCCTCATCTCGCGCTACGACCAGATCCACGGTCGCGGCGCCTTCCATGCCGACAAGGTGCGCACGCTGCCCGCCGACGGCCGCGAGTCGAAGGCGCGCACGCGCTTCTCGCAGGCGACCGTCGACCTCGGCGCGATCATCGACTACGCCTCCTCCTACGGCTCGATCGTGCTCAGCCGCGCCTACGCCGACTGGTCGGTGCCGGCGCACGCCGCCTACCGCGACCAGCTGCTGGCCAGAGCGGTCGACCTGGTGCAGATGTTCCCGACCACCCGCTCGCTGAAGAACGGCGCCGACATCCGCCTCTCGATCGACGTGGTCGAGGATCTCTTCCGCCTCGACAACATCACCCACGTCGTGGTGGTGGCTGGCGACAGCGACTACATCGCGCTCGCCCAGCGCACCAAGCGGCTGGGCCGCTACATGGTGGGCATCGGCGTCGCCGGCTCCACCTCGAAGTCGCTCGCCGCCGCGTGCGACGAGTTCGCCGACTACGACGCGCTGCCGGGCATCGAGCCGGTGCAGATCGACGAGCCCGAGCCCGAGGTCGACGCGCCCGCGCCGACGAAGGCGGAGGCCAAGCGCATCGCCGCCGAGGCCGAGGAGGCCGCGGCGACGGAGGCCGAGGCCGCGAAGGCACCCGCGCGTCGCCGCCGCCGTGCGACGAGCGAGTCGGTCGCCGCGGCTCAGGACGAGGTGGCGATGACCCCGGCCCAGCGCGGCGACGCCTCGACGGGCCTGCTCGAGCGCGCCATGCGCATCCTGCACCAGAAGACCGACGACGAGTGGCTGCACGCCAACGTCGTCAAGGAGCAGATGAAGCGCATGGATCCGGTCTTCAACGAGAAGTCGATCGGGCACAAGTCGTTCTCCGACTTCGTGACCGCAAGGGATGCGCTGGTCGAGCTGCGCGAGGAGGGGCAGGCCCGCCTGCTCCGCCTGAAGGGCGAGTAGCCCGGGCCCGCCGGCTCGCGGGCAGCGACGGCTGTCCCGATGTCAGCGACCGGGTGCACACTGGTCGCATGCCGGAGCTGCCCGAGGTCGAGGCGCTCGCGGCCGACCTGGGCGCCCGCCTGGCCGGCCGCGCGATCCGTCGTGTCGACGTGCCGTCGATCGCCGCGCTCAAGACCTACGACCCATCCGTCGACGCCCTCGCGGGCACCGTCTTCACCGGAGCGAGCCGACGCGGCAAGCACCTGGTGCTGAGCGTCGACAGCGGGCTGCACCTCGTGATCCACCTGGCGCGCTCCGGGTGGATCCAGTGGCGCGCTGGAGCTCAGAGCGAAGACCCTTTCGGGTCTTCGCCGCGACGCCAGCGCCGTGGCCCGTCTCGGGCCACGGTGAACGGGTTGCCCGCGTTCAAGGGTCCGCTGGCGGCCCGCGTGGTGCTCGAGCGCGCCGCGGGCGACGAGGGGGTCGGCGGCGACGGCTTCGACGTGACCGAGCGCGCGACGCAGAAGCGGCTCGCGATCCACGTGGTCGCGCATCCCGACCAGGTGCTCTCGATCGCGACGCTCGGCCCCGAGCCGCTCGACGCATCCTTCACCGAGGAGCGCTTCGCGAACATCCTCGAGCATGCCGGCCGGGCACAGATCAAGGGCGTGCTCCGCGACCAGCGGCGCATCGCCGGCATCGGCAACGCCTACTCCGACGAGATCCTGCATGCGGCGCGCATGTCGCCGTTCCACCCGGCGTCGATGCCGCCCGACGAGGTGCACCGGCTCTACACGGCCCTGCGCGAGGTGCTCGGCGAGGCGGTCGAGCATGCCCGCGGCGTGCCGGCGTCGTCGCTGAAGGCCGAGAAGCGGCAGGGGATGCGGGTGCACGGCCGCAAGGGCGAGGCGTGCCCGGTGTGCGGCGACACGGTGCGCCAGGTCATCTATGCCGACAGCACCTTCGAGTACTGCGCGAACTGCCAGACGGGCGGCAAGCCGCTCGCCGATCGGGTACTGTCGCGGCTGGGCGTGCGGCGCTGAGGTCGTTGGCGCTGAGGCCCCATCCCCGTCAGCGCAGCTCCGCGAGCACCTCGTTCAGGGCCTCGGTCGACGACGGATGCGTCCAGATGCCATCGCGCAGCTCGGTCGCCGTCACGCCGGCGCGCATCGCCAGGGCGACGAGGTTCACGACCTCCTGTGCGTCGATGGTGTGGAGGGCGGCGCCGAGCACGAGGTCGCTCTGCGCGTCGACGACGAGCTTGATGATGCCGTGCGTCTCGCCGACGGCCTTCGGCCGCGGCATCGCGGCGATCGTCGCCACCGGCTTGGCGGCGACGCGCACGTCGAGTCCGCGCGCTCGCGCCTCGCGCTCGGTGATGCCGACGCGGGCGAGCGGCGGCGTGGTGAAGGTGGTGGTCGGCACGGCGACCCGGTCGTCGCGGCTGCGGCCGCCTCGGCCGGTGAGCTGGGAGAGCACGACCCGGTGGTCGTCGAGCGAGATGGGCGTGAGCTGCTGGCCGCCGTTCACGTCGCCGACCGCCCAGACGCCGTCGGCGCTGGTGCGCAGCAACTCGTCGACGGTCACGAAGCCGCGCTCGTCGGTAGCGATGCCGGCTGACGGGAGGTCGAGTCCCGCTGTGACGGGCGCGCGGCCGGTGGCGAGCAGCACGGCGTCAGCGGCGACCTCGCCGGCGGAGGTGACGACCGTCGCGACTGCGCCGTCGTCGTCGATCCGCTCGGTGTCGGCATCGGCGAGGATCCGCACGCCGGCGTCGGTGAGCGCCTCCTCGACGGAGGCGCGCACATCGTCGTCCTCGTGGGGCAGGATGCTCGCGCCGCGCACGATCACCGTGACCGCGCTGCCGAAGCGGGCGAACATGCCGGCGAACTCGAGCGCGATGGGGCCGCCGCCGACGATCGCGAGCCGCTCGGGCACGCGGTCGAGGTGCTGGAGGCCGGTGGAGTCGTGCACGCGCGGCCCGGTCTCGCCGGGGATGCCCGGCAGTCGCGGCTCGGTGCCGGTGTTGACGACCACGTGCTCGGCGACGATCTCGAGCTGCTCGTCGCCGCCGTGGACGCGCACCGTGCGGGGGCCGGTGAAGCGCGCCTCGCCGCGCACGAGCGTGACGGCGTCGACGGTCGCGAGCAGCTGCCGGTTGGCCTCCCGCAGTCGCCCGACCAGGCTGTCGCGGGTCTCGACGGCGCGAGCCAGGAAGGCATCCGGGTGGTCGTCGGGCCGCCGCGACTCGGCCTGGTGCACCAGCGCCTTCGTGGGCACGCAGGCGACGTTGATGCAGGTGCCTCCGACCATGGCGTCGTCGCGCTCGACGAGCACGACCCGCCGGCCGGCGCTGCCGAGCGAGCGGGCGAGCGTCTTGCCGCCCTTGCCCCAGCCGATCACCAGCAGCTCGGTCTCGAGGCGCTGGGTCTCGAGGCGCTGGGCCTCGAGGTGCTCGGGCATCAGAGGTCTCCGGCCACCACGGTCCAGGGCTGGATCGTCACGATCGAGACGCCGGGCGCGGAGTAGTACGGGTCGCGCGCGAGCGCGGCCTTCACCTGGGCGACGTCGTCGGTCTCGAACAGCAGCAGCGCGCCCGATTGGTCGGCGAACGGGCCTGCGGCGACCAGCAGCCCCTCCTCGTGCATCTCGGTGAGCAGCTCGCGGTGGCGGGGACGCAGCTCAAGACGGGTGGGGTCGTCGGTGAACGACGTGATGACAGCGATCATGCGCCCAGCCTACGGACACCGGATCGATGCGGGCGGGGCGTGCCCGCACCGACGACGAGGGGGGGTTGCCCTGCCGGGGTGAGCTGGGCAACCGCCCGTCGTGTCGTGCCTGAGTGGCGTCAGGCCGAGACGAGCTCCGCCGCGGCGGCGGCCACGAGCTGCTCGACGCCCTGGCGGATGTCGTCGCTGTAGCGGGCGACGAACGGCGCCACCTCGCCGAAGCTGCGGTCCTCGTCGAAGTCGGTGGGGGCGAACGTGAGCGTGACCGCATCGGCCGCGAGTTCGCCGCCCATGTGCGCGAAGACGCCGCCGATGCCTGCCGCGGCATCCGCGCCGCCCGACCAGCCGTACGAGACGACGAGGCCGGGCATGCCCTTCCAGGTCGTGTAGAGCGAGTCGAGCGCGTTCTTGATCGGCGCCGAGAAGCTGCCGTTGTACTGCGGCGTCAGCAGGATGACCCCGTCGAGCGCCTCGATCTGCTCGGCCCACGCGATGGTGTGCGGCTCGGTGCGGATGTCGGTGGCGGGGTGCGCCTCCTCGTTGAGGAGCGGCAGGTCGATCTCGGCGAGGTCGAGCATGACGGGCTCGGCGCCGGCCGCGTCGATCGCAGGGACGATCTCGTCGGCGACCTTGCGGCCGATGCGCGAGGGGCGGGTGCTGCCGACGATCAGGCCGATGCGGGGGCGTGCAGACATGGGTCTCCTTCAGGATCCGAGGTGAGCGCGATGGCGCAGTCCGATATCCGACAACCTGCGCGCGGGCGCATCTATTCCGTCCCGGTCCGGGGGCGGGAGGCCAGGGCCCGGAGCGGGCGCCGTCAGGCCAGGAAGGCGCGGGCCGCCGCGACCATCGCGGTGGTCGCGGTGTCGAGGGTCGGCTGCATCACGGGGATGAAGTTGGGTGCGTGGTTGGAGGGCACGTCGACGTCGAAGGTGCCGCGCGCGCGAGCCGCAGCGACGAGCTCGGGATCGAAGCCGCCATAGAACCAGTAGACGTACGGTGCGCCCCACACCTCGGGCAGGTAGCTGAAGTCCTCCGAGCCGAGCACCGGCTGCTGCACGCCGTGCCGCTCGCCGAAGGCCGCGTCGAACGCCGCACCCACCGCAGCCGACGCATCCGGGTCGTTCGTGGTGTGGGGCGCGCGCTCGCCGCGCTCGATCGTCGCCGGGGGAGCGCCCGCGGCCTGCGCCTCGCCCTGCACGATGCGCTCGATGGCGGCCAGCACGCGCTGGCGCACGGGCTCCTCGAACGACCGCACGTTCACCTCGAAGCGGGCCGAGCTGGGGATGATGTTCTGCTTGGTGCCGGCGTGGAAGGTGCCGATCGTCACGACCGCACGGTCGGAGGGCGCCACCTCGCGCGAGACGATCGTCTGCAGGCGCAGCACCATCGAGGCGCCCAGCACGATCGGGTCGATCGTCTTCTCGGGCTGCGAGCCGTGGCCCCCTCGGCCGTTGACGGTCACGATCAGGTGGTCGCTCGCCGCCATCACCGGGCCCGGGGCGCTCACGACGTGGCCCGCGGCGCCCGACATCACGTGCTGGCCGAGCGCCACATCGATGCCCGCGGGGAACAGCTCGCGCAGCGCGCCCTGCATGCCGAGCGCCCCGTCCATGGTCTCCTCGGCGGGCTGGAAGACGGCGATGATCGTGCCCGACCAGTCGTCCTGGTCGGCGAGGATCCGCAGCGCGCCCTGCAGCGAGGCCATGTGCGTGTCGTGGCCGCACGCGTGCATGACACCGGTGGCCTGGCCCTCGAACGTGTCGGTCGCGGTCGAGCGATACGGCACCTGCTCGGCCTCGGTGACGGGCAGGCCGTCCATGTCGGCGCGCAGCAGCACCGTCGGGCCGTCGCCGCGGCGCAGCACGCCGACGACGGCGGTCTCGACGCCGACGCCCTCGTGCACCTCGAGCCCGAGCTCGCGCAGCAGCTCGGCCATGCGCGCGGCAGTGCGGTGCTCGCGGAGCGAGAGCTCGGGTGCCGCGTGCAGCTCCCGGTAGAGGTCTTCGATGAACGGGCGGTGCTGCTCGAGGCTCATGCTCCACAGGCTACGACCTCCGGCAGCGCCGGTACGATGGAGGGGACTGCAAGGAGACCCGTGACCGCCACGCCGCGCCCCTCGCAGGGGCTGCTCCCGTGGCATCTCCCTGCCATGCGAGCCATCCCCGCGCTCGTCGTCGGCCTCGCGCTGCCGTTCCTGGCGCTGCACTCGGCGCTCGTCGGCCTGGTCGCGCTCGCGATCCTGCTCGCCGGCACGGCCGTCGCCCTCTGGGTGGGCCGCGCGCTGGTGCCCGGCGAGGCCGGGCGCTGGCCGCTGCTGACCGCCGCGTGGTCGGCTGTCGCCGCTGTCGTGGCGCTCGCGCTGGCGCTCGCCGCTCCCACGGCGACGGCGCTCGCCCTCACCGTCGCGGCATGGGGCATCGCCTCGGGCGTGCTCGAGCTGCGCGGCTGGTGGCGGATGCGTGCGGTCACCGAGCCGCGCACCCTGCAGCTGGCGCGCGACTGGCGTGCCGTCGGCCTCTTCACGATCGTGCTGGGCGCGGTGCTCCTGTTCGTCAGGGATGCCGTCACCCTCACCGGCCTGATCAACGCCTACGCCGTCATCGTCGGCGTCTACCACGCGCTCGCGGCGCTCTCCGCACGCCCGGCGCGCACCAACCCCGAGCCTGAGCGGAGCGAAGCATGAGCGACCAGCAGTACGACGACGGGTCCGTCCAGCCCACCCGGAAGCAGCGGCTGAAGCCGTTCGAGTACCTCGCGTTCGCGGGCGCGGCGGGCGTCTTCATCGGCCTGATCGTGCTCATGACGGTGCGCGACGTGGTGCTCGCCCTCATCTTCGGCGGTGTCGGCTTCATCGTGACGCTGCTGATCATCGCGACCCTGATGCTCTCGATCAAGCCCAAGGGGCGGTCGTCGGCAGACCTCGACAAGCGCGACGGCTTCGACGCGTGACGCTGCGGGCGCTGCTGGCGGCGGCGGCCGTTGTGGCGCTCGCCGGCTGCGCCTCGACCGGCCCGGTCGGCGGTACCGGGCCGAGCTCGAGCCCGGACGCCGCGTCGCAGCCGCCCGCAGCCGCCCCCGACGGCCCGCACCTGACCGCCGAGGGCGTCGTCTTCGACCCGATCGCCCACGACGTCGAGCCCGACGACGACTGCGAGGGGCTACCGGGCCGCGACGAGCTCGACGCCTTCGACCGCGCAGCCTGGCCCGCTCTGGACGTCGCGGCCGGTGAGGCGATCATGACCTGCGGCAACGCGGATGGCGCTGGCTGGCGTCACATCGCCGATGGCCACACCGGCGACTTCGGCGAGCTCGCCGAGCCGGTCGGCGCTGAGTGGGAGGACGTCGCCTGGTTCGCGATCGACCGCGCGCTCGAGCAGCCGACGCGCGTCGAGGAGTACCGCGACGACATCGTCAACTACGACGTGCTCGTCGAGCTCGTCGATGACGACCAGACCCAGCGCGCCTGGATGGTCACGGTCGGCGTCGGCCTGAGCTCTGGCCACATCATTACGGCGTTCCCCGACGAGCAGCGCTGACCCACGCCCGCCGCGCCCTCCGCCATGACGGGCGCATGCGCGACCTCACGACCGTCGCCCGATCGCGGCCCGGTCGCGAAACGCCGAAGGCGAACGTTCTTTTGATCGGTTCACGATAACCAGTAGGGTGGCATCGTGACCGAGACCGACGCCGAGCTGCTGCGCGAGCACGGCCTGCGCGTGACGCAGGGCCGACTCGCGGTGCTCGACGTGCTCGCGGGCATGCCGCACGCCGACGCCGAGAGCCTGCACCGCGGGCTCGCCGCGGCAGGGCACGAGACGAGCGTGCAGTCGGTGCACAACATGCTCGGCGACCTCACGGTGGCCGGGCTGGTGCGCCGCTTCGAGCCGGAGCGCTCACCGGCCCGCTACGAGCGCCGCGTCGACGACAACCACCACCACGCCGTCTGCGCGCGCTGCGGCAAGGTCGAGGATGTCGACTGCATCGTCGGCGAGGCGCCCTGCCTGCACGCCGACGCCCCGCCGGGGTTCACCGTCGAGGCCGCGCAGGTCACGTTCGTCGGCGTCTGCGCCGACTGCGCGAAGGCCGCCTGACCGACCCCCGCCAGACCGCCGCGCGGCACCGACAGACCCGGGCGACGAAGCCCATCCACAGACCCGACAGCGCGCAGCCGCGCGATGTCCACCGACCACGACACACGACACGAGACGGAGCGGCTCATGACGACCCCCACCACGAACAGCGTCGGCACCCCGATCGCGAGCGACGCGCACTCGCAGAGCGTCGGCGCCGACGGCGCGATCGCGCTGACCGACCACTACCTGGTCGAGAAGCTCGCCCACTTCAACCGCGAGCGGGTGCCGGAGCGCGTCGTGCACGCCAAGGGCGGCGGCGCCTTCGGCCGCTTCGTCACCACCCACGACGTCTCGCAGTACACGCGCGCCGCGCTCTTCCAGCCGGGCGTCGAGACCGAGCTGCTCGCCCGCTTCTCGACCGTCGCCGGTGAGCAGGGCAGCCCCGACACGTGGCGGGACCCGCGCGGCTTCTCGCTGAAGTTCTACACGACCGAGGGCAACTACGACCTGGTCGGCAACAACACCCCCGTCTTCTTCATCCGCGACGGCATCAAGTTCCCCGACTTCATCCACTCGCAGAAGCGCCTGCCCGGCTCGCACCTGCGCGACAACGACATGCAGTGGGACTTCTGGACGCTCTCGCCCGAGTCGGCGCACCAGGTGACCTGGCTGATGGGCGACCGCGGCCTGCCGAAGACGTGGCGCAACATGGACGGCTTCGGCTCGCACACCTACCAGTGGATCAACGCCGAGGGCGAGCGCTTCTGGGTGAAGTACCACTTCAAGACCAACCAGGGCAACGACTTCCTCCCGCAGGAGGAGGCCGACCAGCTCGCCGGCAGCGACGCCGACCACCACATCCGCGACCTCTACTCGGCGATCGAGGATGGCGACTTCCCCTCGTGGACGCTGTTGGTGCAGGTCATGCCCTACGAGGATGCCGCGACCTACCGCTTCAACCCGTTCGACCTGACCAAGGTGTGGCCGCACGGCGACTACCCGCTCATCGAGGTCGGCCAGATGACGCTCGACCGCAACCCCGAGAACTACTTCGCGCAGATCGAGCAGGCGGCGTTCAGCCCCGCGCACTTCGTGCCGGGCATCGCGGCCAGCCCCGACAAGATGCTCCAGGCGCGCATCTTCAGCTACGCCGACGCGCAGCGCTACCGCGTCGGTGCCAACCACGCAGAGCTGCCCGTCAACGCCGCGAAGGCCGAGGTGAGCTCGTACGACAAGGAGGGCTCGATGCGCACGCGCTTCCGCCCGGCGAGCGCCCCGGTCTACGCGCCGAACTCGTTCGGCGGCCCGGCGGCGGATGCGGCTGCGGCCGGTGACGACCGCGGGTGGCAGAACGACGGTGAGCTCGTGCGCTCGGCCGTGACGCTGCACCCCGAGGACGACGACTTCGGCCAGGCCGGCACGCTCGTGCGCGACGTGCTGAGCATCCCCGAGCGCGAGCGCCTGGTGGCGAACATCGTCGGTCACGTCGGCAAGACGCGCGTGCCCGAGATCCGCGAGCGCGCGATCCAGTACTGGAAGAACGTGGATGCGGGGCTCGGCGCGCTCGTCGAGGCCGGCCTGACGCCCATCGAGGAGCCGCGCACGTCGCTGGCCTCCGAGCCGGTGCGCACGCCCGCCGTCTTCTAGCCCGCACACGACGAGAGGCCCGCGCCGGATGGTTCCGGAGCGGGCCTCTCGTCGTCGGGCGCGGCCCCGTCTCGCCCGCGCTCACTGCGGTGCCGTGCGCCCTGCCGTGCCTCAGGGCCGGAGCAGCACCTTGATCGCCCGCCGCTCGTCCATCGCGCGATAGGCCTCTGCCGCGTCGTCGAGCGGCAGCTCGAGGTCGAAGACGGCGGATGCGTCGAGGTCGCCCGAGAGCACGTCCGGCACCAGCTCGGGCAGGTAGCGCACGACGGGCGCCATGCCGCCGCGCAGCCCGATGTTGCCGCGGAACGCGGTCGGCCAGGGGATCTGGGTGCCGTGCGGCACGCCCACGAAGCCGACGGTCGCGCCGGGGCGCGCGACGCGGAACGCGGTGAGCATCGACTGCTCGGTGCCCACGCACTCGAGCACCGCATCCGCCCCCACCCCGTCGGTCAGCTCGCGCACCGCCTCGACGGCGTCGTCGCCGCGCGAGTCGACCAGGTCGGTGGCGCCGAAGGCGGTCGCCAAGCGCTGCCGCGCGGGGTTGCGGGAGAGCGCGATGATGCGCTCGGCGCCGAGCCGGCGGGCGGAGAGCACGCCGCAGAGGCCGACGGCGCCGTCGCCCACCACCACCGCGGTCATCCCGCGCGCGACGCCGGCCGAGACGGCCGCGTGGTGGCCGGTGGGCAGCACGTCGCTGAGCGCGAGCACCGCCGCGTGCTGCTCGACGGCGGGCGCGTCGTCGAGCACGAAGCAGGTGGCGTCGGCGTTGGTGACACGGGTGAGCTCGGCCTGCCCGCTCGCGGTCATCGCCAGCTCGAGGCAGCCCTGGGTCTGGCCGGCGAGGCAGTGCACGCAGCGGCCGCAGCAGTGGTCGAACGGCACGATCACGAAGTCGCCGACGCGCACGCGCGCGACGTCGGCGCCGACCGCCTCGACGACGCCGATCGCCTCGTGGCCGATCGTGCGGGGCTCGTGCACGGGGTTCGCGCCGCGGTACGGCCACAGGTCGGAGCCGCACACGCACGCGGCCACCACCCGCACGATCGCGTCGGTCGGACGCTCGATGGATGGGTCGGCCCAGGTCTCGACGCGGATGTCGCCCGGGGCGTGGAGGATCGTCGCTCGCATGCCCCCAGCCTGGCACTGCCCGGCGCCCGGCTCCGACTCGGGCTGCGCGCGGCCTACGGCAGGCGGTCGACGAGCGCGCTCGCGACGCCCGTGTACGCGCCCGGGGTGAGACGGCGCAGGCGCTCCTTGGCCGCATCCGAGATGTCGAGCCCGTCGACGAACGCGATCAGCTGCTCCTGACCGACCTTCTGGCCCCGCGTGAGCTCCTTGAGCTGCGCGTAGGGGTCGTCGATCGACGAGCTGCCGGCGAGCACCTCGGCGCGGATCACCGTCTGGATCGCCTCGGCCAGCACCTCCCAGTTGCCGTCGAGGGCGGCGTCGAGCGCGGTGTCGGAGACCGCGATCTCCGAGAGGCCGCGCTTCAGGTTGTCGAGCGCGAGCAGCGAGTGGCCGAGCGCGACGCCGATGTTGCGCTGCGTCGACGAGTCGGTGAGATCGCGCTGCAAGCGGCTCGTGACGAGCGTCGCCGAGAGCGACTCGAGCAGCGCCGACGCGATCTCGAGGTTGGCCTCGGCGTTCTCGAAGCGGATCGGGTTGATCTTGTGCGGCATCGTCGACGAGCCGGTCGCGCCCGCCACCGGGATCTGCGTGAAGGTGCCCAGCATGATGTAGGTCCACACGTCGGTCGCGAGGTTGTGCAGGATGCGGCCTGCGTGCGAGATCGCGCCGAACAGCTCGGCCTGCCAGTCGTGCGACTCGATCTGCGTGGTGAGCGGGTTCCAGACGAGCCCCAGGTGCTCGACGAAGGCGGATGCGGTGGCCGGCCAGTCGGCGCCGGGCTCGGCCACGACGTGGGCCGAGAAGGTGCCGGTGGCGCCGGCGAACTTGCCGAGCACCTCGACCTGCTCGATGCGCTTCGCCTGCCGCTCGAGGCGCCACGCGACGACCGCGAGCTCCTTGCCGAGCGTCGTCGGCGTGGCGGGCTGGCCGTGGGTGAGGGACAGCATCGGGCGGTCGCGCTGCTCGACGGCGAGCTCGCGGAGGCGGTCGATGACGGCGCGGAACTGAGGCATCCAGACGTCGGTGACGGCGGCGCGGATCGTCAGCGCGTAGGAGAGGTTGTTGATGTCCTCGCTCGTGCAGGCGATGTGCACGGCCTCCGACAGCCGCTCGAGGCCGAGCTGCGCCAGCTGGTCGCGCACGAGGTACTCGACGGCCTTCACGTCGTGGCGGGTGACGGCCTCCTTCTCGGCGAGCCAGTCGATCTGCTCCTGGCCGAAGCTCCGCGCCCACTGCCGCAGCGCATCCGCCTCATGCGCCTCGACCGGCGTCGCGCCGAAGAGGCGGTGCTCGGCGACCCAGAGCAGCCACTCGACCTCGACGTGCACGCGGGCGCGGTTGAGGCCGGCCTCGGAGAGGTGCTCGGCGAGCGCCGACGTCTGCCGCTGGTAGCGGCCGTCGAGCGGGGAGAGGGGCTGGATGGGCAGGGACATGGGGCTCCTTCAGCTGCGCATGGCGGGCTGGATCTGGCGGAACAGCCCCCCGACAGCGATCTCGATCTGGTGGAGGACGGTGCCGAAGAAGGCGTCCTCCGAGTAGTAGGGGTCGGGCACGTCGAGCGCCGTGGCGTCGGGGTCGAACGAGAGCAGCAGCCGGATCTTCGAATGCTGCTCGTCGTTGCGAGCGAGCGAGCGCAGGGCCCGCTCCTGACCCCGGTCGAAGGCGATGACGAGGTCGAAGCGGTCGAGCCACTTCGCCTTGAACTGCTTGGCGCGGTGCGAGACCGCGTCGTAGCCGGCCTGCTCGAGCGTCTGCAGCGTGCGCGGGTCGGCGGTCTCGCCCACGTGGTACTCGCTGATGCCGGCGCTCGCGACGAGCAGCCGGTCGGCGACGCCCGCCCGCTCGGCGAGGTGCTCGAACACGGTCGCGGCCATCGGCGAGCGGCAGATGTTGCCGGTGCACACGAAGCAGACGCGGAAGCGCGTCGCGTCGGCGAACTCCCGCTCGATGGTCACGGCCCCATTCTGGCGGATGCGGGCGGCCCGCAGGCGCTCGGGCGTGCGACTCTCCACAGCTCGCCTGTCGCGCGCACTCGTGCCCGGCCCTCGCGTGGCACCGTGCGGTCGAGGGGGTGCCGATGATGACGATGGCTGGGGCGGCCGGGATGACCGGTGTGACGGGTGCTGCGACGGCGACGGCGACGGCGGCGATGCAGGAGGAGCTGCGGCGCAGGGCCCGGGCCGCGCGCTCGGCCGTGCGGCGCGCGAGCTATGCGCTCGACGACGCCACCGCGCTCGTGCGGCTCGAGGGGCTCGACGGCTGGCTGGGGCCGGCGCGCGATGCGTACGACGCCCGCGTCGAGGCGCTGCGCGGTCGCCTGCTGCGCGAGCAGCACGAGCTGCGCGTGCTCGAGCACTCGCTCACGGGGCTCCTGTGAGCGCGGCGGCGGCGTTCGACGGAGCGGGCGGCGGCGGCCCGTTCGGCGCGGCGGGAGCGTTCGGCGGGTCGGCCGGCGGTGGCGGTTCGTTCGGCGGGGCGGCTGGCACGTTCGGGGGGCCGGCGGGCGGTGGCGGCTCGTTCGGCACGGCCGGTGGCGCCTTCGGATGGGTGCCGCAGCCGACGGCGAAGGCGTCGGCGCCGGTCGCGTGGGACGACTCCGTCACCGGCATCGCCTGCAGCCGGCTGCGCGACGCGCGATGGCGCGCGAACGACGCCGTGGTCGCGCTGGCATCGGCGCCCGAGCTGCGCATGGGTGCCGTGCCCGGGGTGGCGGGCGGCGTGCTCGCCTCGCTCGCCGACGAGCTGGCGCTCCGCGAGACCGAGGCGCGGGCGCTGCGCGGCGAGATCGACCGCCTGCACGACGACACCGAGCTCGTGGGTCGCGCCTACGAGCTGGCGTCGGATGCGGTGCTGCAGCTCGTCGAGGGACTGGTCGACGGCATCGCGTACGGCGTCGGCGTGGGAGCCCGGGCGCTGGCGATCGCCGCGCTCGGCGCGATCGCACCGTCGACGCCGCTGCTGCTGGCCGTCGGCGTCAGCGCGGCCCTCACCGTGGGCCTCGTGATCGTGCCGCTCGCCGCACGGATCGCGCTCGCGCATCCGCAGCAGGCCGCGCAGGTCATGGCGCTCGCGCACGGGGCCGGCATCGCGCTCGAGCCGCTGCTCGAGCGAGCGGCGGCGTTCTGGGAGCGCACCTCCGAGACGCTGCTGGCGAACCCCGCCTTCGTCGCAGCGCTCGCGCTCGCGGTCGAGTCGAGCGATGAGGCGCTCGCGGGGCTGCTGGGCATCCCGAAGGAGGCGGTGGTGCTGCTGGAGACCGAGGGCGGCCGCGACGCGGTGCTCGCGGCGCTCGCCGGCGGCGCGGTGCTCGGCCGGGCGGCGGGGCTCGCGCCGCCACCCGTGCAGGTGCACTCGATGCGGCGGATGCCGCCGCCGGAGCATGCCGTGAGCGAACCCGCTGAGGCGATGCGGGTCATCGGCGACGGGGACGCCGACGTGACGATCACCACGTTCGAGATGCCCGACGGCACCAGGCGGCATCAGGTGTTCGTCGACGGCACCCAGAGCCCCCTCCCGGATCCGGGCGTCGGCCTCGACGGCTGGGCGAACGTCGAGAACGCCGCGAGCGACGCCGCGCTGCTGGGATCGGACGCGGCGGTCGCCGAGGCGATGGTCGCCGCCGGCATCGAGCCCGACGAGCCCGTCGACCTCTTCGGCTACTCGCAAGGGGCAGCGGCGATCGCGAACGTGGCGGCGTCGGGACGGTTCGACGTCGAGACGGCACTGCTGGTCGGCGGGCCGGTCGCCTCGGTCGAGCTGCCGAGCCACATCGCGGTGCTGAGCGTCGCGCACGAGGGCGACCCGACGGCGGCCCTCGACGGGATCGCCGACGGCGACGGGCCGACGACGCTGCTGCTCGAGAGCGCGGGCGGCCACGGCACCGGCCTCGCCGCGCGCCACTCGCGGCCGGAGTACATCGAGTCGCTCGACGTGCGCGAGGGGCAGCACTCGGGCATCGACCGGCACCGCGACCACCTGCGTGCGGTCACCGCAGGCGCGGTGCCCGTGTCGACCACGGTGGTCGAGCTGCGACGTGGCTGAATCGCGGTCTCGCTACGCCGCCTGCCGCGGCTGCTCGACCTTGGGCCTTGCGCACGCAACGCCGCTGCGCGGCAGTGCGCGCTGCAGCATCAACGCTCCCGCGGGCGCTCCTTGCCGAACACCGGGCGGGTGACGATCGTGATCAGCCAGGTGAGGAAGGCGATGCAGACCGCCGCGAGCATGCCCCACCAGAAGGTCTCGACACGGATGCCGTACCCGACCGCCTCGGAGATCCAGTGCACGATCATCAGCAGGAACGCGTTGACGAACAGCGCGACGATGCCGATCGTCAGGATGTAGAGCGGGAACGCGACGATGCGGATCAGGTTGCCGATGGTGGCGTTCACGAGCGCGAACACGAGGGCGACGGCCAGGGTCGTGAGGGCGACCTCCCACCACTGCGTGCCGAACGACCGGATCTCGATGCCGGGCACGAAGAGCGTGACGAGCCAGATCGCGAGAGCGGTGAAGATCACTCGAAGCAGGAAGCGCATGGCCGGATTCTCGCACCTCCATGCCTCTCCGACGCCGAGACTCGCAATAGCCTGAGGCGGTGACCGCGCGACTTCGACCTGAGATTGCAGCTGTTCCTCCCTACCAGCAGGGGCGCCCCGCGCCCGAGGGCGGGTTCAAGCTCTCGAGCAACGAGAACCCCTTCCCGCCGCTGCCTGCCGTCGTCGAGGCGGTGCGGCGCGAGGCGCTGCGCGTCAACCGCTACCCGCGGCCGGGCGCTCCCGACCTGCGCGCCGCGCTCGCGGAGGAGCTGGGCGTCGGCGTCGAGCGCATCCTGATCGGCGACGGCTCCGCCTCGCTGCTGCAGCAGCTGATCCACGCGGTCGCGGGCCCGGGCGACGAGGTCGTCTATGCCTGGCGCTCGTTCGACGCCTACCCGCTGTTCGTCCGCACCGGCGGTGCGACGCCCGTCGAGGTGCCCGTCGACGCCGACCACGCGCACGACCTCGACGCGATGGCCGCGGCCATCACCGAGCGCACGCGCGCCGTGATCGTCTGCAGCCCCAACAACCCCACCGGCACGATCGTCGGCAAGGCCGAGCTGGATGCCTTCCTGGCGCGGGTCCCCGCAGATGTGCTGGTCATGCTCGACGAGGCATACATCGAGTTCGTGCGCGAGCCCACGGCCGACGGCATCGCCCTCCAGCGCCAGCACGACAACCTCGTCGTGCTGCGCACCTTCTCGAAGGCGCATGGGCTCGCGGGCCTCCGCGTCGGCTACGCGGTCGGCGACCCGGGGGTTCTGCGAGGCGCAGACCTCACCGGCGTGCCCCTCTCGCAGACGGCGCTCGCCTCCTCGGCCGCGATCGCCGCGCTCGAGCACGTCGGCGAGACGTTCGCGCGCATCGAGGTGCTGGCCGACCGCCGCGACGCGCTGTGGCAGCGGCTCGTCGACGCCGGCGTGCGCACCCCGAAGCCGCACGGCAACTTCTTCTGGATCCCCTCGAAGCCCGGCCAGGAGGACGCCATCCACGACATCCTCTTCGCCAACCGCATCGTCGCGAAGGTGTTCGCCGACGGCACCCGCATCTCCGTCGGCGAGGCCGAGGCCGACGACCACATCCTCGCCGCGGCGCGGGCGATCCAGGCGCTGCAGTGAGCGCGACCGAGGTGACGGGCGCGCTCGGCGCGACCGAGCCCATCCGCCTGCTCGATGCGGCCGGCGCGCTCGTGGAGTCCGACGCGAACGCCGAGTGGCACGAGCTCGCCCGCGAGCTCTCGACCGCCGACCGGCTGGCGATGCACGGCGAGATGGTGCGCACGCGCCGCTTCGACATCGAGGCCGGGCACCTGCAGCGGCAGGGCAAGCTGGGCCTGTGGGTGCCGTCGATCGGCCAGGAGGGCGCGCAGGTCGGCGCCGCCTGGGCCGCGCGCGAGCAGGACACGCTCTTCCCCAGCTACCGCGAGCACCTCATCGCCCTGCACCGCGGCGTGACGATGAACCAGATCATCGACGTGTTCCGCGGCGCGGTGCACGGCGGCTGGAACCCGCTCGAGACGCAGGGCATGCGCATCTACTCGCTCGTCATCGCCACCCACGCGCTGCACTCGACCGGCTACGCGATGGGCATCGGCTTCGACGGCAGGTGCGGCACAGGCGATTCCGAGACCGACGAGGCCGTGATGGCCTTCTACGGCGACGGCGCGGCCAGTCAGGGCGACGCCAGCGAGGGCCTCGTCTTCGCCGCGAGCTACGCGGCGCCGATCGTCTTCTTCGTGCAGAACAACAAGTGGGCGATCTCGGTGCCCTCGACGCGCCAGAGCCGCTTCCCGCTGCACGAGCGCGCCCGCGGGTTCGGGCTCGACGCCGCATGGGTCGACGGCAACGACCCGCTCGCGTCGTTCGCGGTGACCCGGCGGATGCTCGACGCGGCCCGGCAGGGCACGCCCGGCTACATCGAGGCCGACACCTACCGGATGGGCGCGCACACCACGAGCGACGACCCCACCCGCTACCGCCCGCGCGAGGAGGAGGAGGCGTGGCAGCGCCGCGACCCGATCGCCCGGCTCGCCGCCCACTTGCGCGCGCAGGGCGTCGACGACGCCGCGTTCGCCGAGCAGGAGCAGCAGGCAGCCGACCTCGCCGCCGACATGCGGCGGCAGACGCTCGCTGCCGGCACGGCCATCAGCGACGACATCTTCGACCACGTCTACAGCGACCCGCACCCGCTGATGGTCGACCAGAAGCGGGCGCTGGCGGCGTTCGAGGCGGCGTTCGGAGGCGACGCATGAGCAGCGAGACCGTGATCGAGCCCGGCGCGGCCGAGCCGAACGCGACCGGCGCGGCCGGCGCGCGCACCGCATCCATCACCATGCCCATCGCGAAGGCGCTCAACTCGGCGCTCCGCGAGGCCATGCGCGCCGACGACAAGGTGCTGCTGATGGGCGAGGACATCGGCCCGCTCGGCGGCGTCTTCCGCATCACCGACGGGCTGCAGGCCGAGTTCGGCGACCGCCGCGTGCTCGACACCCCGCTCGCCGAGTCGGGCATCATCGGCACCGCCATCGGTCTCGCGATGCGCGGCTACCGGCCGGTGATCGAGATCCAGTTCGACGGCTTCGTCTACCCCGGCTTCGACCAGATCGTCTCGCAGCTCGCGAAGATGACCGCCCGCCACCGCGGCGCCGTGCGCATGCCCGTCGTGATCCGCATCCCCTACGGCGGCCACATCGGCGCCGTCGAGCACCACCAGGAGAGCCCCGAGGCCTACTTCGCCCACACCGCGGGCCTGCGCGTGGTGAGCCCCTCGACCGCCAACGACGCGCACTGGATGCTGCGGCAGGCGATCGAGAGCGACGATCCCGTCATCTTCCTCGAGCCGAAGTCGAAGTACTGGTCGAAGGGCGAGGTGCGGCCCGCGCCGACCGCCGGCCTGCACGATGCGGTCGTCGCGCGGCCGGGCACCGACGTGACGCTCATCGGGCACGGCGCCATGGTGCACGTGCTGCTGCAGGCCGCCCAGATCGCCGAGTCGGAGGGCACGAGCTGCGAGGTCGTCGACCTGCGCTCGCTCTCGCCGATCGACTGGGCGCCGCTGGTCGAGTCTGCTCGACGCACCGGCCGCGTGGTCGTCGCGCAGGAGGCCCCCGGCCACGTGTCGGTCGGCAGCGAGGTCGCCGCGACGATCGCCGAGCGCGCCTTCTACTCGCTCGAGGCGCCGGTGCTGCGGGTGTCGGGGTTCGACGCCCCGTTCCCGCCCGCGCAGCTCGAGGACATCTACCTGCCCGACGCCGACCGCGTGCTCGACGCGGTCGATCGCGCGCTGGCCTACTGACACGCACGAGGCGAGGAGCACCGATGCAGGAGTTCAACCTTCCCGATCCGGGCGAGGGCCTGACCGAGGCCGAGATCGTCACCTGGCGCGTGAAGCCCGGCGACACGGTGGCCGTCAACGACGTGCTGCTCGAGGTCGAGACGGCCAAGTCGCTCGTCGAGCTGCCGAGCCCGTTCGACGGCACCGTCGAGGAGCTGCTGGTCGAGGAGGGGCAGACCGTCGAGGTCGGCACCCCGATCATCCGCGTCTCCGGCGGTGGGGCGGATGCGGTCGAGACCACCCGTGACACGGCCGGCACCGTCGACAAGGAGGAGGACGGCGGCGCGGTCCTCGTCGGCTACGGCGTCCGCGGGGGAGCGGAGACCCGACGTCGGAAGCCGCACACGGTGCGCTCCGTGCCGGCCCCGGACGGACCGGTGCGGCCCGCCTCGGTGCCCGCCGCATCCGCCGGCCCGGTGATCGCGAAGCCCCCGACCCGCAAGCTCGCGAAGGATCTGGGGGTCGACCTCGTCTCGCTCGCCGGCACCGGCCTCGCCGGCGAGGTGACGCGCGACGACGTCGTGCAGGCGGCGCAGCAGGCCAGCGTGTTCCGCAACCTGGCCACGCCCGAGTGGGCGGGCGGCCGCGAGGAGCGGATCCCGGTCAAGGGCGTGCGCAAGGTGATCGCGCAGGGGATGGTCGAGTCGGCCTTCACCGCGCCGCACGTGTCGGTGTTCACCGACGTCGACGCGACCCGCACGATGGAGTTCGTGAAGCGGCTGAAGGCCTCGGCGGACTTCGCCGACGTGAAGGTCTCGCCGCTGCTGATCATGGCGAAGGCGATCCTCTGGGCCATCCGGCGCTCCCCGCAGATCAACTCGACGTTCACGGGCGACGAGCTCGTCGTGCACCACTACGTCAACCTCGGCATCGCCGCCGCGACGCCGCGCGGGCTGCTGGTGCCCAACATCAAGGACGCGCAGGACATGACGCTGCTCGAGCTCGCGCGGGCGCTGCAGCAGCTGACGACGACGGCGCGCGAGGGCAGGACGCAGCCGGCCGAGATGCAGCACGGCACCTTCACGATCACGAACATCGGCGTGTTCGGCATGGACACCGGCACGCCGATCCTGAACCCGGGCGAGACGGGCATCATCGCGCTCGGCACGATCCGGCAGAAGCCGTGGGTCGTCGACGGCGAGGTGCGGCCGCGCTGGGTGACGACCGTGGGCGGCTCGTTCGACCACCGCGCGATCGACGGCGACGTGATCAGCCGGTTCGTGGCCGACGTGGCGTCGATCCTGGAGGAGCCGGCGCTGCTGCTCGACTAATCGAAGATCGGCCCCGCGACCGGCCGCCACCACTCGTCGGCCGGCCCCACGGGCATCCGCCGCTTGTGCTCGGTGCGGTGGTAGTGGCTGACGATCTCCTGCGCGACCTCGGGGGCCACCTCGCGGCCCTCGAGGAACGCGTCGATCTCCTCGTAGGAGAGCCCCAGCTCGACCTCGTCGGCCTGGCCCGGCTTGCCGTCGAGCAGGTCGGCGGTCGGCTCCTTCTGCCACAGCCGGTCGGGCGCCTCGAGCTGGCGCAGCAGCTGCTTGCCCTGGCCCTTCGTCAGCCCCGACAGCGGCAGCACGTCGGCGCCGCCGTCGCCGTACTTCGTGTAGAAGCCGGTCACCGCCTCTGCGGCGTGGTCGGTGCCCAGCACGAGCAGCCCGAGCTGGCCGGCGATCGCGTACTGCACGACCATGCGCGCCCGTGCCTTCACGTTGCCCTTGTGGTAGTCGACGACCTCGCCGATGGCGGCCTCGACCTCGCGCTCCAGCTCGTCGACGCCGGGCTTCACGTCGACGACGGTCTCGCGGTCCGCGCGGATGAAGTCGAGCGCGAGCTGCGCATCCGCCTCGTCGTGCTGCACGCCGTAGGGCAGCCGCACCGCCACGAACTGCGCCTCGGCGCCGGCGGCGCGGCGGCGCTCGACGGCGAGCTGCGCCATGCGGCCGGCGAGCGTGGAGTCCTGGCCGCCCGAGATGCCCAGCGCGAACCCCTTCGCGCCCGTGGCCTCGAGGTAGTCGACCAGGAAGGCGACGCGGCGCTCGAGCTCCGCGGGCGGGTCGATGGTGGGGTGCACGCCGAGCGCGGTGATGATCTGCAGCTGGGCCGTGCCCAGGGGGGTTCGCTCCATGGAGCGAGCCTACGGCGTCGATCGCCCGCCGCACACGAAATTGACAATCGTTCTCATCTAGCCGTAGCGTCGTTCCGTGCGGCACGGCGTCGCGCTCGGACAAGGAACGCATGCGAACCCTCACGACCGTCGGCGCGATCGGCGCGCTGGCGCTGGTGCTGAGCGGATGCGCTGCGGCAGCCCCCGGGGCGGGCTCGGCCGACGACCGGCTCGAGATCGTCGCCACGACCTCCCAGCTGGCCGACATCACCCGCGAGCTCGTCGGCGATCAGGCCGAGGTCACGAGCCTGCTGCGCGCCGGCGCCTCGGCCCATGCGTTCGACCCCGGCCCCTCGGCGCTCGCGGCGCTCGCGGCCGCCGACCTGCTGATCGTCAACGGTGCGGGCCTCGAGACCTGGCTCGACAGCACCGTCGAGGCCTCCGGCTTCGCGGGCACGCTCGTCGACACCTCGCTCGGGCTCGACCTGCTGGCCGCTGACGACGACCCGCACGAGGGGCACGACCACGCCGCCGATGCGCACGCCGACGAGGCTGCCGACGAGTCAGCCGACGAGGCTGCGCCGGCCGACGGCCACACCGGCCACGATCACGGCGACGTCGACCCCCACGTGTGGAACGACCCGGCGAACGCGATCGCGCAGGCGGAGGCGATCCGCGACGCCGTGACCGCCGCCGATCCCGCGATCGACCTCGACGCATCCGCCGACGCCTACCTCGAGCGGCTCGTCGAGCTCGAGGCGTGGATGCGCGCGTCGATCGAGCAGGTGCCGGTCGAGGAGCGCCTGATCGTCACCACGCACGACACCTTCGGCTACCTCGAGCGGGCGTTCGACGTGCAGGTCGTCGGCACGGTGCTGCCGAGCCTCGACGACGCGGCGGGCGCGAGCGCGGCGCACATCGACGAGCTGGTCGCCGAGATCGCCGAGACCGGCACCCGGGTGGTGTTCAGCGAGACCGCGATCGACCCGCAGCTGGCCGCCACGATCGCCCGCGAGGCCGGCGTCGAGCTGCGGCAGGGCGAGCAGGCGCTCGCGGCCGATGCGCTCGGGCTCGAGGGCAGCCCGACCGGCACCTACCTGGGCGCGATGGTGCACAACACCACCGCCATCGTGACCGCCTGGGGCGCCGAGCCGCTGCCGGTGCCGGGATCGCTGACATGAGCGCAGCCGTGGTCGAGATCGCCGATGCCGCCTTCGGCTACGGCGGCGCCCCGGTGCTCTCGGGCGTCTCGTTCGAGGTGGCCGCCGGCGAGGCGGTCGCGCTGATCGGGCCGAACGGCGCCGGCAAGTCGACGCTGCTCGCCGGGCTCCTCGGGCTCGCCGACCACGACGCGAGGGTCTTCCGCGTGCCGAGCGGCCGCGGCGAGATCGGCACGCTGCCGCAGTCGAGCGAGATCGACCCGCAGTTCCCCGTCACGCTCGAGCAGGTCGTCGCGATGGGCCGCACCCCGCGGCTCGGCCTGCGCTGGCCGGGCGGCCGTGACCGGCAGGTGGTCGCCGGGGCGCTCGAGACCGTCGGCCTCACCGCGCTGCGCGGCACCCGCTTCGGCGACCTCTCCGGCGGCCAGCGCCAGCGCGGGCTGCTCGCCAGGGCGCTCGCCAGCGAGCCTCGCCTGCTGCTGCTCGACGAGCCCTTCAACGGCCTCGACCGCGGCTCGCGCGACGCGCTGCTCGAGACGATCCGGCAGCTCAAGGCGCGCGGCGTCGCCCTCATCATCACCACGCACGACCTCGAGCTCGCCCGCGCCGTGTGCGACCGCACCCTGCTGGTGAACCGCGAGCAGATCGCCTTCGACCTCACCGAGTGCGTGCTGACGCTCGAGCGCGTCGAGGAGGCCTTCGCGAGCCACGTGATGGAGATCGACGGCCACACCCTCGCCACCACCGAGCATCACGAGGCCGAGCACACCGAGCACCACCACCACCTGCTGCAGGACGACGACGCGGCAAGCACCGACCGCGGATGAGCGTCATGCTCCCGACGCTGCTCGACCCCTTCACGCCGTTCGCGGTGCCGTTCATGGGCCGGCCGCTGCTGCTGCTCATCGCGCTCGCCGTCGCTGCCGGCACGGTCGGCGTGCTCGTGCACCTGCGCCGCCTCGAGTTCGCCACCGACGGGCTGACCCACGCGGTCTTCCCCGGGCTCGCGATCGGCGCGGCGCTCGGCGGCGCTGCGGGGCTCATGCCCGGCGCGCTCGGCGCCGCCCTCGTGGCCGCAGTGGTGCTGTCGCTCATCGCCCGCCGGGGCCAGCCGCGCGACACCGCGGTGGCGATCGTGCTCACCACCTTCTTCTCGCTCGGCGTCGTGCTCGTCTCCGGCTCGCGGGGCTCGGGCGGCAGCCTCACCGACTTCTTCTTCGGCCGGCTGCTCACCATCACCTGGGACGACCTGTGGCTGTCGGTGGCGCTCATCGCGCTCGCCGTCGCGCTGATCGTCGCCACCGCCCGCGGCCAGCTCTTCGCCGCCTTCGACCCGGCCGGCGCCCGCCGTGCGGGGCTGAACGTGGTGCTGCTCGAGACGATCGGCACCGTCGCCGTCGCGCTCGTCGTGGTCGCCGCATCCGCCTCGGTCGGCACCCTGCTGGCGCTCGCCGTGGTCATCGTGCCCACCGCCGCCGCGCGTGCCCTGACGCGGTCGCTGCCCGCCGCGGTCGCCATCTCGATCCTCTTCGGCGCGGTCACCGGGTGGCTCGGCCTGTGGGTGGTCGTGCAGCTGGCGGTGCTGGGGGCGGATGCGGCCCCGGGCGCCACCGTGGCCCTCACGATGATCGCGGGGTACCTGGTGGCGCTCGGCGTCGGCGCGCTGCGCGGTCGGGGCGCGCGCCGGCGGGGCCGTGCGGTGGACGGAAGCGGTGCGGGCGAGCAGCGTCGTGCGGGCGAGCAGCGTCAGGCGGACGAGCAGGCGGTGACCGGCTGATGGGCGCGCAGTTGGGCTTCTTCGAGCTCGCCATGGTCGAGGTCGTGCTCGCGGGCGGGCTGGCCGGCCTGGTCGGCGTGCTGGTGGTGCTGCGCGAGCGCGCCTTCTTCACCATGTCGCTCACGCACGCCACCTTCCCGGGCGCGGTCGCCGCCGCGATGCTGGGCGTCTCGGTGCCGCTCGGCGCCGCGGTCGCGGCGGTCGCGCTCGTCGCGGTGGCCGTCGGCATCGGGCGCATCCGCTCCCAGGGGCCGGCAGTCGCATCCGGTGTCATGCTGACCGCCGGCTTCGCGCTCGGCGCGATGCTGCAGTCGCTCACGCCGCTGCCGATCGACGTGGAGTCGTTCCTGGTCGGGCAGGTGCTGGCGGTGACCGAGGCCGACCTCGCGCTGACGGGCGCCATGCTCGTGCTCGCGGCGGGCGTGTGGGCGGTCGCCGGCCGCCACCTGGTCTTCTCGAGCGTCGACGAGCCGGGCTACCGACGGGCGGGCCTGCGGCCGTGGGTGCCGGAGGCCGTGTCGCTCGCCCTCATGGCGGCGACCGTCGTCGCGATCATGCCCGTCGTCGGCGCCATCCTGGGCGTCGCGCTGATCGTCGCGCCCGCCGCCGCCGCCCGACTGCTCGTGCGCGACTTCCGCTGGATGCTGCTGCTCGCCCCCGCCATCGGCATCCTCTCGGGAGTCGCGGGGCTGCTCGCGTCGCGGTGGCTCGACGCGGCCGCCGGCGGCGCGATCGCGCTGGTCGCGGCGGCCTGCTACGGGCTCGCCTGGCTGGCGGCGGGCCTGCGCCGCGCACCGGCGCGTGCCACCATCGAGGCGAGGACACCGTGAGCGACGACCGACCGAGCCAGCACCGACCGAGCCAGCACCGACCGAGCGATGCCGCCGTCGTCGAGACCGGCCCCCGCCGCACGACCCGGCAGCGCGAGGCGGTGCGCACCGCGCTCGACGCGAGCGACGAGTTCGTCTCGGCGCAGTCGCTGCACCAGTCGTTGCGCGCCGGCGGCTCGACCATCGGCCTGGCGACGGTCTACCGGGCGCTCGCGGCGCTCGCGGCGGACGGCGAGGCGGATGCGCTGCAGTCCGGCGGCGAGGTGCTCTACCGCGCCTGCACCAAGACCCACCACCACCACCTGATCTGCCGCTCGTGCGGCCGCACCGTCGAGCTCGAGGCCGCGGCCGTGGAGCAGTGGGCGGGAAGGGTCGCGGCCGCGCACGGCTTCGTCGAGCCGGAGCACGTGGTCGACATCTTCGGCGTCTGCGCCGAGTGCGCCGCAGCGCGCTGACGGCCTCGGCGCTCGTCTCTGCACGGTGCTCGTCTCTGCACGGTGCTCGTCTCTCCACGGCGCTCGTCTTTCCACAGGGGGAAGTTCTCCCCATCGCGGCGCCCGGCGTCCTTCGCCAGACTGGCGGCACCAGCACGAGGAGACCAGCAGTGACCGCACAGCCCAGCGCCTTCGGGGCGCGCGAGCCCGTCGACATCCGCACCGCGGCAGCAGCCCGCCGCCAGACGCAGGGACTGCTGCAACAGATCCGGCAGCGCGAGCAGCAGCAGTCGCAGGGCCCGTCGCCCGAGCGGCCGCACGGGCCGTCGCAAGAGCAGCCGCATGCCTCGGTGCCCACCGTGCAGGCATCGACGCCGCAGCCCGGGCCCGCCCCGCGGGTGCCGGTCAACCCGCTCGCAGGCCGCACCAGCTCGCCGCAGGCCTGGCCGGAGCGACCCGGGGGCCCGACCGGGCCCCGACGCATCCTCGGCATCCAGCCGGTGCTGTTCGTCGGCATCTGCCTGCTCGCGATCGTCACGATCATCACGGTCGTGCTCATCTTCATCGGCGACTTCGAGAGCCAGGCGTCGCGCGTGGTCTGGACGGTCGTCGTCTTCCTGGCGTTCACCGGGCTCCTCGCCGTCGACCTCGTGCTGGCACGGCGCTCGGCGACGCCGCTGGTGATCGGCGTCGCCGCCAACATCTACCTGCTGGCCGTGCTGATGATCTCGATCTGGATGCGCGGCAGCGGAGCCGCCGACGACGATCCCTTCGCGAACGACTGGATCTTCGGCGAGCTGCTGGGCATCGTGCTGCTGACCGTGCTGGTCGTCCGGGCCGCCGCGGCCGCAGCCTGGGGATTGATCGAGCTGGGCGACCGCGGCCGCGCCGCGATGGCGCGCACGATCGGCCTGATCGCGTCCGCGCTGGTCGGCATCGTCGGCGTGCTGCTGACGCTGCACTTCGCGATCGACGCGTTCGGCCTCGAGGTGAGCGAGTGGTACTGGCGCTCCACCGTCGCCGCGATCGTCGTGACGGCGCTGGCATCGTCGGTGACCGTGCTCCTCTACTGGAACCGCCGCAACATCGACTGGCAGGAGGCCGAGGCTCGGGGTGAGCACGTGCGCCCCGCCGGCAGCTCGGCAGCGCGCATCGCGGCGCCGGGCTCGCCGAGCGGGTGGCCCGCGTGGCCCGCGGCAGGCCAGGCGCAGCAGGCGCCGGCACCGGCCCCGGCCCCGGCCCCGGTCCAAGCACAGGCGCCGGCACCAGCCCCCTCCGCGATGCAGGCGCCGTGGCAGCAGCCGCAGCCGCCGCAGCCCGACGCCCAGGGCCTGCTGCCGTGGCCGACCCATCCCGACGGCACGCCGTACCCGATGGGGCCCGACGGCCAGCCGGTCTTCCCGCGCTGAGCCTGCGAGCCGAGCCGTCCCGCCCTGGGCGCCACGACGCATCCGCTCGTTCCGCGACGTTCCGGGGCCGACCCGCGCACGACTCGGTCTTGCCTCGGCGGCGTCCGATCGCGTACGCTTGATCCTTGGTGCGGCCTCGGCCGCGCAGCACACGCCCCCTCCACGTCCCGCAAGGGTCGGTCCGGGTGCGTGCAGGCAAGTGATCTTGGGTGGGCGTCAAGCCCACGGTAACCACAACTGGAGGCATCATGGCAGCCGTATGCCAGGTGACCGGAGCCGTTCCTGGCTTCGGGCACGCGATCTCGCACTCGCACCGTCGCACGAAGCGCCGCTTCGACCCGAACGTGCAGCGCAAGACCTACTTCGTCCCCTCGATGAAGCGCAACATCACCCTCAACGTGTCGGCCAAGGGCATGAAGGTCATCGATGCCCGTGGCATCGAGGCCGTCGTCCGTGACATGCAGGCTCGGGGGGTGAAGCTCTGATGGCGAAGAAGTCGCAGGACGTCCGTCCGATCATCAAGCTGCGCTCGACCGCAGGCACCGGCTACACGTACGTGACGAAGAAGAACCGTCGCAACAACCCCGACCGACTTGTGCTGAAGAAGTACGACCCCATCGTGCGTCAGCACGTCGAGTTCCGAGAGGAGCGATAAATGGCCAAGAAGAGCATGATCGCCAAGAACGAGCAGCGGAAGGTCATCGTCGCGCGCTACGCCGAGAAGCGTCTCGCGCTGAAGAAGGCCCTCATCGACCCGAAGAGCACCGACGAGGAGCGCGAGGCCGCGCGCCTCGGCCTGCAGAAGCTGCCCCGCAACGCTTCGCCCGTGCGCGTGCGCAAGCGCGACGCCATCGACGGCCGCCCCCGCGGCCACGTGGGTGCGTACGGCATCTCGCGTGTGCGCTTCCGCGACATGGCGCACCGTGGCGAGCTGCCCGGCGTGACCAAGTCGAGCTGGTAAGCACCTGATCCGCACGAAGGCCCCGACCGCAAGGTCGGGGCCTTCGTCGTCCCGGGCCGATGCCAGTGGCCGATGCCAGTGGCCGATGCCAGTGGCCACGAGAAGCGGACGGATCCGGCATCCGTCGCGGAACGAGGATGGATCGTCCGCGTTCCGCGACTGCTCCTCGGCTCGTGACGTGCCAGGGTGACCGGGGGAGCGCCGCCGGCAGCACCGCCCGCACCGCCGACCCAGCCGCTGGCCTGACGCGGCCTACACCCGCCGGATCGCCGCCGACGCGGGCGTGACCTGCAGCCAGCGCCAGCCGTAGGGGTCGAGCCGCACCTCGAGCCGCCCGTCGATGGTGATCGGGGTCGCGTCGACGTCGAAGCGGTCGACCAGCGTCACCGGCCCGTCGTCCGAGGCCACCTCGAGCTTCACCGTCTCGTGACCGTCGCCCATGTTGTGCAGCGCCAGCATCGTCCAGTCGTCGTCGCGGCAGACGTGGCCGAGCACCGCCTGCTGCCGCAGCGACAGCACCTCGAGCTTCGCCCAGGCGAGCGACGGCTCGTCGCGGTACCGCTCGGTGAGCCGCTGGATGTGGTGCCAGAGCGATCCGTCGTCCCGCCGCTGATCGGCGACGTTCACGCGATCGGGGGCGAAGTCGCCCGTCGGCAGCGGCCGGGGGAAGCGCGACGGAGGGGCCGTCGAGAACCCGCCCCCCGCATCCGGCGCCCACTGCATCGGCGTGCGCACCGCATAGCGGCCGGGCACGTCGAGCTGCTCGCCCATGCCGATCTCCTCGCCGTAGAACAGCACCGGGCAGCCGGGCAGCGAGAACATCAGCGTGTAGACGAGCCGCACGGCGCGGTCGTCGCCGAGCATCGTGGGCAGGCGGCGCCGGATGCCCCGGCCGTACAGCCGCATGCCCTCGTCGGGCGCGAACGCCTCGAACACCTCCTCGAGCTCGTCGGGCGCAAGCTTGTCGAGCGTCAGCTCGTCGTGGTTGCGCACGAAGTTCGCCCACTGGCTCGCCTCGGGCAGCTCGGGCCGGTCGCGCAGCGCCTTCGCCAGCGGGCGGGCGTCCTTGCGGGCGAGCGACAGGAACAGCTGCTGCATCGAGACGAAGTCGAACTGCACGTGCAGCCCCGACGCCTCGCCCTCGGCCTCGAACCAGTGCAGCTGCTGCTCGTGCGGCAGGTTCACCTCGCCCAGCAGCATGGCCTCGCCGTTGCGGCGGGCGACGAAGCGCTGGATCGCCCGCAGGTGATCCGCGCCCCGATAGTCGGGGGCGGCGCCGGTGGTCTCGGTGCCGTGGTGCGCGGCGCTGCTGAACATGAAGGGCACCGCGTCGACCCGGAACCCCGAGACGCCGAGCTCGAGCCAGAGGCCGAGGTTGCGCTCGATCTGCTCCTGCACGGGCGGATGCGCGATGTTCAGATCGGGCTGGTGGGCGCGGAAGTGGTGCAGGTACCACTGGCCCGTGCGGGGATCCTCGGTCCAGGTGGAGTCCTCCTCGCCGGGGAAGACGGGCGCGTCCTGCTTCGCCGGGGGCGCATCGCGCCAGACGTACCAGTCGCGGTGCGGCGAGGTCTTCGAGCGGCGGGAGGAGCGGAACCAGGGGTGGTCGGCGGAGGTGTGGTTCATGACGAAGTCGATGATCACGCGCATGCCGTTCGCGCGGGCCACCCGCACCACCTCGACGAGGTCGCCGAGCGTGCCCAGCCGCGGGTCGACGCCGAAGAAGTCGGTGATGTCGTAGCCGTCGTCGCGATCGGCGGTGGGGTAGAAGGGCATCAGCCACAGGCAGGTGACGCCGAGGTCGGCGAGGTCGTGGATGCGCGACACGAGCCCCTGCAGATCGCCCGTGCCGTCGCCGTCGGAGTCCTGGAAGACCTGCACGTCGAGGCAGTAGAGCACCGTGTTGCGCCACCAGCGGTCGGCCGCCTCGATCGGGCGCGGGCTCACGTCGCGCTCCGCTCGGCGCTCAGCTGCGGCAGCACGTGCTCGCCGAACGCGTCGATGAAGGGCGTCTGCTCCTGCCCGACATGGTGCAGGTAGAGCTCGTCGAGGCCGGCGTCGACGAGCGACCCGATGCGGTCGGCGTGCCGGCCGAGGTCGCTCGAGATGTGCACGGCCCGTGCCAGCTCGTCGACGCTCGCGCCCTCGGTGCGCCGCTCGAAGTCCTCGGGCTGCTCGATGTCCCAGACCTCGGGCGCCGGCACGAGGTTGCTCTGCCACTGGTCGTGCGCGATCGCGAGGGCTTCGGCTTCGCTGGGTGCCCACGCGAGGTGCAGCTGCCCGCACACGGGCCCGCGGCCGCCCGCGTCGCGGTAGGCGGCGACGATGTCGCGCAGCGCCCTGGGCTCGCTCGCGACGGTGATGAGGCCGTCGGCCCAGGCGGCGTGCCGCGCCGCCGACGCGGCGGTGACGGCCGCGGCGAGCAGCGGCGGCGCCTCGGCCGGCAGCGACCACACGCGCGCGCGATGCACCGAGACGAGCCCGTCGTGCGTGACCTCCTCGCCCGCGAGCAGCCGGCGCATCACGTCGGCGGTCTCGACGAGCCGCTGCTCGCGCTCGGGCTTCGCGGGCCAGCCGTCGCCCGTGACGTGCTCGTTCATCGCCTCGCCCGAGCCGAGCGCCGCCCAGAAGCGGCCAGGGAACATCTCGCCCAGGGTCGCGACCTTCTGCGCGGCGATCACGGGGTGGTAGCGCTGGCCGGGCGCCGTGACGACGCCGAGCCGCAGCGAGGTGGTGGCGAGCGCCGCGGCCAGCCACGACCACGCGTAGCCGCTGTGCCCCTGCCTGCGGCTCCACGGGGCGAGGTGGTCGGAGCACATCGCCGCGTCGAAGCCCGCCTGCTCGGCGCGCTGCACTGCGGTCAGCAGCGCGCTCGGCGGCAGCTGCTCATGGGAGGCGTGGAAGCCGATGACGGTCATGCGCTCCACGCAATCGCGGTTCGCCTCGCCGCGTCAAGGGCGATCGTGACCGCGAGCCGTCACACGACGGCGGATGCCGCCAGTCGCGTCGAGTCCGGACGCTCGCCCGAGCGCACGGCACGCCAGGCGTCGCCGAGCCGCGCGCACGCGAGGGCGGTGACCTCCGGCTCCCAGGTGATCGGGATGCGCGCGAACCGGTCGAGCACGCCCGACGGCGAGAAGCGCGGGCCGGGCGGCAGCAGCAGCCCGCGGTCGCGGGCCGCCAGCGAGAGCGACGTCGACGAGGTGCCGCCCAGGTCGAGCCAGGCCGACAGCCCGCCCGGCACCTCGGGCATCGCGACCTCCGGCAGGTGCGCGGCCAGGCCCGCGGCCACGGCCGACCGCCCCGCCGACAGGCGGGTGCGCGCCCGCGCGAGCAGCGCATCCATGTCGTCGAGCAGCTCGATCGCGATGCACTGCTCGAGCAGCGGCGTGCCGAGGTCGATCGACGGGCGCGCGTCGAGCAGCTGCCGCACCTGCGGCAGGCTCGCGCGGATCCAGCCGATCCGCATGCCGCCCCAGGCGATCTTCGACATCGAGCCGATGAGGATGGCCGGGCCGTGCGCCGCGAAGGGCCGCGGTGTCCAGCCGCGGTCGATGTCGAGCTCGGCGCAGGTCTCGTCGATGACGAGCAGCGTGCCGGTCGTGCGTGCGACCGCGGCGAGCCTGGCGCGCTCGAGCTCGGGCATCGTCGCGCCCGTGGGGTTGTGGAAGTCGACGATCAGGTAGGCGAGCGCCGGCCGCTGGGTGCGCAGGGTGTCGACCAGGTGGGATGCGTCCCAGCCGCCGCCGTCGCCGGTGACCGTCACGGGGGTGGGCACCAGCCGGTGGCCGGTGCGGCGCAGCGCATCGAGGGCGTGCGGGAAGGAGGGCTGCTCGACCATCGCGGCACGGCCGCGGGCGCCGAACGCCGCGAGCACGACGGTGAGCGCGTGCATCGCACCGCTCGTGACGACGATCTGCGCCGGATCGGTGGGCAGCCCGCGCGCGGTGTAGCGGGCGGCGATGCGCTCGCGCAGCTCGGGCAGCCCGTCGAGCGAGTAGCCGGGCGTGCCGAGCAGCCCCGCCACCCGGTCGAGGGCGCGCACGGTCGCGGCGTGCAGGCCCGGGGTCGAGCCGACCGAGGCGATCGTGAAGTCGATCACGTCATCGCCGGCGGGGGAGGGGCGGTGGATGCGCTGGGCCGGCAGGGCGGCGCGGGTGCCGGAGCCGTGCACCCGGTCGGCGTAGCCGCCGGCCTCGAGCAGCTCGTAGGCGCGGGCGATGGTGGCGCGCGAGCGGCCGAGCTCGGCGGCGAGCGCCCGCTCGCTCGGGAGCCGCTCGCCGACCGTGATGCGGCCGTCGAGCAGCAGCATGCGGATGCGGTCGGCGAGCGACTGCGCAACCGCGGTCGTCGCGCGCCACTCGCCGAGCTGGGTGCCGAGCCGGGATGCCATGCGGCCATTCTGCCGTCGAATGGACTGCTCGCACCGAGCCACTTGCTGGCGAGTGGACCGCGCGGGCGGCATGGCCGGTGCGATGGAATCGACCAGTGAGCGAACGACCCGCACGACCCGCCCCCCGCATCCGCAGCCTGCTGCTGCCCATCGACTCGCTCGGCCCTCGCGACACGGCCTGGCGGGTCGCGCAGCTGCTGCTCGGGCTCTTCCTCTACGGGATCTCGCTGGCGCTGCTGATCCGCGCGGCGCTCGGCGTCGGCCCGTGGGACGTCTTCTCGCTCGGCATCGCCAACCACCTGCCGATGAGCTACGGCACCGCCACGGTCGTGGTGTCCGGGATCGTGCTGCTGCTGTGGATCCCGCTGCGGCAGCGCCCCGGCATCGGCACGCTGCTCAACGGCCTGCTCGTGGGGCCGGCCGCCGACCTCGGCCTGCTGCTCATCCCGGCACCGACCGAGCTGTGGGCGCAGGCGCTGATGCTCGCCGGCAGCATCGCACTGCTCGCCCTCGCGACCGGCATCTACATCGCCCCGCAGCTCGGCCCCGGCCCTCGCGACGGGCTCATGACCGGGCTGGTGCGCATCACCGGCTGGCCCATCTGGATCGTGCGCACGCTGATCGAGGGCACGGCGCTGCTGATCGGCTGGCTGCTCGGCGGCCCGGTCGGCGTGGGCACGGTGATCTTCGCCTTCGGCGTGGGGCCCCTGATCGGCCTCTTCCTGCCCTTCTTCGAGCGCCGGAGGGCGGCGAGGGCCAGCGAGCTGCGTGCCCGGCGGCTGGCGGCCAGCGCCGGCCGATAGCGCCGAAACCGCCGCATCTGTACCCCGAACCTGTTCGCGAACCGCGAAAAGTCGCGGAAAACGCGGCGTGTCGGGGTGTTCTGCGTCGAGATCCAGGGCCCCGGGGCTACGTTCGGACGTGGTCGGAGCCCGAATGGGCCCCGGCGGATGCCCGCCCCCGGCGGGACGGACATGCCACCATCCAGGAGGACACCATGGCTGAGACCATCAACAAGACCACCCTCGCATCGAAGATCGCTGCGTCCACCGACCTCTCGCAGGCCAAGGTCACGGCAGTGCTCGACGCGCTGTTCGACGAGGTCTCGAACGCCGTCAAGGCTGGCGACAAGGTCTCGATCCCCGGCTTCTTCAGCGCCGAGCGCACCGAGACCGCTGCCCGCACGGGCCGCAACCCGCAGACCGGCGAGGAGATCAAGATCGCTGCCGGCCACCGCGTCAAGCTGACCGCTGGCTCGAAGCTCAAGGCAGCCGTCAAGTAGGACCGCACCGCACAGCAGCGAGAGGGGCTCCGCCATCCGGCGGGGCCCCTCTCGTCGTCCGCCGCCATCCGGCGGGGTCGTCCGCCGCCATCCGGCGGGCGTCGCCGGGTCGACCTCATAGGCCGAGCGACTACCCTGAGACGGTGCTGCGCCTCCGTCTCCTCGCGCCAGCGCTCGCGCTGCTCGCGGGCCTGGTGGCGATGTGGGCAGCGCTCGAGTTCGGCGGCGGCGCCCTCGCGCCCGCGATCGAGGATCCGGGCGCGGCGGTGCGCTGGGGCATGCCGATCGCCAGCATGGTGCGCAACCTGGCCATCGGAGCCGCGTTCGGCGGCCTGGTGCTCGCCTGCTTCGCGCTCGCACCCCACAGCCGCGACTGGCACCGCACGCTCGACCGGGCGGCCATCGCCACCGGTCTCGCGAGCGTCGCCCAGGCGTTCCTCGCCTTCGGCGGCTTCCGCACGCTCATCACCACGCCCGTCTCGGCCACGAACGACTTCGGCGCGCTGCTGCAGCTCTACTTCACCGACACCGAGCCGGGGCGCCTCTACCTCGGCACCCTGCTGTCGCTGGCGGTGCTGACCGTGATCCTGCTGGTCGCGCGCAGCGCGACCGCGACGGCCTTCACGGTCGTCGCCTGGGCGGTGCCGTTCTGGCTGATCGCGTCGGGAGGGCATGCGGGCGGCACCGACACCCACACGCTGGCGGTCTCGGCGCTGCTGCTGCACCTGGTGTTCGTGTCGATCTGGCTGGGCGGCATCTTCCACGTCGGCCTGCTCGCCCGCTCCCGCGACGCCGCGGTCTCTGCCGACGCATCCGCCCCGAACGCATCCGGCACAGACGTACCGGCCACAGCGGGGCTGCGCCCGGATGCGAGCTCGAGCGATGTGCTGCTGCGCTACTCGACGCTCGCGATGCTGAGCTTCGTGGTGGTCGCGTTCACGGGCGTCATGTCGGCGTGGGTGCGCATGGGCACCGACCTGACGAGCGACTACGGCGTGCTGGTGATCGCCAAGACGGTGCTGCTGGTGGTGCTGGGCGCCTTCGGCGCATGGCAGCGGATGCGGATCCTGCGCCCCGCGAAGACGCTCGGCGAGCGGGTGGGCGGCCGGGCGGTCGCGACGATCCTCGCGCTCGAGCTGGCCGTGATGGGCGTCACGGCAGGCGTGGCCGCGGGACTCGCGCGCACGCCGACGCCGGTGCCCGAGCAGCAGCCCGGCGCCGAGGCGACGCCGGCCGAGATCCTGACGGGGCGGCCCCTGCCGCCGCCGTTCGACCTGAGCCGCCTGTTCACGGAGTGGGCGATCGACCCGCTCTGGACGGTCGTGTGCGCGATGCTCGCGTTCTTCTACGTGGCGGGCGCGGTGCGGCTCGCGCGCCGCGGCGACCACTGGCCGGTGCTGCGCACGGTGTCGTGGCTGGGCGGTGTGGCGCTGCTGTGGTGGTGCACGAACGGTGCGCTGAACCTCTACCAGGAGTTCCAGTTCTCGCTGCACATGCTCGTGCACATGCTGCTGGGCATGGGTGTCGCGGTGCTGCTCGTGCCCGGCGCGCCGATCACGCTCGCGATGCGGGCGATCGCCAAGCGCCGGGACGGCACCATGGGCGGCCGCGAGTGGCTGATGGCGATCGTGCACTCGAAGTACATGCAGGTCGTCGGCCACCCCGTCGTCGCGGCGCTGATCTTCGTCGTCAGCCTGTGGGTGTTCTACTACACGCCCATCTTCGAGTGGTCGATGAACGAGCACCTCGGGCACATCTGGATGGTCGTGCACTTCGCCGGCTCGGGCTACCTCTTCGTGCAGGCCATCATCGGCATCGACCCGGGCCCCGCGCGACCGCCCTTCGCGCTGCGGCTGGTGCTGCTGCTCGGCTCGATGGTGTTCCATGCCTTCTTCGGGCTGACGCTGATGACGGGGGAGTCGCTGCTGCTGGCCGACTGGTTCGGCGCGATGGGCAACGGCGTCGACGCGCTCGAGGACCAGCAGGTCGGTGGCGGCATCGCGTGGTCGGTCGGTGAGATCCCGACCGTGATCCTGGCGATCATCACCGTGGTGCTCTGGTCGCGCAGCGACAAGAAGGAGCAGGTGCGCACCGATCGCGCCGCGGCGCGCGACGGCGACGCCGAGCTCAACGCCTACAACGACATGCTCGAGCGGATGAGGAACCGATGAACGACGGGCACCACGAGGCAGGGCAGCGCCTGCCCGAGGAGCTCGCCGCGTTCGCGCGGGGGCGCGCGCTCACGCTGCGCATCGTGCGGCACGCCGAGACCGAGCACAACCGCAACCACCTGATGCAGGGGTGGTCCGACTCCCCGATCACCGAGCACGGGCGCACCCAGATCGCCGACGTCGCCCGCCGGCTCTCGCGGGAGCGCTTCGACCTGGCGTTCTCCTCCGACCTGCCCCGCACGCGCACGACGGCCGAGGGCATCCTCGCCGCGCTCGACCCGCAGCCGCCGACCGAGTTCACCGAGCTGCTGCGCGAGTGGAACTTCGGCCGCCACGAGGAGCGGCCCGCGGCAGACGTCTGGAGCGAGGTGATCGTCGAGCACGGCTTCGAGGTCGACCGCGAGCTGAGCGCCCTGCGCACGATCGCCGAGCAGGTCGGCTGGCGCGGGCTGTTCGACACGATCGCCCAGCTCGACGACTCCGGCCAGGCCGAGCAGGCCGCCGCGACGGTGATGCGCGCCGACGCCGCGCTCGAGCACGTGGTGAGCGCCGCGGGCGCGCTGCCCGGCGACGGGCCGCTGCACGTGCTGATCGTCTCGCACGGCGGCTTCATCACCTCGCTGCTGCGCCAGCTGGTGCCCGAGGTGACGCCCGACGTGATCCTGCCCAACTGCTCGGTGACGACGGTCTCGCTCCCGGCCCGCACCACGGTGTGGCGGCTCGACGGCCTGGGCGAGGTCGCCGACGCCGCGTGAGAGGCTGACGGCATGGCTTCCATCCCCGAGCGCTACCGCTACCTCACCGACGCCCCGCTCTTCGCGCACCTCGCGACGGTGCGCCCCGACGGCAGCGTGCAGTCGAACCCGATGTGGTTCAAGGCGGTCGGCGACGAGGTGCACTTCACCCACACGTCGAAGCGGCAGAAGATCAAGAACCTGCAGGCGAACCCGACGATGAGCCTGTCGATGGTCGACCCGGCCAAGCCCTACCTCTACGTCGAGCTGCGCGGGCACCTGGCGGGCGTCGTCGACGACCCGACGGGCGCCTTCTACGTCGAGCTGCAGAACCGCTACGGCAACCCGTCCGAGCAGCCGCCGGCCGACGCGGCGGACCGCATCATCCTGCGGATGGCGATCGACAGGGTCAGCGGCCGGGTGGCCTGAGGCACCTGCCGCGGCACGGCAGCTATCCCCTCGAGGGCAGGTGCACCTCGATCTCGTACAGCTCGCGCGGGTCGGCCTCGTCGACCCGCTCGCCCGAGAGCCCGAGCTTCGCGTAGAACTCCTTCGCGACCTCGAGCGACTGCCACTCGAGCACCCGCACGCGGGTGTGCTCCTCGGCCCACTCGCGCACCGCCTCGAACAGTGCCGTGCCCGCTCCGTGGCCCCGCGCATCCGGAGACACCCACAGGTCGTGCATGCGCGCGATCGACCAGTCGCGCTGCGGCGCCGGGCCGTAGTCCTGGGCGGCGGCGTAGCCGATCACGCGGCCGTCGAGCTCGGCGACGACGATGTGGTGCGCCGGGTTCTCGACCAGCGCGACGAGGCGCTCGCGGTAGCGGTCGACCTTCTCGTCCTCCTCGTCGACGCTGCGGTGCGCGGCGAGCAGCGGCAGCAGCGCCTCGGCGTCGGCCCTCGTCGCGCTCCTGATGAGGATCGCCCCTCGATATCTCGCCCCGTCGCCCATGCCGTCAGCGTAGCCGTCCGCGAGGGGCCGCCTGCCGTGCCTCAGACGGCGGATGCGTGCACGGCGCAGGCGGGCTCGCAGGCCTCGCAGGTGGTCACCTGCTTGCGGCACGACCAGAGCGCGCAGTTGCCCATGCCGCCCGTCGCGGTGCCGCAGCGCGTGCACGTGCCGAGCACCGCGACGTCGGCGGGGTCGCCGAAGCCGACCGTCTGCCGTTGGTCGAACACGTAGAGCGAGCCCTCCCAGAGGCCGGTGTTGCCGAAGGTCTCGCCGTACCGGACGATGCCGCCGTCGAGCTGGTAGACCTCCTCGAAGCCGCGCTGCACCATGAGCGACGACAGCACCTCGCAGCGCACGCCGCCGGTGCAGTAGGTGACGACGGGCTTGTCCTTGAGGTGGTCGTAGGCGCCCGAGTCGAGCAGCTCGACGAAGTCGCGGGTGGTGTCGACGTCGGGCACGATCGCGCCCTTGAAGCGGCCGATGTCGGCCTCGAAGCGGTTGCGGCCGTCGAAGAGCACCACGTCGTCGCGCTCCGCGACGAGCGCGTGCAGCTCGCCCGGCTTCAAGTGCCGGCCACCGCCGACCACGCCGTCCGCGTCGACCGCGAGCTCGTCGGGGGCGCCGAAGGTGACGATCTCGTCGCGCACCTTCACGGTCAGCTTCGGGAAGTCGTCGCCGGTGCCGGTCGACCACTTGATGTCCATGCCCGTGAACCCCGAGTACTCCCGGGTGGCGCGCGCGTACCGCTTGCACGCATCCATCGGACCGCCGACGGTGCCGTTGATGCCGTGCGCAGAGATCAGGATGCGCCCCGTGAGCCCGAGCGACGACGCGAGGGCGTGCTGCCACAGCCGCACCGCCTCGGGGTCGGCGATCGGCGTGAAGCGGTAGTAGAGCAGCACCTTGTGCATTGGACGATTCTCCCAAACGGTGCGGATGCGTCGCACCACTCGGGCAGGATCGGTGACCGTGAACATGTGGATGCAGTGGCTGCTGGCGATGACCGTGAAGAGCAGGGGGCGCCCGGCGCTCGAGGTCGGCGGGGTCGCGCGGACGCCGTTCCGGGTGTGGCCGACCGACATCGACCTGCTCGGCCACATGAACAACGGCCGCTACCTGTCGTACATGGATCTCGCGCGCGTCGACCTGACGGTGCGCTCCGGGATGGCCGACGCGCTCGCGAAGGCGGGCTTCTACGCGGTCATCGGGCAGTCGACGATGGTCTACCGCCGCAGCCTCGACCTCTGGCAGCGCTTCGAGATCGAGACGGCCGCGATCGGCGCCGACGAGCGGGCGATCTACCTGCAGCAGCGCTTCGTGGTCGACGGCGAGGTCTGCGCCCGCGGTGTCGTGCAGGCCCGCTTCATCGAGAAGGGCGTCGGCACGGCGACGATCGCTCGCGTGCGCGAGGTGCTCGAGGCGGCCGGCATCCACGTCGAGCTGCCCGAGCTCGACCAGCGCGTGCACGACTGGGCCGAGATGAACCGGCTGCCCTCCAACCGGCAGCCGGCGCCGTCGTCGTGGGGCGGCCGCACGCCGCGCTGAGCCGCGCGACAGCAGGACAGCGGAACGGCGGACGGACCCTGTGTCGCGCTCAGCTCCACAGGGTCCGTCCGCCGTTCGGTCAGTCGTCTTCGCGGTTGAAGAACTTCAGCGCCATCATGCCGTGCGCCATGCCGCCGCCGGCACGCAGCGCTGCGGTGGTGAAGACGGTCTCCGCGATCTCGCTCTCGGTGGCACCCTCCTGCTTCGCCGCTCCGGTGTGCGCCTCGATGTAGGAGACGCACTGCGTCGTGAGGGCGACGCGCGTCGCCTAGACGCGAACTCAACGTGCCAGGTGTCGGTTCGGCGCACACCATGCGCCGAACAGACGCCTGGCACGTTGAGATCTCAGCGCAGGCGGTCGGCCAGCAGCTCGAGCGCCGCGTGCGCCGCGTTGTGCCCGCCGAGGCCCGACACGGCGCCGCCGCGGCGCGCTCCGGCGCCCGCCACCAGGATCCGCGGGTGCGCCGTCTCGACGCCCCACGCCTCGGCGGGCCCGGCCGGCTCTGTCTCGAGCCACGGCCATGAGAGCGGCCCGTGGAAGATGTTGCCGCCCGGCATCGCCAGCGCCTCCTCGATGTCGAGGGTCGTCCTCGTCTCGATCGCCGGCCCGTGAGCGCCCTCGAGCAGCAGCGGCCTGATCGGCTCGGCGAGCACCGAGTCGAGCGAGGCGACCACGGCCTGCTCGAGCGCCACGCGCATCCCCTCGTTGTTCTCGGGCGTCAGCAGGCGGTCGGGAACGTGCAGCCCGAAGACGGTGAGGGTCTGGGCGCCGGATGCGCGCAGGTCGTCGCCGAGGATCGTCGGGTCGGTGAGCGAGTGGCAGTAGATCTCGCACGGCAGCGGCGCCGGGATCGCGCCGCCCGCCGCCTGCGCGTGGGCCGTCTGCAGCTGCCGGTAGCCCTCGTTGATGTGGAAGGTGCCGCCGAAGGCGGCCTCGGGCGCGATCGGCTCGCGCAGCCGGGGCAGCCGCGACAGCAGCATGTTGACCTTCACCTGCGCCCCCTCCGGGCGCGTCGCTGCCGCGCCGGCGTCGCCGAGGAGTGCCGACAGCACGTGCGGCGCGACCGCCGAGAGCACCAGGTCGAACTGCGCGGTCAGCTCGGTGCCGATCGCGACCCCCGGTGAGCCGGTCGGCAGGCCGCCGACGCGCTCCTCCCAGGTGACCTCGCCGTCGGGCGTGACGGCGGTGACGGTGACGCCGGTGAGGATCGTCGCGCCCGCCTGCCGCGCCGCCAGCTCGAGCTGGCCCGAGACGTGCCCCATGCCGCCGATCGGCACGTCCCAGTCGCCGGTGCCGCCGCCGATCACGTGGTAGAGCAGGCAGCGGTTCTGCTCGAGCCCGGGGTCGTCGAGCGACGCGAAGGTGCCGATCAGCGCATCGGTGGCGATGACGCCGCGCACCAGGTCGTGCTGCACGGCCGCCTCGATCGCTTCGGCGATGGGGGCGTCGACGATCTCGGACCAGGCGGATGCGGCTCCCGCGGCCTCGCGGGCGGCCTCCCGTGTGGGCAGGGGCTGGGTGAGGGTCGGGAAGAGGGCCGCGGCGAGACGCGAGGTGCGGTCGTAGAAGCGACCGAACCCATCCGCGTCGTCTGCGGCGCCGATGGCGGCGAACGACGCCCGCGTCGCGGCCTCGTCGCCCGCGTCGACGAGCAGCCCGCGATCGGTGCCGGGCTCGGGCGTGTACGACGAGTAGCGGCGGCGCGCGAGCCGCACGTCGAGCCCCAGGTCGCGGATGATCTGCTCGGGCAGCAGGCTCACCAGATAGCTGTAGCGCGACAGCCGCGCGTCGAGCCCGTCGAAGGCCTGCGCCGAGACCGCCGCGCCGCCGACGTGCGGCAGCCGTTCGAGCACGGTGACGGTCACGCCCGCGCGGGCGAGGTACGCGGCGGCGGTGAGCCCGTTGTGGCCCCCGCCGATGATGGCGACGTGCGGCATGCGGTTCCTCCTCGACGAGGGATGCGTTGCGACGGGTCCAGAGGCCGGGTCGCGGTGGTGGCGAAGGGGCGTCAGGGCTCCTCCCCATACGATATGCGGCATGACCGAGCTGTCCAGGGAAGACGACTTCGACGCCCTGATCGCCGAGGGCATCCAGCGAGCCGACGCCGATCGCGCACCGGCGACGCCGCTCGCCGAGGTCGATGAGGAGCAGGTCGAGATCGTCGACGAGCAGGTCGCCGATGACGACGACGAGCCGGTCGCCCGGCTGGTCGCGACGCTCGACAGCGGCCCCGCCTTCGAGGTCGACGACGCCACGTTCGCGGCCGCGATCAACCCGTACGTGCCCGTCGAGCTGCCGCCGGTCGCCCGGTCGGCCGACGAGCCGTCGGCGGCGGGCTGGTCGCTGACGCAGGAGATCGCCGAGGTGCCGACCGTGCAGCTCGACGTCGCTGAGCTGCAGGCGGAGCTCGCCGCGGCCGCGGCGGCGCACCGTGCCGTGCCGGCGGATGTGCCGGCGCGGGAGGTCGCGCCCGAGCCGCGGGTCGCGCCCGAGCCCGAGCCGGTCGATGCCGAAGAGCCGGCCGACGATCCGTTCCTGGCTCGACCGCAGGGCGACCCGTTCGCGGTGGTGCCGGAGGTCGAGCCGGAGGTGCTCGACGAGCACGACGTCGACGCCGCCACGGATGCCGCCGAGGCCGATCGCGCGCAGCCCGCGCCCGCCGTCGAGCCGCTGCTGCCTGAGCAGGATCAGCCGCGCATCGGCGGGCTCGCCGCCGCCGTCTCGGCCCGTGTCGCCGCCCGTGCCGAGGAGGAGCGTCGAGCCCGGCAGGCACGCTTGGACGCGCCGGCCGCTGCCGCGCCCGAGCCGGACGCCCCGCTNGCGCCCGCCGTCGAGCCGCTGCTGCCTGAGCAGGATCAGCCGCGCATCGGCGGGCTCGCCGCCGCCGTCTCGGCCCGTGTCGCCGCCCGTGCCGAGGAGGAGCGTCGAGCCCGGCAGGCACGCTTGGACGCGCCGGCCGCTGCCGCGCCCGAGCCGGACGCCCCGCTGCCTGCGGTGCCCGAGCGCGCACCGCAGCCGGAGCCCGAGGCGCCGCCCGCGCCGGAGCCCGAGGCGCCGCCCGCGCCGGAGCCGCCGCAGCTGCCGCCGGCTCCCGAGCCCGAGCCGACACCCGAGCCGAGGCCTGACCCCCGGCCGATGCCTGAGCCAGAGCCGCGTCCCGACCCGCGGCCGGTGCCCGAGCCCGAGCCGCGTCCCCAGCCGGCTCCCGCACCGACACCGGCGCCGGCCCCCGCACCCGACTGGCTGCCCGCCAGAACGCCCGAGCCGTGGCGCATGCCCGAGACGCCTGCTCCGGGCGCACCGCCTGCTCCGGGCGCACCGCCGGCTCCGGGTGCACCCCCTGCCCCCGGCGCACCGCCCGCGCCGGCAGCGCCGACCGCGTCGGCGCCCGCCGCCCCGGCCGCGCCGGCCGTGCCCGATGCGCCCGAGCGACCCAGCGCATCCGCCGCCCCGACCGCCACGGCGGTGCCCAACCCGATCGCGGTCGCGGCCGAAGCGGCCGCACCGGTGCCCGTCGCGCCCGTCGTGCTCACCGAGCCCGACACCGACGACCCGCACGCCCTCGCCGCCATCGAGCGGGTGCGCAGCTGGCTCGCCCGCCCGAGCGAGGCGAAGCAGGAGAAATCGGCCGAGCGGCTCGCCGGGCTGCTGCAGGATCCGAGGGGGCTCGACTTCGCCGTCGGCTTCGTCGACAAGGTGATCCGGCCCGAGGATCCCAAGGTCAGCGCGCGCAACGTCGAGACGCTCAGCCGCGAGATGCCCGGCTTCCTCGACTGGTACCTGAAGCTCGGCCTCAGCGCGGGCGGCGGCCTCGGCCTCGTGGCGCCGAAGCTCGTGATCCCGGTCGTGAAGCGCGCCATGCGCGACATGTTCGGCCACCTCGTCATCGACGCGTCGCCCAACCGCCTCGCGAAGCCGCTCGCCAGGCTGCGCGAGGACGGCACGCGCGTCGACCTCACCCTGCTCGGCGAGGCCGTGCTCGGCGACGAGGAGGCCGCCAGCCGCCTCGAGGGCATCGTGGCGCTGCTCAAGCGCGACGACGTCGGCTCCGTCTCGATCACGGTGTCGTCGATCGCGCCGCAGCTGCAGCTGTGGGCCTTCGACGAGACGGTCGACCAGGTCGTCGACCGGCTGCTGCCGCTCTACCGGCTCGCGGCGGAGTCGAACCCGCCGAAGCTCATCACCCTCGACACGGAGGAGTACCGCCACCTCGACCTGACCATCGCGGTCTTCGAGCGCCTGCTCGTGCGCCCCGAGCTCGCGAAGCTCGAGGCGGGCATCGCGCTGCAGGCCTACCTGCCCGACGCCCTCGCCGCCTACCGCCGCCTGGCCGCGTTCGCGAAGGACCGCCGCGCCGAAGGCGGCGCCGGCATCAAGGTGCGACTCATGAAGGGCGCGAACCTGGCGATGGAGCGGGTCGACGCGGCCATCCACGGCTGGCCGCTCGCCACCGCCGCCTCGAAGGCGTCGAGCGACGCCAGCTTCAAGCGCGTGCTGCGCGAGGCGCTGCTGCCCGAGAACGCCTTCGCCGTGCGGCTGGGCGTCGCCAGCCACAACCTCTTCGACCTCGCCTACGCCGCCGAGCTCGCTCGCGACCACGGCACCCACCAGCGGGTCGACGCCGAGATGCTGCTGGGCATGGCCGCCGAGCACCGCGACGCCGTGCGCGAGGTCTTCCCCCACCTGGTGCTCGCCGCGCCGGTCGTGAAGCCCGACCAGTTCGACGCCGCGGTCGGCTACCTGATCCGCCGGCTCGAGGAGAACGCGGCCGGCGAGAACTTCATGTCGAGCCTGTCCGACATGGCCGACCCGGCCGTGTTCCAGCGGGAGCGCGACCGCTTCCTGGCGTCGATCGCGCGGCTCGCCGAGGAGGACGCCGCCGGCGAGCAGCGCCCGAACCGCACCCAGAACCGGCTGGGCGACCTCGCCGACTCCGTGACGCATCCGACCGGCTTCGCCGACGAGCCCGACACCGACCCGTCGCTGCCCGCCAACCGCGACTGGGCGCGCCAGATCGTGCAGCGCGCCGCCGCGACGCAGCTGGGGCTGCGCACGCTCGAGATGAACCGCATCGACGACTGGCCGACCCTCGAGCGCCGCATCGACCGCGCGGCCCAGGCCGGCGCTCCGTGGGCCGAGCTGGGTGCCGAGCACCGGGCCTCGGTGCTGCGCGATGCCGCCGAGGCGCTCGGCGTCTACCGCGGCCGGCTGGTCGAGATCATGCTGGCCGAGACCGGCATGACGCTCGCCGAGGGCGACGGCGAGGTGTCGCAGGCGATCGACTTCGCCCGGCTCCACGCCGATCAGGCGATCCTGCTCGAGCAGGTGCCCGACGCCACCCCGCGACCGGTGCACCTGACCGTGGTCGCGCCGCCCTGGAGCGCCCCCGTCGCCATCGCCTGCAGCGGCGTCACCGCGGCGCTCGCGACCGGCTCGGCCGTGATCCTGAAGCCCGCACCGCGGGCGCGCCGCTCGGCCGCCGTGCTGTGCGAGGCGCTGTGGGAGGCGGGCGTGCCGCGCGACGTGCTCGTGCTCTGCGACGTCGACGAGGGGCCGGTCGCGCAGCAGCTGATCGCCCACCCCGCCGTCGGCAGGGTGATCCTCACGGGCTCGAGCGAGACGGCCGAGATGTTCAGCACCTGGCGCGACGATCTGCCGCTGCTGGGCGGGACGGGCGGCAAGAACGCGATCGTCGTCACGCCCTCCGCCGACCTCGAGCTCGCCGCAGCCGACATCGTGCGCAGCGCGTTCCTGCACGCGGGGCAGCAGTGCTCGGCCGCATCGGTGGCGATCCTCGTGGGCACGGTCGGCGACTCCGAGCGCTTCCGCCGGCAGCTGGCCGACGCGGCGAGCTCGCTGCGGGTCGGTTCGCCGCTCGACGCCCGCACGCACATCGGCCCGCTCATCGAGCCGGCGCGCGGCGCGCTGCTGCGCGCCCTCACCACGCTCGAGGACGGCGAGGAGTGGCTGCTCGAGCCCAAGGCGCTGGATGCGTCGGGTCGGCTCTGGTCGCCCGGCATCCGCGACGCCGTCCTCCCGGGCACCGCGACGCACCTGACCGAGCTCTTCGGCCCGCACCTCTCGCTCATCGAGGTCGACACCCTCGAGGAGGCGATCGAGGTGCAGAACGCCACCGACCTCGGGCTCACGGCGGGCATCCACTCCCTCGACCCCGACGAGGTAGAGCACTGGCTCGACGAGGTGCAGGCGGGCAGCCTCTTCGTGAACCGCGGCATCACCGGCGCCGTGGTGCGCCGCCAGCCGATCGGGGGCTGGAAGCGCTCGCAGGTCGGCCCGGGCGCGAAGGCCGGCGGCCCCAACGCCCTGGTGGCGCTCGTCGACTGGGAGCCGATCGAGCGAGGACCGCGCGAGTCGGTGCGACTGCACGGGCTCGACCCGCGGGTGACGGCGGTCATCGAGGCCGCGCAGCCGTCGCTCGACTTCCTCGCCTTCGACCGCGTGCGCACGGGGGCGAACAGCGACCCGCGCTGGTGGGAGGAGGAGTTCGGGGTGTCGAAGGACGTCTCGGGCCTCGCCGTGCCGCCGCTCGCCGCCGAGCGCAACGTCTTCCGCTACCGGCCCGCCGAGGTGCTGATCCGCGTCGCCGACGACGGCACGGTCGTCGACCTGGTGCGGCTGCTCGCCGCAGCTGCGCGCAGCCGTTCGGCGGTGCGCATCTCCAGCGCGGTCGAGGTGCCCGCGGGCGTCGTGCGGCTGTCGCGGCAGGCGATCCCGCAGCTGCGCATCGACGAGGTCGTCGAGGAGACCGACGCGCAGTTCCACCGCCGCATCCAGAGCGGCGAGGCGCTGCTGCCGGTGCGCGACGAGGATGCGCTCGGCATCGTGCACGAGACCGAGCCGGTGCGACGCATCCGCCTCGTCGGCACCGACGCGCGGCTGCGCGGGGCGCTCGCGGGCAACGCGGCCGTCGCCGTCTACGACGGAGCGGTCACGACCGAGGGCCGCATCGAGCTGCTGCCGTTCCTGCGCGAGCAGTCCGTCTCGATCACCGCGCACCGCTTCGGCCACCCCGACCGGGCGATGCTCGAGCTGCCCGTATAGGCGCCGCCGGATCGGCGCAGCGGCCGGGGGGATGCTTGACTGGGCGCCATGCGGTACGGATACAAGGCCAGCGCCGAGCAGTTCGCCCCGGCGGAGCTGCTCGAGCTCGTGCAGCTCGCCGAGCGGGTGGGCCTCGACAGCGCGTTCATCAGCGACCACCTGCAGCCGTGGCGGCACGAGGGCGGCCACGCGCCGAACGCGGTCGCCTGGCTCGGCATGGCGCTCGAGCGCACCTCGTCGATCACGCTCGGCACCTCCGTGCTCACGCCGACCCTGCGCTACCAGCCGGCGGTCGTGGCGCAGCAGTTCGCGACGCTCGGGCAGGTGCACCCGGGGCGGCTGATCCTGGGCATCGGCACGGGCGAGGCGCTCAACGAGCAGATCATCGGCGTCGAGTACCCCGAGCTGCAGGAGCGGTTCGCGCGCCTGCGCGAGGCAGTGCGGCTGATCAAGCAGCTGTGGCGCGGGGACCGCGTCGAGTTCGAGGGCGACTTCTACCGCACGCACGGGGCGACGATCTACGACCGGCCCGAGCGGCCCATCCCCATCTCCGTCGCCGGCGGCGGGCCCGCCACGACCCGCTACGCGGCCCGCTTCGCCGACGGCCACATCTGCACCTCGGGCAAGGGCGACGAGTACTACCGCGACACGATCGTGGCGAGCCTCGAGGAGGGGCTGGCGAAGGCCGGGCGCGACTCGGCAGAGGTCGACCGCATGATCGAGATCAAGGTCTCGTACGACCGCGACGCCGACCTCGCGCTCGAGAACACCCGCTTCTGGGCGGCGCTGTCGCTGTCGCAGGAGCAGAAGCACGCGGTGCACGACCCGATCGAGATGCAGCGCCTCGCCGACGAGCTGCCCATCGAGCAGGTCGCGAAGCGCTGGATCGTGGGGGCGGATGCGTCCCAGGTCGCAGGCGCGATCGCCCACTACATCGACCTGGGATTCACGCACCTGGTGTTCCACGGGCCGGGCGGCGACCAGCGTCGCTTCCTGGAGCAGTTCTCCGAGGACGTGGTGCCGCTGCTGCCGGCCCGCTGAGGCGCGCCAGCAGGCCGGCCGGGCAGGGTCAGGCGGGCGCCGACGCCGTCGCGACCCGCCGCACGAGCGGCAGCGCGGCCGAGGTGGCGCCGAGCGTGACCGCCACGGCGCCGACGGCGGTGAGCGCCCAGGCGATGATCGAGCCGGGCGTGGCGATCCAGAGCGCGATCAGCGGCAGGATCAGCAGCAGCGCGGCCGCTGCGGCCCCGCCGACGCCCACCACGAGCGGCAGCGCCACCTGGCGCACGATGGCCGCGCGCATCACCGGCAGCTCGACGCCCATGCGGTGCATGGCCCGGTGCTCGCGACGCTGGTCGAGCACCTTGGCCGACTGGGCGATGCCCGCGAGCACGGCGCCCAGCACGCCGGCGATGGCGATGGTCAGCACGGCACCGGTGGCCATGTCGTCGCTCATCTGGTCGCCACCGCCGACCGTCGCGGGCGCGAGCGAGGCGAACCCGCCCGCCATCACGGCGATCGCCATCGCGCCGACGATGTTGAACGCGCCGCGCGGGTCGTCGACGACGCGTCGGGCGGCGAGCAGCGTGGCCGCGCTCCGGGCGCCCTTGGCGACCAGCCAGGCGATCCCCTGGATCACCAGCGGCCCGATGAACGCGTAGGCGAGCACGACCACCGAGACGAGCGCGATCGAGATGCTGGTCTCGGCCGGGATCACGTCGAGCACGACGACCAGCACGTAGACCAGCGCGGCGACGCCGAAGACGGCGATGCGCCAGAGCGACAGCCGCTTGGCGCTCACGCGCTGCGCGACGCCGAGCGGCGTGACGTGCACGCGCTGCAGCGATGCGAGGGCGGCGCCGAGCGCGATCACGACGACGGCACCCGCGGCTGCGGCCCACACCCACAGCGGCGGCAGCAGCTCGGCGGTGGTGAAGGGGATCCCCTGGAACTCGATCTGGGCGATCAGCGGGATCACCGCCAGCGCCAGCGCGGCACCCACGACGACGCCGGCGAGCGCCTGCGCGACCGCGTCGAGCACGGCCAAGCCGGTCACCTGGCCGCGGGTGGCGCCGGCCAGCCGCAGCGCCGCGAGCCGATCGTCGCGGCGGGCGATCGCGAGCCGCACGGCGGCCTGCGCGAGCGTCCACACGGCGGGCAGCAGCAGCGCGGCGGCCACGAAGGCGAGGGTCAGCACGAAGGTGCCGGTGCTCTCGTTGACCACGCCCCCCTCGAGCCGCAACCGGAAGGCGTTGACGCCGCCGAGCACCGCGAGCAGCGCCGCGGTCGCGAACGCGAACGCGGTCGCGCTGAGCACGTCGGTCGCGCGGGGGCCGGTGGCGCGGGCGAGCCGCAGCCACAGTCGCAGGGCGCTCATCGCGACGCCTCGATCCAGGCCTGCTGCTCGCGGTGGGCGATGGGGTTCGGCACGGCCGCCTCGCTGCGGGCCGCGCCGTACGACGGGTGCGCGGGCAGCGGTGCGGGGGCGGATGCGGTGCCCGGCCGACCGTGCGGGTGCCCGTCGGGCGCGGGCGCGGGCGCGAGCGGGTGCGGGGCCTGCGCAGGGGGCTCCGGGGCTGCCCGCTCGTCGCTCACGATCCGGCCGTCCTGCAGGCGCACGACGCGCGAGCACAGGGCGGCGATCTCCGCGTCGTGCGTGACGACGACGAGCGAGGCGCCGTGGCCGAGGGTGGCGCCGATCAGCAGCGCCATCACCGCGTCGCCGGTGGCGCGGTCGAGCGCGCCGGTCGGCTCGTCGGCGAAGACGAGGCCGGGCTGGCCGACGAGCGCGCGGGCGATGGCGACGCGCTGCGCCTGGCCGCCCGAGAGCTCGCCCGGCCGGCGGGCGAGCATGCCGTCGAGGCCGAGCCGGTGCAGCAGGGCGCCGGCCTGCGCCTCGGCCGCCGAGCGCGAGCCGCCGCCGAGCATGAGCGGCAGTGCGACGTTCTCGATCGCGGGCAGCTCGGGCAGCAGCTGCCCCGACTGGAAGACGAAGCCGAAGTCGCTGCGGCGCAGCCGGGTGCGCCGGGCGTCGCCCATGGTGGCGAGATCCTGCCCGCGCCAGACGACGCGGCCGTCGGTAGGCGCGACGATGCCGGCGAGCACGTGCAGCAGCGTCGACTTGCCGGAGCCCGACGGCCCCATGATCGCGACGGCCTCGGGGCCGTCGGCGCCGATCGTCAGCGAGACGTCGGCGAGGGCGGGGGCCGCGGTGCTGCCGGAGCCGTAGGTGTGGGTGAGGCGCTGGGCGTCGAGCCTGTTGGTGTGCATGCCTCCATCCAGCCACTCCCGCAGTCGCGCGGCGCCCGATCCGGCGGTTCTTCCGACCCCCGTCGGAGACGGATCATCCGCACGGATGACGGCCGATGCATCCGTCGGTCGGCGGATGCCCTGCCAGACCTCTCTAGGCTGGTCGTGTGACGATCTTGGCGAGGGCGCAGCAGGTCCGCGCCCGCGGCATCGCGGCCGACGGCACCGCGACGCATCCGATCGCGATCGTGCCGGCGGCGCTCGTCTCGCTGGGCGCGGTGCTGCAGTTCTGGGTGATGACCGACTGGGGCTACCTGCCGATGGTGGCGGGCGTCATCGGCGGCATCCTCACCGACCGCGCGGGCCGCTCGCGCAAGCTCGGCCAGGACCTCGCGATCATCGCGATCGCGCTCACCTGGATCAGCATGATCTCGCTGCACGCCGACATCTCGAACGCGGGCATCCTGCGCTTCACGATCGCGCTGGGCGGCGCGGTGCTGATCCCGTACGCGATCTCGCGCTGGATCTACCGCGACCACGCGGTGCGGTTCCCGTGGAAGGGCGGCCGCTGGTCGCGCCGCATGTGGATCTACCTCGTGGTGGTCGTGGCCGCCGCCTACCTGATCCTGCCCTTCTACTTCCTCACCTCGGGCGTCTACCGCAACTGGCCCGCGGTCGCGGACTGGGACATGATCGGCCGGCTGTTCCTCGGCGTCAACGCGGTGGGCCTGTGGGACGAGCTGTTCTTCATCTGCACCGTCTACACGCTGCTCATGCGCCACTTCCGCCCGTGGGTCGCCAACCTGCTGCAGGCGGCGATCTTCGTCTCGTTCCTGTGGGAGCTCGGCTACCAGTCGTGGGGCCCGCTGCTGACGATCCCGTTCGCGCTGGTGCAGGGCGCGATCTTCTCCTGGACGAAGAACCTCTTCTACGTCGTCACCGTGCACCTGCTGTTCGACGCGGTGGTCTTCCTGGTGATCGTGCACGCGCACCACCAGCAGGCGCTGCCCATCTTCCCGCTCGTCACCGGGTTCTGAGCCGGCGCCCGCGCCGCACTCGAGGGGCGGATGCGTGGGGTTCCGTCGCGCGGGTGCCGTCGCGTACCGTCGCGGCATGGCGATCGCGAGCTTCCCCACCCTGGTCATCGACTGCCCCGACGCGGCCGGGCTGGCGCGCTTCTACGGCGCCCTGCTCGACTGGCCGGTGCAGCCCGGCGCCGACGACAGCGGCGACTGGTTCGAGATCAAGGCCGACTTCGGCCAGATGATCTGCTTCCAGCAGGTCGACGACTACCGGGCGCCGGCGTGGCCGACGCAGGAGCATCCGCAGCAGATGCACCTCGACGTGATCGTCGACGACCTCGACGAGGCGGGCGCCGCGGTGATCGCGCTGGGCGCGACGCAGCACGAGCACCAGCCGGGCGAGACGTTCCGCGTCTTCCTCGACCCGGCCGGGCACCCGTTCTGCCTCTGCATCAGCTGAGGCGCCAGCCTGCCTGCCCGACGCCCGGGACGGGCGTCGGCGCTGGGGTCGCGGCAGAGGCCAGAAATGGCCTCTGCCTTCAGCTCCACCGCGCGAGCGCGACGGCCGACTGCGCGCCGATGCGGGTGAAGCCCAGCCGGTCGGCGAGCCGCAGCGAGGCGGCGTTGCCGATGCGGCAGCGCCACTGGGCGACGAGCCCCGCGTCGATGGCCGCGCACACGGCCGCGGTCGCCGCCGCCGCCGCGCAGCCGCGGCCGCGCGCCAGGGGCGTCGCGACCACGCCGATGTGCGCGATCGTCGAGCGCCAGCGCTGGTAGCCGGCGATCGCGACCGGCTCGCCTCCTTCGCGCACCGCCCAGTGGCGCTCCATCGGCTCGACGCCCGACTCGTCCCACTCCGCGGGGCTCACCGCCTCGCGCACCTTCACGAGGTCGCGGTCGTCGCCGACGACCACCGGGTGCGAGGGCGCGGCGGGCCGCGCGGTGGCGAACAGCAGGTGCGACGACCCGATCGCCCGCGACCGCGGCAGCAGCGCGGCGATCGCGTCGGCGTCCCGCAGCGTGAAGCGGTGCTGGTGCTCGAGCGCCGGCAGCACCGCGCGCGGCGCGGCGACCACCATCGCCGCGCCCAGCTCGACGACCAGCGCGACGTCGAGGTCGTCGCGCGCGACCCAGGTGATCCCTTCGCCGTCGAAGACGGTCGCGGTCACGCCCAGCGCCTCGGCCCACGCAGCGCGCAGCTGCACGCGCTCGCGCTGCGGCACATCGGGGATCCGCATCATGCGCACCAGTGTCCGCCCGGCCGCCGTCGGCCGCGGGAGGCACGCCCGGTGCGGCTCGAGCCCGCGTAGGCTCGACCGGTGACCACTGTGCTGCTCGACGTCGACACGGGCATCGACGACGCCCTCGCCATCTTCACCGCCGCGCTGTCGAACGAGATCGACCTCGTCGGCTGCACGATCGTGTGGGGCAACATCGACGTGGCGCAGGGCGCCCGCAACACCTCCGAGGTGCTGCAGCTGGCGGGTCACGGCGACGTGCCGATCGCCGTGGGGGCCGCAGGTCCGCGCAACGGCGAGGTCGCGGTCTTCTCGCCCCAGGTGCACGGCGACGACGGGCTCGGCGGATGCGCGGACACGGCACACGTGCCGACCCTCCAGTCGGAGACCGCGGTCGAGATGATGCTGCGGCTCAGCCACGAGCACGCGGGGAGCCTCGAGATCGTCGCCGTCGGCCCGCTCACCAACCTCGCGGACGCACTGGACGCCGACCCGACGCTGCCGCAGCGCATCCGTCAGGTGACGATCATGGGCGGTGCGGCGCTCGCGCCCGGCAACGTCAGCGAGACGGCCGAGGCGAACATCTGGCACGACCCCGAGGCCGCGCAGGTCGTCTTCGACGCCGAGTGGGAGCTGACGATGGTGGGCCTCGACGTCACGATGACGTCGCTCATCACCGATGCGCACCGGGCGCGGCTGGCGGCCGGCGGAGCGGTGGGGCGCTTCTCGTCGGCGATCCTCGACTTCTACCTCGCCTACTACGAGCAGTACACGGGCGAGCGCGCCTCCGGCAACCACGACGCGCTGGCGCTCGCGGTGGCGACCGGGCTCGTGAGGACGACGCTCTCGCCGATCGTCGACGTGCACGTCGACTGCAGCGACGGCGAGGCGCGCGGCCGCACCGTCACGACGCTCGAGGGCGCCTGGGGCGAGTGGCCCGAGCGCGAGGGCGCCCGCCACCGGGTGGTGATGGAGGTCGAGCCGGGCTTCGAGGAGCGCATGGTCGACCTGCTCGCCGCTGCCGACTGACCTGCCGGAAGGTCAGGCGATCGCGCCCATGCGGCGCACGGCCTCCTCGATGACGTCGGGCCGGGTGCCGAGGTTGCAGCGCACGTGGTTCTCGCCGCCGGTGCCGAACGCCTCGCCGGCGCTGAGCCCGACCCGCGCCCGCTCGAGGAAGGCCTTCGCGGGGCCGGTCGAGAGGCCGATGTAGCCGGGGTCGGCGCGCGATCCGGGCTCGGCGACGCGCGTGCCGCGGCAGTCGAGCCAGGCGAGGAAGGTCGCCTCGCCGGGTCGCCAGCGGATCGTCGGCGCGTGCTCGGCGAGCGCCCGCGCGAGGGTCGCGCGGTTCGCGCGCAGGCCGTCCAGCACCTCGTCGAGCCACTCGCGGCCGTCGTCGAAGGCGGCGATGTGGGCGATCGACGCGATGTGCGAGGGGCCGTGGCTGACGACCTCGGCGATGCGCGCGAGATCCTCGCCCGTCTCCTCGCCGCCGACGATCAGCGCCGTGCGCAGGCCGGCCAGGTTGAACGCCTTCGAGGCGCTGGTGAGCGACAGGCCGCGCGGGTCGACCGTCCAGTAGGGGGTGAAGTCGGCGTCGAGCACGAGCGGCGCGTGCACCTCGTCCGAGATCACCCGCACCCCGTAGCGGGCGGTGACCTGGGCGAGCGCCTCGAGCTCGGCGCGCGTGTGCACCGTGCCCGTCGGGTTGTGCGGGTTGCAGAGCAGCAGCACGGCGTTCGGGCCGCCGCTGCCGCCGCCGCCGACGCGGGCGCACGCCTCCTCGACCGCGGAGAGGTCGAGCCGCAGGTCGGCGCCCAGCGGCGCCTCGACCACGCGCCGCTCCGCGTGCTTCGAGAACGCGTGGAACGGCGGGTAGACCGGGCTCGTCACGATCACCGAGCCGCCGGGCGGCGTCAGCAGCCGGATCAGCTCGAAGGCGCCCATCATCACGTCGCTGACGAGCGCGGTGCGCGGCACGGCCACCTCGGCGCCCCAGCGCTCCGACGCGAAGCGGGCGAACGCATCCGCGTACCCGGTGCCGGACGGATAGCCCGTGTCGCCCCGGAGCATCGCGTCGTGCACCGCGCGGGTGACGGCCTCGGCGGGCAGCAGATCCATCTCGGCGACCCACATCGGCAGCACGTCGGGCTCGAAGAAGCGCCACTTGATGCTCGTGCGCTCGCGCAGGTCGGCCAGCGGCACGCGCTCGAAGGGGTTGTCGCTCATGGCCCGATCATGCCCTGTTCATGGCCCGATCATGCCTCAGGCGACCTGCTCGAGCAGTCCCGAGTCGACGTCGTAGAGGAACCCGCCGACGCGGGCGCGGTCGCCGATGAGCGGGTGCGACCGCACGCGGTGCACGTCCTCGATGATCGAGAGCCGCTGATGCTCGATCGCGCCGAGGTCGAGCCACGACGCGTCGACGCCCGCGGCCTGGGAGATGTCGATGAGCAGCTCGCGCTCCGACTTCGAGGCCATCGCGCAGCGGGTGTGCTGCACGAGCAGCACACGGTCGACGTTCAGCAGGTTGACGCCCAGCACCAGCGCGACGAGCGTGCGCTCGGTCGCCCGCCCGCCGGGATTCCGCAGGATCTTCGCGTCACCGGGCACGAGCCCGATCATGCCGAGGGGATCGATGCGCGAATCCATGCACGTCACCATCGCGACGCCCGACTTCGCCACACCGTCGAAGCCCTGCAGGTCGAAGTTCGAGGCGAACTCCCGGTTGTGGGCGAGCAGGTCGTTGAACGCTTGATCCATAGGCTCGAATCTACGCCCGCATGCGAGCATGGGCCGCATGGAGCTCCGCGCCCTCGCCCGGCAGATCGATGCGATCTCGCGCCGCTACGCCGACGTGTACGGCTTCGAGCGCGACGCCGACTGGCTGGTGCTGAAGCTGCAGGAGGAGGTCGGCGAGCTCGTGCAGGCGTGGCTCGCCAAGACCGGCCGGCAGCGCGACAAGGGCCACAGCCCCGAGGAGATCGACCGCCGCTTCGCGCTCGAGCTGGCGGATGCGGTGGGCATGCTCCTCGCGCTCGCGGAGGCCACCGGGGTCGACATCGAGCAGGCCATCGACGACAAGTGGCTGGTGTGGGATCGGCGGGTGTCGCAGAAGGCCGGCGAGGACGACGCTCCCCACCACGACTGAGCGCCGCGCCGTGCGGGCGCACAGCGACCGGCGTTAGCCTCGGAGCCATGACGCAGACCGCCATCATCGTCGGTGCAGGCATCGCCGGGCTCGCCACCGCGCGGGCGCTCGAGGACGCCGGCTGGCAGGTGCGCGTGCTCGAGGCCGCGCCGAAGGTGCGCGCGATGGGCGCCGGCATCAGCATCACGACCAACGGCCTCGAGGCGCTCGACGAGCTGGGGCTCGGGGATGCGGTGCGCGAGCGAGCGGTGCGGGCGCTGCCCGAGGGCGTCTTCACCGACCAGGGCTCGACGCTGCAGGCGGGCTTCACCGCCGACTCGAGCGCGATCCACGCGATCCACCGCGAGAGCCTGCACGAGATCCTGCGCGGCGAGCGCGAGATCGAGACGGGCATGCGCGTCGTGGGCGTCACCGATGGTGAGCACGGCCGCCCGAGCGTGACGATCGAGCACGGCGCCGCGAACGCCGACTCGAGCGATGCACGGCTCGAGCGGCAGCAGCGCGCCGACCGCGCGCTCGGCATCAGGCTGGGCCGCCGCATCCAGCGGGTGCTCGAGCCCGGCGATGAGCCGATCGACCCGAAGGCCGAGAAGCGCGCCACGAAGCAGCACGTGCGCGACGACCGCGACAGCCGGTTCGAGACGATCGAGGCCGACCTCGTCGTCGGCGCCGACGGCATCGACTCCGCCGTCCGGCGGGCGCTGTGGCCGAAGGCCGCCACCGACTACTCGGGCGCCACCTGCTGGTACGGCGTGCTGCAGGCGGAGGCCGATTCGCCCGCGGGCGTGCGGCAGTACGTCGGCCGCGGCGCCGAGTTCGGCATGGAGCCGATCGACGGCGGCCGCATCTACTGGTGGGGCATGGCGCACGCGCGGATGGGTCGCACCGCGAAGGACGAGCTCGAGGCGGCTCGCACCCGCTTCGACACGTGGGCGCCCGAGGTGCGCGATCACATCGCCGCCACTCCGCAGGCGTCGATCACGCGTCGCGACCTGCACTGGCTGGCGACGCCGCTCAAGAGCTTCCACCGGCCCGGCGTCGTGCTGGTCGGCGATGCGGCGCACGCGATGCTGCCGACGCTCGGCCAGGGCGGCAACCTCACCCTCGAGGATGCGGCGACGCTCGGCATCCTCCTGCAGGACCACCCGCTCGAGCAGGCCCTGCGCGCCTACGACAGCGAGCGCATCCGCCGCACCGACCGCTTCAAGCAGCTCTCGCACCGGCTGGCGCGCACCACGACCGAGACGCGCAGCTCGGTGCTGGTCGCCGCTCGCAACGGCCTCTACAACCTGCTGCCGACGCTCGTCGCGGAGATCGCCGGCGACTGGATGCTGCACTGGCGCAGCCCTCGCGCCAAGCGGTAGGGCGCCAAGCAGTAGGGCGCCAAGAAGTAGGGCGTCGGGGCGGATGCGTCGGGTCGCGCGCGCCCGAACGCGCAGGTCGGCCCTGGTGGCGCCGTGCACCGCGGGTGGACAATCAGCCATGGCCGACGGCCCGGATCCCCGCCCTGCAGAGTCGGACGCGGCGCTGGCGCGACGGGCGCAGATCCTCGCGACCGAGCACTGGGGGCTGCTGGCCGCCCGCGGCACCGCGCAGAGCGAGGTGCTGACGCGCATCACCATCTTCCTGACGCTGGTGTCGGCCGGGCTCGTGACGATCGGGCTGCTGGGCCAGGCGTCGGCCTACTCCGGCTGGTTCTCGCCCTCGATGCTGGGGATCCTCGCCTTCATCGCCGTCGTCGGCTTCATGACGCAGATGCGTGTGATGAACGTCGGCGAGGAGGACATGATGTACGTCGTCGCGATGAACCGGCTGCGTGGCGGCTACGTCGACCTCGACCCGGCGGTGCAGGAGCTCTTCCTGTCGGCGACGACCGACGACTTCGCCGGGATGGACCGCACGTACTCGTTCCTGCGCACGCGCAGCAGCTTCAGCCACCTCGTGGGCAGCTCGATGCTGCTCATCCTCGTCGTGAACGCGTGCGTCTACGGCTTCTTCGTCGGGGCGCTGGTCGTGTCGGCGAGCGGCGCGGTCGGCTGGGCAGTGGCGGCGGGCGTCGTCGTCGGGATCGTCTGGTTCCTGCTCGGCATGTGGGTCGGGTACCGGCACTACCGCGAGACGTGGCGTGGCTACGTGCCGCGTCGGGTGACACCGACCGGGACCGCCTGACGGCGTCGCGCGGCGGGCGACAGGGTGCGCTGCGGGCGACACGCCCGGCTTGATTCCCAGACATGGGTAGTTCTCCCCATCGACCACCCATAGGCGTCGGGGTTACCGTTGGCGAACAGCCCGGCTGGGGCCCCGCGAGGGGAATCGGGCTAACGAGACAGGGTTCTGGTGCTTCTGCGTCGGAATGCAAGTGGCCTCAGGGACGGGGCATTGCACGGGTCGGCATCGCCGGCTCGTCCGAAACACCGAGCGGGGCCTGACCACTGGTCGGGCCCCCTCTCTGTGCCAGGGCTCCGTGCCAGCTGCACCTGCGTTGCTACCGCTCGACCTTGATCGCCCCGGGACGGGGCTCGGCGCCGGGGTCGCGGCGAAGGCCAGAAATGGCCTTCGCCCTGAGAGCTCCACCGGTCCCTCGCCCCGGGACGGGGCTCGGCGCTGGGGTCGCGGCGAAGGCCAGAAATGGCCTTCGCCCTGAGAGCTCCACCGGTCCCTCGCCCCGGGACGGGGCTCGGCGCGGGGGTCGCGGCGAAGGCCAGAAATGGCCTTCGCCCTGAGAGCTCCACCGCGCGCTCTGCCACGAGCAGCGGGAAGACCAGCTCACGATTGAGCGGTGCCTCCGCCTCGTCGTCGATGCCGACGGCCGGGTCGATCCAGCGCACCGCCTCGATCTCGGCGAGCGGCTTCGGGTCGATCGCGTCGCGCGTGCGGAACACGCTCGCGTGCAGCGCGAAGCCGGCCTCGTTCGCGGCTCGGGTCTCGAACTCGCCCATGTGCTCGATGCGGTCGAGCCCGATCTCGACCCCGAGCTCCTCGAGCACCTCGCGCACCGCGCACTCGGCGGCGGTCTCGTCGCCCTCGGGCTTGCCGCCGGGCATCATCCAGGCGTCGGTGCCGCGCTTCCGCACGGTCAGGACGCGGCCGTCCTCGCGCTCGAAGCAGATCGCCGAGACGGTGATGATGCCCATGGCCCCAGGGTAGGCGGCGGCGCCGCTCGTCGCCCGCTCAGACCCGCGGATGCTGCCCGAGGCGGTAGGCGCTGCCGTCGGGCTGCCGCTCGAGCAGCCCGGCGTCGACCAGGTCGCGGCGCAGCCCGACCGGATCGTCGGCGACCGCCGCGAGCCGCTCGGTCACCTCGCGCTCGCTGACCGCGGCCCCCGGCGCGACAGCACGCTCCGCCGCCCAGGCGAGCAGCGCGGCGCGGTCGCTGGGTCGCTTCGGCCAGGCCGCGATCCGACCCTGGTGCACGAAGCGCTCGATGCCGGACGCTGCCGGGCGATGGCCGAGCAGCGGCGTCAGGGGATCCGCGGGGAGCGCGAGCCCGCCCCGCAGCGTGACGAGGCCGGCGCGCTCCAGCGCCTCGAGCGCCCGGCGCTCGCGAGTGGTGAGGCCGGCGAGCGCGACGGGGGACCCGTCGGCCGCACCCGTCACGACGCGCGCCCATGCGAGCCGCCGCGCCTCGTCGGCGAGGGTCGCGACGATCGGCCGCCACGCATCCGTCATGCCCTCATCTTCCCTGCTGGCAGGGCAGTTCTCCCCATCGCGCGCTCAGGCCGCGCACCATACGTTGGATGCATCGGCCCGGTCCGGGCCAGCACCAAGCACTTGAGGGAGTGATCATCGCATGAGCGATTTCGGCGCATCGTATGCAGAGATGGAGTCCGTCGCGGGCAAGCTCGACACGGGCAGGGAGGACATCTCGGGTGTCCTGAAGGACCTGAAGAGCCAGGTCGACACCCTGCTGGGCGAGGACTTCAAGACGCAGCACGCGTCGGGCAAGTTCGGTGAGGGCTACGAGGAGCTGACGACGGGCCTCGAGCAGGCCATCGAGGGCATCTCCGACATGGGCGAGGCGCTGCGCGGCATGATGCAGGCGATCCAGTCGCTCGACGAGCAGCTCGCCGGCAGCTGAGCATCCCGCAGGGTCGGTGAGCGCAGCGCTCGCCGGCCCTCTGCCGCGCCCATCATCTGTCTGAGAGGACCATCGTGGACATCATGCTCGACCTCGAGCGGCTGTCGAACGCTCGCACGTCGCTCGGCGACGCCGTCGACAGCTTCATGACGGCGAGCTCGTTCAACAACGACCTCGAGCGCGCTGTCGCGAACCCCGATGACCGCGACGCGCTGCGGCGCAAGGTGAGCGACTTCGAGTCGGACTGGGACGGCAGGCGCGGGGACCTCGCCGAGATGCTCCAGGAGATCCACGGTGCGATCGACACGATCATCACGGAGTGGGATCGATGGGATGCCGAGACCGCGAGCGAGCTCGACGCCTCGGCCGGGGAGGGCTGACCCGATGGCCTACCGCTCGCCGAACCGGAACTATGAGCTGCGCGAGCTCGAGGGGAATCCGGGCAGGATCGCCGAGGACGCGGCGAGCTTCATCGCGATGGCCGAAGACCTCGACGTGCTCGAGGCGGAGCTGCAGGCGATCGCCGACTCGAGCGTGCATCGGTCGAAGGGCACGGATGCGCTCGCCGAGCTCGCAGGCAAGGCGAGGCCTGAGGTCGTCAGAGCAGCGACCCGCTACCGAGGCACAGGCGAGACGCTCGCTGCCTATGCCCCTGCGCTGAGCACCGCGAAGCGCTGGATCGAGGACAACAGGGCTTCGGTCGAGACCGCCGAGCGCGAGTACCTCGATGCGATCGATGCGGCGGCGGATGCCCGGGGGAACCAGGACTCGCTCAACCAGGTCTGGGCGTGGGAGGACGACCCGACCGACGCGCAGCGATCTGCGGCTGCTGCGGCGGCAGCCGCTGCAGAAGCGGCCGAGGCGAGCGCCAAGCAGCTGCGCGACCGGCATTGGGAGACCTTCGAGACCACCTTCTCGACGTGGTCGGATGCCTACGACGATGCCGTCTCGGGCATCGACGGCGCCATCGAGCGCGCCGGCAACGACGACGGCTTCTGGGAAGGGCTCGCGGACTTCCTCGACATCCTCGGCTGGGTCGTCGCCGGGTTGGCGGTGATCGCGCTGTTCATCTCGGGTCCGATCGCCGCCGTCATCATGGCGCTCGTGATCATCGGCTCGCTCGTCATGCTCGTCGGCAAGATCGCGCAGTACAGCACCGGCAGGACCACCCTGCTCGACCTGGGGCTCGCCATCTTCTCCGTGCTGACGCTCGGCGCCGGCGGGGCGATCGCGCGCGTGGTCAGCAAGACCGCGCCGCGCTTCGGCGCGGTGGTCGGCTCGACGCGCTCCGTGGCCCGGGAGGCGATCCGGGGCGGCATGCGCGGGCCGACGCTGAACCCGTTCACCTGGCATCGGCCGCTCAGCAATCGCGTGGGCGCCTGGTCGCAGGCGCGTGCTGCGACGCCGCGTCCCGGCCACTTCGCCCCCTCGGGGCTCGCCTCGACCATGATGGACTCGATCCGGTTCGGCGGCGCCGGCACGGGACGCTCGCTGCACTTCCTGCAGACGGCCCGCGCGAACCTCGGGCAGCATCCGTCGGTCGTCTCCTCCATCGACGACATGATCGGCAGGGTCACGCCGTCGGTCGCCGGGCAGCTCGCTAACGGTGTCGCCTGGGGCGTCGGCACGGCCGGCACGGGCGCGGGACTGACCCTCGCGTGGTGGCAGCCGTCACCCGACCTCGTGCCGCAGCTATGAGCATCGCACCGACGCCGGTCGTGCCTCGCTCGCGGCCGGAGCGCGCATTCCTGCTGATCACCATGCTCGCGGCAGCGCAGTTCGGCTGGGTCTTCCTGATGGGGCTGCTCGCTGGAGGCAAGTTCCAGCACGCCGAATGGCCGCGCTGGGAGCCGCTGCTCGAGTGGCCGGTGCTGCCGATACCCGCGTGGGTCACCATCGCGCTGGGCGTCGCGGCAGTCGTCGCTGCAGCCGCCCTGTCGCGTCGCCGCCGCGCCTACGCCGAGCTGCCGGTGCTCGTGCACCTGCTGATCCTCACGCTCCTGCTGCTCGTGGGCCTCCCGTTCTTGCTGGCAGGCGCGTACGCCTCTGAGGAAGGGCTCGCAGCGCACTGGATCGCGGCCCTCCCGCAGGTGATCACGGTGGTGCTCCTCGGTGCTCGCATCGCGCTGACGGCGCGCAGCCGTGGGCCCGTCTCGTGAGCGCACCGTCGCTCCGCGAGGAGCTCCTGGGCGACCGCCCGCGCGGCTTCCGCATCGCCTTCCCGCCGGGCTGGCGGCACTTCGCGGTCGACGACGGCGGCAAAGCAGCGCTGCTGGCCGACGTCGCGGCGCGCGCGAAGGCGGCAGGGCGGCCCGACCTCGCCGTGGCGCTGCGGCGGAAGGCGATCGAGCAGTTCGACGGCCTTCGGCGCTCGCGGGGCGTCGCGCTGTACCTGCCCGGGGAGGAGTCCAGCACCGACTCCGGCATGCCGATGTCGATCGTCGCATCGCGCTGGCGCGCTCCGGCGGGGCGGTCGCTCGAGAGCGACGTCCGCGCCCGGGCGGGCGCGGAGGTGCTGAGGATCGACATGCCGCACGGCTCCGTGCTGCGCTGGGCGCGAGAGCGTGACAGCACGACCACCGGCGAGGGCGTGCGGTCGCGCTCCGTCTCCTACGTGTACCCAGAGCCCGGCGAGCAGCCGTCCGCGGGGGTCCTGCTCACCGCGGGCATCCTGCACCTGGGAACCGACGAGACCGAGGCCGTCACGTCGGCCATGGTCGAGCTGGCCGACGCGATCGTGGAGACGTTCCGGTGGAGCTGAACCCCGGCGAGGCCCGCTTCGAGGCGGATGTCGACCGGTGGGTGCCGGTGCCCATGGCGTTCCCCGCTCCCGACTGGGCGACGCCGGCTGCGTGGGCGGCGGGCGTGGTTGCCGATCTTGCGCCCTTCTGGCAGCTGTCTGAGCTGCAGCGAGCGGATCTCGAGCACACGGCGCTCGTCGTCGCGTCGACCGCGCCGCCGCTCGCGGGTGCCATCGCCCGCTTCTGGCATCTGCCGGTCGAGCCCGACGTCTCGCGCGTGGTGCACGCCTATGCCGAGCCTGCAGAGCCCGATTGGACCGAGCAGATCGAGTCGTGGGCGACCGACGGCTACGAGGGAGCCGTCTTCCAGCGGTCGGAGGAGCTGACGTCGTCCGTCTTCGCGCGGCTCGTGCGCACCGCCGCGCTCTGGCCCATCCCCGGCGACGAGCAGGGCGCGGCGGCGGCGGTGCTGCGGGTGCTCGGCGAGCTCGACGGCACGATCGTCGTCATCGAGATCCTCGACATGGACATCCGCGTCGCAGCCCGGCTGTTCGACCCGGCCGTCGAGCTCGCCGAGTCGGTGCGCTTCGGTCCGCGAGCAGCGTGATCACCCGCCTCGACGGCGACGACGCAGCGGGCGCCTCGCAGCACCGGTCGGCTGGCTACCCCGCGTTGCGCGTGATGAGCTTCGAGAGCACGATCGCCGAGCGCGTGTGGTCGACGGTGGCGGCGGCGCGCACCTTCTCGAGCGCCTCCTCGAGGGCGATCACGTCGCGCGCCCGCATGATGACGATCGCATCGGCCTCGCCGGTGACGGTGCCGGCCTCGACGATCTCGGGCACGCCGGCGAGGATGCGCTTGAGGTCGGTGGGCGAGACGGTGCCGCGGCAGAACAGCTCGACGTAGGCCTCGGTGGCGAGGCCCTCGACTGCCGGGTCGACCTGCACCGTGAAGCCGCGGATGACGCCGTCGGCGACCAGCCGGTCGATGCGCCGCTTCACGGCGGAGGCGGAGAGGCCCACCTCGGCGCCGATGTCGGCGTAGCCAGCGCGCGCGTTCAGGCGCAACTGATCGATGATGCCGTGGTCGATCCGATCCATATGCACGAAAGTACAGCCGATTGCCTGCAGATCGCAAGAAACATGCGCACCCGCCCTGGCACTTGCGTGCATCCGTTGCGACCCTGGAAGCATGCAGCCTGAGATGACCGACACCCGCGCGTCCGCGCCCGTGCCGCGCACCGCCGTCCCCAAGACGGTGCTGATGTGCCGTCCCGACCACTTCGCGGTCACCTACCGCATCAACCCCTGGATGAACCCCGACCTGCCGACGAGCACCGACCTCGCCGTGCAGCAGTGGGAGACGCTCCACCAGGCCTACCTGGCCCAGGGCTTCGACGTGCAGCTCATCGACCCGATCGCCGGGCTCAACGACATGGTCTACGCGGCGAACGGCGGCTTCACGCTCGATGGGCACGCCTACGGC
>NZ_CP132360.1:610586-692414 GCF_030758955.1 Agrococcus beijingensis | reverse complement strand
GACCGCGAGCGTCCTCGGGATCGCGCTGGCGGCATCCGTCGCCCTCATCGAGCTCGGCCGCCGCGCGCAGGTGCGGCCCGCGCCCGCCGTGCCCGCGATCCTCGCGCTCGCCGGTGCCGCCGGGGCCGCGGTCGCCGCGCTGCTGCTCGCCGCGGTGCCGGTGCCCGACGTCGTGCTCGGCGCGGCCATCGCCTGCCTGGTCGCCGCGCTCGGCGCGTGGGCGCCGAGCCGGTCGCGTCAGGCGGTCGGCGAGCCTAGCTGAGCTGCGTCTGCTCGACCCACTGCAGGTACTCGTCGGTGACCGTGCCGGTCACGTACTCGCCGGTGAAGCACGAGAGGTCGAGCCCCTGGATGTCGGTGCCGCCGATGATGGCCCGCTGCAGGTCGGCGACCTCCTGGTAGACGAGGAAGTCGCTGCCGAGCGCCTCGTTCACCTGCGGGATGGAGCGGCCCGAGGCGATCAGCTCGGCGCGCGACGGCATGTTGATGCCGTACACGTGCGGGTACCGCACCGGCGGGGCTGCCGACGTGAAGGTGACCGAGCTGGTGCCCACCGAGCGCATCATCTCGACGATCTCGCGGCTGGTGGTGCCGCGCACGATCGAGTCGTCGACGACGAGCACGTTCTTGCCGCGGAACTCGCTCTCTAGCGCGTTCAGCTTCTGCTTCACCGACTTCTTGCGCTCCTGCTGCCCGGGCATGATGAAGGTGCGGCCGACGTAGCGGTTCTTGTAGAAGCCCTCGCGGTACTCGATGCCGAGCCGGCGCGCGACCTCCATCGCGGCCGGGCGCGACGAGTCGGGGATGGGCATGACCACGTCGATCGCGCCGGAGGGCGTGTACTTCGCGATGGTGTCGGCGAGCATCTCGCCCATGCGCAGGCGCGACTCGTAGACGTTGATGCCGTTCATCACCGAGTCAGGGCGGGCGAGGTAGACGTACTCGAACGCGCAGGGCAGCAGCACGGGGGAGTCGTGCGTCTGGGCGCTGGTCATCGCACCGTCGAGAGCGATGAAGACCGCCTCGCCCGGTGCGACGTCGCGCTCGAGCGTGAAGCCCGAGCCGGTGAGGGCGACCGACTCGCTGGCGACCATCCACTCGGTCTGGCCGGCGGCGCTGGTGCGCGAGCCGAGCACGAGCGGGCGGATGCCGAAGGGGTCGCGGAAGGCGAGCAGGCCGTGCCCGGCGATCAGCGCGATGACGCCGTAGGAGCCCTCGACGCGCTCGTGGGTGCGGCGCACAGCGGCGAACAGCTGGTCGACGTCGAGGCCGCCCGAGCCGACGAGCGACTGCAGCTCGCTGCCGAGCACGTTCACGAGCATCTCGGTGTCGGAGCCGGTGTTCACGTGGCGGTGATCGCGGGTCGCGAGCTCCTGCTCGAGCTCGCGCGTGTTGGTCAGGTTGCCGTTGTGGACCAGCACGATGCCGTAGGGCGCGTTCACGTAGAACGGCTGCGCCTCGAGCTCGTTGGCCGCCTCGCCGCGGGTGGCGTAGCGCACGTGGCCGAGGCCGGTGTTGCCGAGCAGCGCGCGCATGTCGCGGGTGCGGAACGCCTCGCGCACCTGGCCCTTCGCCTTGCGCACGTGGATCGAGCGCCCCTCGACGGTCGCGATGCCGGTGGAGTCCTGCCCGCGGTGCTGGAGCAGCGCGAGTGCGTCGTAGACCTGCTGGTTGACGCTCGAGTCGGAGACGATGCCGACGATGCCGCACACAGGCGAGCTCCTTCTGTCGCGGGGGAAGGATCCCAGCCTATCGAGCGGTGCGTGCCGCCGGCGTGCCGCTCGGCGATGGATGGCATCCAGGCGGATGCGTGCGGTCGCCCACCGGATGCTCAGCCAGCGCGAGCACAGTGGGGTGCATGAACGTCGACACCGAATCCATCAAGCATCTGCCCGAGCAGTCGCAGGACTGGCCCGGGCGCACCGACGAGCTCGAGCCCGTGCCCGATCACGGCGAGACGAGCTACACCGGCCGCGGCCGGCTCGAGGGCAAGCGCGCGCTCATCACCGGCGGCGACTCCGGCATCGGCCGCGCGACCGCGATCGCCTTCGCCAAGGAGGGCGCCGATGTCGCGATCGCCTACCTGCCCCAGGAGCAGCAGGACGCCGACGAGACCTGCCGCCAGGTCGAGGCCGCGGGCCGCAAGTGCGTCGCCGTGCCGTGCGACCAGCGCACCGAGCAGGCCAACATCGAGCTCTGCCAGAAGGCCGTCGAGGGGCTCGGCGGCCTCGACATCCTCGTCAACAACTCCGGCTACCAAATGGCACAGGACGGGCTCGACAAGATCTCCGACGAGCAGCTGCGGCAGACCTTCGAGACGAACATCTTCGCGATGTTCAACCTCACCAAGGCCGTGCTGCCGCACCTCGGCGAGGGCTCGGCCATCGTCAACTGCTCGTCGATCCAGGCCTTCGAGCCCTCCGAGACGCTGCTCGACTACGCCTCGACGAAGGCGGCGATCAACAACTTCACCGTGAACCTGGCCGCACAGGTCGGCGAGCGCGGCATCCGCGTGAACGCCGTCGCGCCCGGCCCGATCTGGACCCCGCTGCAGCCGTCGACGAAGCCCAGCGTGAAGGACTTCGGCATGAACGCGCCGCTCGGCCGCCCGGGTCAGCCGATCGAGGTCGCGACCGCGTTCGTCTATCTGGCGAGCGACGAGGCGAGCTACGTCTCCGGCACCGTGCTCGGCGTGACGGGCGGCAAGCCGGTCTTCTAGCCGTACCCCCTTCGGCACAACGCAAGCCCGCGAACCGCGATCAGCGGCTCGCGGGCTTGCGTCGTCGCAAGGGCCGCGGAACGGGTGCCGCGGGCTTGCGTTGTGCGAAGCGGGGAGCGGGCTCAGGCGGCGACGCGCTCGCGGGCGGCGGCGAACGCCGCCACCGCGCGGTCGACGTCCTCGCTCGAGTGAGCGGCCGACAGCTGCACCCGGATGCGCGCCTCGCCGCGGGGCACGACGGGGAACGAGAAGGCGGTGACGTAGACGCCCTCCTCGAGCATCGCATCCGCCATCTGCGACGCCAGCCGCGCATCGTGGAACATGACCGCCGTGATCGGGTGCTCGCCCGGCAGCAGCTCGAAGCCCGCGGCCTCCATGCCGGCGCGGAAGCGCGCGGTGTTGTCGCGCAGCTGCTCGCGCAGCTCGCCCGCGCCCTCGACGAGGTCGAGCGCCGCGAGCGAGCCGGCCACCACCGACGGCGCCAGCGCGTTCGAGAACAGGTAGGGCCGCGACCGCTGCCGCAGCAGGTCGACGATCTCGGCGCGCGCCGCGATGTAGCCGCCGGAGGCGCCGCCGAGCGCCTTGCCGAGCGTGCCCGAGATGATGTCGACGCGGTCCTGCACGCCGGCGAGCTCGGGGGTGCCGGCGCCCGAGGGCCCCGTGAAGCCGACCGCGTGCGAGTCGTCGACCATCACCATCGCGTCGTAGCGCTCGGCGAGGTCGCAGATCGCCTCGAGCGGGGCGAGGTAGCCGTCCATCGAGAAGACCCCGTCGGTGACGATCAGCCGGCGGCGCGCGCCGGCGGCCTCCTGCAGCCGCGCCTCGAGCTCGCCCATGTCACGGTTCGCGTAGCGGTGGCGGGCGGCCTTCGACAGGCGGATGCCGTCGATGATCGAGGCGTGGTTCAGGGCATCCGAGATCACCGCGTCCTCGGCGCTCAGCAGCGTCTCGAAGAGCCCGCCGTTCGCGTCGAAGCACGAGGAGTAGAGGATGCACGCCTCCTGCCCGAGGAACGACGCCAGTCGCGCCTCGAGCTCGAGGTGCTGGGTCTGGGTGCCGCAGATGAACCGCACCGAGGCCATCCCGAACCCCCACTCGTCGAGCGCGGCCTTCGCCGCCTCGACGATGCGCGGGTCGTCGGCGAGGCCGAGGTAGTTGTTGGCGCAGAAGTTGAGCACCCGCTCGCCGCCGGCGACGACGGTCGCGGCCTGCGGCGAGTCGATGGCCCGCTCGCGCTTGGTGAGGCCGGCGGCCTCGATCTCGGCGAGCTCTGCGCTGATGGCGTCGCGGACGGAGTACATGGTCAGGCTCCCTGGCTGTCGGCGCCGTCGGCGCGGTCGTCGGTGAAGTCGAGGATCACCTTGCCCGCCGAGCCCGAGCGGGCGCGGTCGAAGGCGGCCTCCCAGTCGCCGAAGGCGAAGCGGTCGGTGATGACGGGCAGCACGTCGAGGCCGGTCTGCGCCATGGCGCTCATCGCGTACCAGGTCTCGAACATCTCGCGGCCGTAGATGCCCTGGATCGTCAGCATGTGCGAGACGACCTTGCCGAAGTCGACCTCGATCGGCGCCGACGGCAGGCCGAGCATCGCGATGCGGCCGCCGAAGTTGAGGTTCTCGATGATGCCGACGAGCGCGGTGGGGGAGCCCGACATCTCGAGCGCGACGTCGAAGCCCTCCTGCATGCCGAGCTCGCGCTGCACGTCGCCGATGGATGCGTCCCTCGGGTTGAGCGCGCGGAACCCGAGGGTGCGGGCGAGCTCGAGGCGCGGCTCGGCGATGTCGGTGACGACGATGTGCCGGGCACCCGCGTGCCGCGCGACCATCGCGGCCATCAGCCCGATGGGGCCGGCGCCGGTGACCAGCACGTCCTCGCCGATGACGGGGAACTTGAGCGCCGTGTGCACGGCGTTGCCGAACGGGTCGTAGATGCCGAAGACGTCGAGCTGCGCCGGCGTCGCCGACGCTGCCGTGAGCCCCGGGTGCACCCAGACGTTCGCGGCCGGCAGCACCACGAGCTCGGCGAAGCAGCCGTCGCGCTGCACGCCGAGGTTCGAGGTGCGGATGCACAGGTGCCGCCGGCCGGCGCGGCAGTTGCGGCAGTGGCCGCAGACGACGTGGCCCTCGCCGCTCATCAGCTGCCCGACCGCGAAGTCGGTCACGCCCTCGCCGACCTCGACGATCTCGCCGCAGAACTCGTGCCCCACCGTCAGGCCGGGCGTGACCGCCGACTGCGCCCACGCATCCCACGCGTCGATGTGCAGGTCGGTGCCGCAGATGCCGGCGCGCAGCACGCGCACCTTCACGTGGCCTGCGGGGGTCTCGGGCTCGGGGATCTCGATCAGCTCGAGCCCTGGCTTGCCTCGGGTCACGAGTGCATGCATGGACGTCTCCATCGACGGGTGGTGGGTGTGCCGGGCCCCATCCTGCCACCCGATCCCGACGTGCCAGGTGCTGCTACGGCGCACCCCATGCGGCGAAGCCGCACCCAGCACGTTGAGTACCCTGGGGGCATGACCGATCCGTATGCCTCCGCCGGCGTCGACACCGAGGCGGGCGACCGCGCGGTCGAGCTCATGAAGGCCGCCGTCTCGCGCACCCACGGACCCGGCGTGCTGGGCGGCGTGGGCGGCTTCGCCGGCCTGTTCGACCTCTCGGCCGCGGGCTCCTACGCGAAGCCGCTGCTGGCCACCTCGACCGACGGCGTCGGCACGAAGATCGCGCTCGCGCAGGCCATCGACAAGCACGACACCATCGGCCAGGACCTCGTGGGCATGGTCGTCGACGACATCGTCGTGGTCGGCGCCAAGCCGCTGTTCATGACCGACTACATCGCCTGCGGCCGGGTGGTGCCCGAGCGCATCGCCGACATCGTGCGCGGCATCGCCCAGGCCTGCGAGGCCACCGGCACGGCGCTCGTGGGCGGCGAGACGGCGGAGCACCCGGGCGTGATGGAGCCCGACGACTACGACGTGGCGGGCGCCGCGGTGGGCATCGTCGAGGCGGATGCGGTGCTGGGCGCCGAGCGGGTCGGCGCCGGTGACCGCGTGGTCGCCCTGGCATCCTCGGGCCTGCACTCGAACGGCTTCAGCCTCGTGCGCCACATCCTCGCCGAGCGCGGCATCGGGCTCACCGATCGCGTCGACGAGCTGGGCGGCGTCGCGGCCGAGGTGCTGCTCGAGCCCACTCGCCTCTACACGCTGCCGCTGCTGGGCATGCTCGAGCAGGGGCTCGGCATCCGCTCGATCTCGCACGTCACCGGCGGCGGCATCGCCGCGAACCTCGCGCGCGTGCTGCCGCCGCAGCTCGCGGTCGAGATCGATCGCGCCGGCTGGCAGGTGCCGAGCGTGTTCGACGCGCTCGCGCAGCTGGGGGCCTTCCCGCTGACCGAGGCGGAGGGCACCTGGAACCTGGGGCTCGGCATGCTGGTCGTCGTCGACCAGGCCGATGCGGATGCGGTCATCCGGGCTTCGGAGGCGGCCGGCATCGCCGCGGCCACCGTCGGCGTGGTCGAGGGAGCGCCCGTGGGCGACCTGCGGGCGGCGGGCTGGGTGCAGGGCGCCAAGGGCGTCGACGGCGGCGCAGTGAGGCTCAGCGGCAGCTATCGCTGAGCGGTCGCGCGCGAGCGCAGCGCCCTCGGTGGGTATCTGACAACATCCACCGGAAGTGCAGGTCACGCACAGGTGCAGGCGACTGCGCAGGCGTACCGTTGCGGTCGACAACCACGAAGCAACCGCGCGCCGGTGAGGCGTACGCGCATGCGCCGCTCGCCGAGGAGCAGCGGAGCGACGATCGGGGAGAGGGGATGCGGATGGCCGGAGAAGCCGACCGCTTCCGACCGCGCGACCCGTCCCCGAGCCAGGAGCGCGAGGGCTCGGTCTCGGAGCGCACGCCGCGGACCGCTCCGTCGTCGATGGGCCCCGCTGACCGACAGGCGCCGCCCCCGCAGCAGCCGCAGTCGTACGCGTGGCCGCAGCCGCAGCAGTCGCCGCGGCAGTCCGCACCGACGTACCCGCCGACGCAGTACGCCGCGCCGCGCTTCACCGCCGGTGCCGCCCCGGGTCGCGATGCGCCCCTGATCCACCCCGCCGCCGCGCAGGTCGGCGGCCAGATGCCGTACGGCGTGCCGGTCTATCGCGCGCCGGTCTACGCCTACGCTCCGCCGCCGCAGCGCGGGCTCTCCATCACCGCGCTGGTGCTCGGCATCTGCTCGGCCGTGTTCGCCTGGACGCTGGTGGTCGTGCCGCTGATCGGCATCGTCTTCGGCTTCCTCGCGCTGCGCCGCGAGCCGGCAGGGCGGGCGATGGCGATCACGGGACTCATCACCTCGGGGCTCGGCATCGTCTGGATCGCGCTCTTCTACGTGCTGCCCTTCCTCGGCGCCCTGGGCGCCATCTTCCTCGGCATGGGATTCGTCTAGCTGAAAGGCATTCGCTCGGTCGCCGAGCACCGCGCGGCCGTACGCTGGACGCGGCGCCGCGCGCGCCGTCCCGCCACCACCACGCACCGCGAGGAAGACCATGACCTACACACCCCCCGAGCAGCCCGCCCAGCAGGGCGGCTACCAGCCCTACGAGACCGCCAGCACCCAGTACGGCGGCTACGCCGCAGCACCCGCATCGACGAAGAAGACGCTCTCGATGTGGGGCCTCATCCTCGGCATCTCGGGCATCGTCATCCCGATCTTCGTGAACTCGATCGCCGGCGCCGTGCTGGCCGGCATCGGCCTCGCGAAGGAGCCCGCCGCGAAGACGATGGCGATCTGGGGCCTCGTGCTCTCCGTCCTCGGCTTCATCTGGGCCTTCATCTTCTGGCCGATCGTCTTCACGGTGATCGCGCTCGCCGCGTTCTCGGAGTCCGGCCAGCTCTGACCGAGCAGTCCGCCGGCTCTGACCGAGCAGTCTGACTGACCGCTCCCGCGACGAGCGACCCGGTGCACTGCGAAGGGCCCGCCACCGGCGGGCCCTTCGCAGTGTCAGCGGGCGTCGTCCGCAGACCGGCGGCGCGCCGGCGAGACGCCGAAGAGGTAGACGGCGTCGAGCAGCCCGAGCGTGTTCGTGGCCAGCAGCGTCACGAACCAGGGCTTGCTGCGATCCTGCGACGCGCGCCAGAGCGAGGCGCCCTTCCAGGCCAGGCTCCAGACCACGGCGGCCGCCACGGCCCCGCGCATCGCGGGGTCCTCCAGCCGTCGACGCATCTCGTCACCACCTCGTCGTGTCGTCATGGCACGACTGTGGCACGCCGCGCTCGCGGCGACCAGCCCTCAGCACTCGATGAAGGCCACCGCCAGCCCGCCGAGGGCGGTCTCCTTGTACTTGTCGCTCATGTCGGCGCCGGTGCGACGCATCGTCTCGACCGCGGTGTCGAGCGAGACGTAGTGGGTGCCGTCGCCCTGCTTCGACATGCGGGCGGCGTTGATCGCCTTGACGCTCGCCATGGCGTTGCGCTCGATGCAGGGAATCTGCACGAGGCCCTTGATGGGGTCGCAGGTGAGGCCGAGGTTGTGCTCGATGCCGATCTCGGCGGCGTTCTCGATCTGCTCGGGGGTCGCGCCCAGCACGGCGGCGAAGCCGGCCGCGGCCATCGCGCAGGCGGAGCCCACCTCGCCCTGGCACCCGACCTCCGCGCCCGAGATCGAGGCGTTCGACTTGATGATGATGCCGATCGCGCCGGCCACCAGCAGGAACCGCACCTGCCACGACACCTCGTCGTCGACGCAGTTCGCGAACCGGTCGGCGTAGTGCATGACGGCGGGGATGATGCCGGCGGCGCCGTTCGTGGGCGCGGTGACGACCCGGGCGCCGGCGGCGTTCTCCTCGTTCACCGCGAGCGCGTAGAGGTTCACCCACTCCATGCCCTCGAGCAGGTCGGGGCGGCCCGACTTCGGGCTCGCGTCGCGCTCGAGCAGCTTGGCGTGCCAGTCCTTCGACCGCCGCTTCACGTCGAGACCGCCGGGCAGGATGCCGTCGACCTCGATGCCGTGGGCCACGCACTCCTGCATGACCTCCCAGATGCGCTCGAGCTGGGCGATCGTCTGCTCGCGCGGGCGCCAGGCGCCCTCGTTCGCGAGCATCAGCTCGTGCACCGACAGGCCGCTCTCGCGGCAGAGCGCGACGAGCTCGTCGCCGTGCGTGAACGGGTAGGGCACGGGGTGCAGCTGCTGCGCGGGCTCGGGCACGGGGGAGAGCACGTCGCCCTCGTCGTGGCGCATGACGAAGCCGCCGCCGATCGAGTAGTACCCCGCGCTGGCGATCTCGGCATCGGATGCGTCGAAGGCGGTGATGCGCAGGGCGTTCGGGTGCTCGCGGCGCACGGTGAGCGGCCGGAAGACGAACACCTTCGCCTCGTCGAACGGCACGGCGAGGCGGCCTCCGAGCCGCAGCTCGCCCGCCGAGCGGATCTCCTGCAGGGTCGCGGTGATCTGCGGGGTCTCGACCGTGTCGGGCGCGAGGCCGGAGAGTCCGAGCATGATCGCGGTGTCGGTCCCGTGCCCGGAGCCGGTCGCGCCGAGGCTGCCCAGGAGGTCGACGCGGAGCCGCACGATCTCGTCGAAGCGACCCGACGCATCCGCCTGGTGCACGAAGTCGAGCGCGGCCCGCATCGGGCCGACGGTGTGCGACGACGACGGTCCGATGCCGATCTTGAACAGGTCGAGCACCGACAGCGACTCGAAGACGGGCGCGGTCGCGGTGGCGTGGCTGCCGATCTCGACCGGCTCCTGCCGCTTGCCGTTGGTGATGGCGTGGGAGGTCACGGTCGGCTCCTTCGCCTCATGCATCGGAGTCGAGCACGACGGCTCGACTCGCGTCGGTCGCGCCCCGGATCAGGCGCTGCGCCCCTGCGGGACGTCGTCTGCGTAGTCGTCGTCACTGTCGCCGTCGGTCTCGTACTCGGCGTAGTCGGCCCACTTGTCGACGAGCTCGTCGTTGGCGGGGGCACTCCCGAGCTCCTGCTGGAGCACGGAGTAGTTGATGTTCGGGCTGAATGACTTCAGCTCACGTGCCAGCTTCGTGTGCTTGGCCTTCTGGCGACCACGACCCATGCTGGACCCCCCTTGCGGACGGCGCCGACCTGAACGGTCGGCGAACGGTGTGAGAACTGCGATATAAGTCCAACCTCCATCCTAGCATCGACGGTGCTTGGCGGCTGTGTCCCCGCCATGACTGGGGATAGGGTCCGGCTCCTCAGGCGGCGACGGCAGGCACGAGCAGCGCGCCGAGCAGCAGGCCGGCGGATGCGGCGATCGCGCCGCCGACGACGGTGACGGCGACGTCCAGGGCCGCGCTGCCGCCGCGGCGGCGCTCGAGCTGCTCGACCGCCTGCACCGCGAACGCCGAGTAGGTGGAGAGCCCGCCGCAGAAGCCGGTCACCAGGATCGCGCGCCACGACTCGTCGACGATCAGCAGGCTCGTCAGCAGGCCGGCCAGCAGGCTCGCGACGAGGTTGACCGCGATCGTCGCCCGCTCCGGCCGCCGTCGGGCGAGGGCGCCGGTCAGGAAGCGCACGACAGCGCCGAGCCCGCCCGCAGCCGCGATGCCGAGCAGCTCGAGCGCGGTCATGCGGAGCGCTTCCTGGCCAGCGCGCGACCGGCGTGCAGGCCCGCCCATGCCGCCAGCAGGCCTGCGGCGAGCATGCCGAGCGCGAGCGCGATGCCGGGCAGCGCCGGGATCAGCAGCATGGCGCTGCCCCCGGCGCCCGCGATCGCGCTCGCGAGCGCGACCGCGCTGAAGGTGGTGAAGCCGCCCAGCAGGCCTGCGCCGATGCCGTGCCGCAGCCACGCGGGAGCGCCCGCGAGCGCCGCGGTCGAGAGCCCGAGCGCGAAGGAGCCCAGCGCGTTCACCAGCAGCAGCGCCCAGCCGTGGGCGATCGACGCCTCGAGCAGCGCGCGCGCCAGGCTGCCGAGCGCGCCGCCGAGGGCGACGGCCACGGCGGAGGCGAGGAGCTGCACGACGCCAGCGTAGGCGGAGCCGCAGAGAGGGCTTGACGTTGACGCTGCGTCAACGTCTAGCGTGAGGCGCATGGAGTGGTCGATCCAGCGCATCGCGAAGCTCGCCGGGGTCTCGAGCCGCACGCTGCGGCACTACGACGCCGTCGGGATCCTGCATCCTGCCCGCACCGACGCTGGCGGGATGCGCTGGTACGACGAGACGTCGCTCTCGCGCCTGCAGCGGATCCTGCTGCTGCGCGGGCTGGGCGTCGGGATCCCCGCGATCGCCGACAGCCTCGAGCGCGCCTCCGACGAGGAGGCGCTCGGCGCGCACCTGGTCGACCTCGAGCGCGAGGCCGACCGCATCCAGAGGCAGATCCGCGCCGTCGAGCAGACGCTGCGGGCACGAGAGGGAGGAGACGCCATGACGGCGGAGGAAGCGCTCGACGGGTTCGATCAGGGCCAGTACGAGCAGGAGGTCACCGAGCGCTGGGGCGCCGACGCCTGGAAGCGCGGCCAGGACTGGTGGAAGCGCATGTCGGAGGACGACAGGCGCGGGTTCCAGCAGGAGCACGAGCGGCTGGTGGCGGGCTACGCCGCAGCCAGGGCGGCGGGCGAGCCGGTCGACGGCCCCACCGTGCAGGCGCTCGCCGAGCGGCACTACCGCTGGATCGGCGCCAGCTGGCAGACGAGCGAGCCCGACCTCGACATGTTCGCCGGGCTCGGCGACATGTACGTCGCCGACGAGCGGTTCGCCGCCGCCTACGGCGGCGCGGAGGGCGCCGCGTACGTGCGCGACGCGATGCGGGCGCTCGCCGACGGGCGGCGGTAGCGGCGCCCGCGGTGCCCGCCGGGGCATGCTCCGGCGGGTCGGCGCCCGCCTCGTCCCATCGCTCGCGCAGGGGCAGGGCATAGCCCGGGAATGGCAGGATGCGGGGGTGCACCTGCTCTCGCTCGCCAGCCTGAAGAACCGAGCGCTCGTCGCGCTCGCCACCATCTGCATCGCCATCTTCGGCGGTGTCGCGCTGTCGAGCCTGAAGACCGAGCTGACGCCCGAGCTCGAGCTGCCCGCCGTCGTGGTCACCACGACGCTGCCGGGCGCCAGCCCCGAGATCGTCAGCGAGGACATCACCGGCCCCATCGAGCGGGCGATCCAGTCGGTGCCGGGCCTCGAGGGCACGAGCGGCACCTCGTCGACATCGTCGAGCGTGGTGTTCGCCGAGTTCACCTACGGCATCAACATCCCGACCACCGAGCAGCGGGTGCAGCAGGCCGTCAACCGCACCCTCGGCCAGCTGCCCGAGGGCGCCGAGCCGACGGTGCTGACCGGCTCGATCGCCGACTTCCCCGTGCTGCGCATCGCCATCTCGGGCCCGGGCGAGCAGTCGGCGCTCGTCGACCGCATCGAGACGATCGCGGTGCCGCAGCTCGAGCGCACCGACGGCGTGCGCGCCGTGCAGCTGCAGGGCGCGCCGGGCCAGCGCATCACCATCAGCCCCGACGACGCGGTGCTCGCGGCCAACGGGCTCTCGCGCATCGACGTCTCCGACGCGATCGACGAGCACGGGCAGCTGCTGCCCGGCGGCACCGTCGACGACGGCGACCAGACCCTCAGCGTGCAGATCGGCGAGCGGCTCGGCTCGGTCGACGACGTGGCGGGCCTGCCGCTGACGGGCGACCTGCGCATCGCCGACGTCGCCGAGGTGGCCCTGACCGAGGACCCGGCCGCATCGATCGCGCTGGTCGACGGCGAGCCGGCGATCATCCTGTCGATCACGAAGACGCAGGCATCGAACACCGTCGACGTCTCGCACGCGGTGCAGGATCTGCTGCCGAGCATCCAGGCAGAGCTCGGCGATGGCGTCACCTTCACCACGGTGCTCGACCAGGCGCCCTACATCGAGCACTCGATCGAGGCGCTCGCGGTCGAGGGCGTGCTGGGCCTCGTCTTCGCCGTGCTCGTGATCCTCGTCTTCCTGTGGTCGCTGCGCTCGACGCTGGTCACCGCCGTCTCCATCCCGATCTCGGTGCTGATGACCTTCATCGGCATGTGGGGCGCGGGCTACTCGCTCAACGTGCTCACGCTCGGCGCGCTCACCATCTCGATCGGCCGCGTCGTCGACGACTCGATCGTGGTGATCGAGAACATCAAGCGGCACCTGATGTTCCAGGCCTCGCGCTCGAAGGCGATCGTGGATGCGGTGCGCGAGGTCGCGGGCGCGATCACCGCGTCGACGCTCACGACCGTCATCGTCTTCCTGCCGCTCGCCTTCGTCAGCGACATCACCGGCGAGCTGTTCCGGCCGTTCGCGCTGACGGTCACGATCGCGCTCGCCGCGTCGCTCATCGTGTCGCTCACGATCGTGCCCGTGCTCGCCTCCTGGCTGCTCAAGCGGCCGAAGGAGGCGGTGGCGGCAGAGGAGGCGGCCGCTGCGCGCGAGGCTGCGGCAGCGGCCGGGGCCGAGCCGCGACCGACGCGCGCCCGTCTGCTCGGGCGACGCAGGGCATCCGCCCCCGACCCCATCAGCGCCGCGCCCGCCCCGCAGCAGGAGGCGCCCGAGCGGCGCGACCGGCTGCGCCAGGGGTACCGGCCGATCCTGCTGGCGACGCTGCGCAAGCCATGGCTGGTGCTCGGCGGCGCCGTCGCGATCCTCGCGGCGAGCGGTGCGGCGCTGCCCCTCATGGCGACGAACTTCCTCGGCGACGACGGCCAGACCACCGTGCAGGTGTCGCAGGAGCTCGAGCCCGGCGCTTCGCTCGACACCCAGCTGGCGGCCGCCGAGGCGCTCTCGGCCGACCTCGAGCGGCTCGACGGGGTCGAGACCGTCTCGGCCACCGTCTCGTCGGGCGCGAGCGGCTTCGCGGCGTTCACCGGCGGCGGTGGCGGCGGCGGCATCAGCTACGGGGTGATCGCGTCCGAGGGCACCGACATGCCGGCGCTGCGGGAGCGCATCATCGCGGTCGGCGACGAGGCCGAGGGCGACGTGGTCGTGGGCTCGTCGGCGGGTCTCGGCGGCAGCGACATCTCGGTCGAGGTGCAGGCCCCGACGCCCGACGCGCTCGAGGCGGCCACCGCATCCGTCGTCGACGCCGTGAGCGGCATCGAGGGCGTGGCGCAGGTGACCGACTCGCTCGAGGGCGCCCAGCCGCTCGTGCAGGTCGCCGTCGACCGCGAGCTGGCGGCGAGCCTCGGCCTCAGCGAGGCTGCGGTCTCGGGACTCGTGGCGCAGGCGATGCAGGCGACCCCGATCGGCGAGATCCAGCTCGACGGCTCGCTGGTGCGCATCTGGCTCGACGCGATCGCGCCGGCCGCGACGCTCGACGAGCTGCGCGCGCTCGAGCTGCCGACGCCCGCCGGCCCGCTGCTGCTGTCGGACGTCGCCGAGGTGACGGAGGTCGAGGGGCCGGTGTCGATCTCGACCAGCGACGGCGCCCGCACGGCGACGGTGACGGTGAGCCCCGACGCGGCCGACGTGGGCGGCGTCTCGACCGGCGTGGCCGACGCGGTGGGCGGGCTCGAGCTCGCCGACGGCGCGACGGCCGCGATCGGCGGCGTCGCGACCCAGATCACCGATGCCTTCACGCAGCTGGGCATCGCGGCCCTCATCGCGGTGCTGCTCGTCTACGTCGTCATGGTCGCCACCTTCAAGAGCCTGCTGCAGCCGTTCCTGCTGCTGGTGTCGGTGCCGTTCGCCGCCACCGGCGCGATCGCCATGCAGCTGATCACGGGCGTGCCGCTGGGCGTCGCCTCGATGGTCGGCGTGCTGATGCTGGTCGGCATCGTGGTGACGAACGCGATCGTGCTCATCGACCTCGTCAACCAGTACCGCGACCGCGGTCTCGGCGTGCGCGAGGCGATCGTCGAGGGCGCCGAGCGCCGCCTGCGGCCGATCCTGATGACGGCGGCGGCGACGATCTTCGCGCTCGTGCCGATGGCGGCCGGCCTGACCGGTCAGGGCGGCTTCATCTCGCAGCCGCTCGCGATCGTCGTGATCGGCGGCCTCATCTCGTCGACGCTGCTGACGCTCATCGTGCTGCCCGTGCTCTACCTCGTGGTCGAGGGCGCGCTCGAGCGGCGACGCGTGCGCAGCGGCACCGGCACGCGCGCTGAGCGCCGCGGCGAGCTGGCCTCGGCCAGCGCACGCTGACCGCGTTCACAGCGGATGCGCACGGTGGCGCTGGGAGGATGGTGGCCGTTGGTCACGGCCCGTCGCAGATGAAGGAGGCAGCGCGATGCCGAGCTTCCTCATCGTGCACGCCGCCAGTCCCGACGGGCGGATCGACCGCTATCGACAGCCGCCGACGCTCGACATCGGGGGCTGGCGCGCACCGCTCGACTGGGGCGACGTCACGCTGCACGTGCCTGCCGGAGACATCGTCGTCACCGTCTTCGTGATGCGCACCGACGGGCAGATCGAGGGCGCCCGCATCACCCTGCGCTCGCCGGCCGGCACCGGCACGCGGCTCACCTTCGTGCCGCCGCTGCAGCCGGGGGGCCTCTCGCAGCTGCGCATCGAGGGGCAGTGGCCCTCCGATCCGTCGATGCACTACTACGCCGCGCGCGATGCGCGGGTGCTCGCGCCGCCGCCGCAGCAGGCGGCGCCGCGGCACCAGTCGCAGCCCCAGCAGGCCGCGTCGCAGGCACCCGTCGCCGCGCAGCAGCAGGCAGGGGAGCCCGACGTGCGCGTCGTCGGTCCCGCAGCCGTGCCCCCCGCGCAGCCGCCGGCCACCGCGGTCGGTCCCACACCCGGCTCCACCGCCTCCGTGCCGCAGCAGCCCACCCCCTTCGGCCACGAGCAGGGTGCGCGGGTCGACCCTGTGCTCTCCAACGGACCCGCGCTCTCCAACGGACCCGCGCTCTCCAACGGACCCGCGCTCTCCAACGGACCTGCGCTCGCCACCGGACCGGTGCTCGTGACCGGACCGGTGCTCGCCACCGGGTCCGTGCCCCAGCAGACGCCGATGCACCCGGCCGGGCCCCCGCATCCGACCCCCGCGCCGTCGTTCGGGCAGCGGCAGCCGGGCGGGGCCGAGGCGCCCCGCATTCCCACGCCCGCCGAGTTCAACCGGCTCGAGGAGGCCGCGCGCGAGGCGCAGGTGCGCGCCTACGAGGCGTGGCAGGCGCAGCAGCCGCCGGCGCACCCCGGCCCACCCGCCCAGCACGACGGCGCCCCGCAGCCGGTCGGGCTCGGTTCGGCGAACGCCGGCCAGGCGCAGCCCGACTGGTACCCCGACCCGTACCGGCGCTCGGATGCGCGCTGGTTCGACGGCCGGCAGTGGACCTCGTCGGTGATGCGCGGCGGCGTGCGCGGCACCGACCCGCTGTCCTGAGCCCGGCGGCGCTGAGCCGCGACGACCTGTCGGCGCTGCGAGGCGGCGCCGGCAGACTGCCCCTGTCGCTCGGGCCCGCTCTGCCGTAGGCTGGGGCGGTCGGCTCGGGACAAGCGCGCGTTCGTGTGTGCGCAAGATGGAGTGTCGCCGCGGCCGGAGTTCCCGCGAGCACCCTCGCGGTTGACCAGATGATCCCGCGATGAACAGCGGCTCTACTGCGCGGGCGATGGCCTGCGCGCAATTGTGAAACGAGCGATGGCTAGGAATGAATCGCGCCCGCAGGGCGCACCCCGATCGAACGACCGAGACAGCAACCGCCCCGGCTCCCGCAGCCCGGGCCACCGCGGGCACCGCGACGAGCAGCCCGGCAAGAACCGCTGGAGCCGCGACGACCGCGACCGCCGCCAGCAGAGCCAGCAGGGCGGCCCGCAGACGGGCTCGCGCCGACCCAACTGGACTCCTCCCGAGGAGCGCAAGCACGACGACCGCCGTGGACCGGCCTTCCGCACGCGCGGAGGCCACCAGGGCGGCCGCGACCAGCAGGGCGACGACCGCCTGCACCGCGGCGAGCGCCCGCGCGGCTTCGACCGCACCCGCGACGAGCACAACGGCCGCGGGCGCTACGGCGCCGCACCCGAGCGCCGCGACGACCGCGCGCCCCGCTCGTTCGACCGCGACGACCGGCCCCAGCGCAGCTTCGGCGACCGTGACCGCCGCACCGACGGCCGCGACGACCGCGCCCCGCGCGGCTTCGCCGACCGCGAGCGTCGCACCGACAGCCGCGACGGCGAGCGCCGCTTCGACCGCGACTCGCGTCCCCAGCGCGACTTCGGCGACCGCGGCCGCCGCGACGACCGCCCGCAGCGCAGCTTCGGCGACCGCGACGGCCGCCCTGGCGGCCGTGACGACCGCTCCGGCGGCCGTGACGACCGCGCGCCCCGCTCCTTCGATCGCGACTCGCGCCCCCAGCGCGGGTTCGGCGACCGCGACGGCCGCTCCGGCGGCCGTGACGACCGCGCGCCCCGCTCGTTCGATCGGGACTCGCGCCCGCAGCGCGGCTTCGGCGACCGCGACAGCCGCTCCGGCGGCCGCAGCGACATCCGGCCCGACAGCCGCGGCGGCGAGCGCCGCTTCGACGACCGCGCGCCCCGCTCGTTCGATCGCGACTCGCGCCCGCAGCGCGGGTTCGGCGACCGCGACGGCCGCTCCGGCGGGCGCAGCGACAGCCGGCCCGACAGCCGCGGCGGCGAGCGCCGCTTCGACCGCGACTCGCGTCCCAAGCGCGAGTTCGAGCGTCCGCAGCGCGACAGCACCTACTACCCCTCGAACGACTCCAAGCCGTTCGCGCCGAAGGAGGACGTCGTCCTCGAGCGGCTGGAGGCGAAGGCGACGACCGCCGCTGACGTCGAGGGCATCAGCTTCCCCGACCTCGGCATCGGCGACAGCATCTCCGGCGCCCTGACCGCGATGGGCGCCGCGGCTCCCTTCCCGATCCAGGCCGCCACGATCCCCGACGTGCTCGCGGGTCGCGACGTGCTCGGCCGCGGCCGCACCGGCTCCGGCAAGACCATCGCGTTCGGTGCGCCGATCGTCGAGATGCTCATGCGCAACCGCCCCGAGCGTCGCGAGATCGGCCGCCCGCCGCGCGCCCTCATCCTCGCCCCCACGCGCGAGCTCGCGCAGCAGATCAACCACACCGTCATGGCCCTCGGTCGCTCGGTCGGCGTCTTCACCACGGTGATCGTCGGCGGCGTGCGCCAGGAGAGCCAGGTCGAGTCGCTGCGCCGCGGCGTCGACATCGTGATCGGCACCGCCGGCCGCATCGAGGATCTCGTCGAGCAGGGGCGCCTGAACCTCGGCAGCGTCGAGATCGCCGTGGTCGACGAGGCAGACCACATGTGCGAGCTCGGGTTCCTCGAGCCCGTGCAGCGCATCCTGCGCCGCACGCGCCCGGGCAGCCAGAAGCTGCTGTTCTCGGCGACGCTCGACGCCGAGGTGCAGACCATCGTCAAGGAGTTCCTGCCGAAGCCGGCCGTGCACGAGGTGGCGGGCGAGGAGCAGTCGACCTCGACCATCGACCACCAGGTGCTCGTCGTCGACCGCTTCGACAAGGACGCGGTGCTCGAGCAGATCGTCACGAACCCCGGCCGCATCATCGTCTTCACCCGCACCCGCGCCTACGCCGAGCGGCTCGCCGAGCAGTTCGACGACGCCGGCATCTCGGCGGTGAGCCTCCACGGCGACCTGACGCAGGCGCGCCGCAACCGCTCGCTCGAGAAGCTGAAGCGCGGCAAGGTCGACGTGCTGGTCGCGACCGACGTCGCCGCCCGCGGCATCCACATCGACGACATCGCGCTCGTCGTGCAGGCCGACCCGCCGGACGAGTACAAGACCTACATGCACCGCTCGGGCCGCACCGGCCGCGCGGGCAACGACGGTCGAGTCGTGACGCTGATCGCCCCCGCGCGCCGCAAGCGCATGCAGGATCTCCTGCACCGGGCCGAGATCGACGCGCCGATGATCCCGGTCCGCCCGGGTGCCGACCTGCTCGACACCCTCACGATGCTGGCGACCGACGAGCCCGACGCTCCTGAGGCCATGGCGACCGAGGCCGCGGCGACCGACGCTGAGGCGACCCGCGCCGAGTAGGCGACCCACCGCATCCGCCCCGAAGCGCCCTGCGCGTCGGAGCACAACGCAAGCCCGATCACCGAGATCAGCGGCGCTTGCGGGCCAGCCGGCCTGCAGCCCGCGACGTCGGCCGATCGGGCTTGCGCTGTGCGAGGGGCGCGGCGCTCGCCGAACCGGGTTGCGTTCGCGACGGGCGGGCGTAGCGTGGGGGCATGCGCATCGTCGTGATCGGTGGATCGGGGAACGCGGGCTCGGCGATCGTGCGGGAGCTGGGCCGTCGCGGCGCGACCGCCGTGCCGATGTCGCGCTCCGGCCGGGCCATCGCCGGCGCCTCCGGCGTGGCCGCCGACGTGATCTCCGGCGAGGGGCTCGATGCTGCGCTGGCCGGCGCCGACGTGGTCGTCGACGCCATCAACCCGCGCAACCCGCTCGACCACAAGCCGTTCACGCTCGGTGCGCGCAGCATCGTGGCCGCCGCCGAGCGGGCGGGCGTGCAGCGGGCGGTGCTGCTGTCGATCCTGGGCGTCGACCGCTCGCGGTTCCCGTACCACCGCCGCAAGCTCGAGCAGGAGGGCATCTACCTCGACTCGCCGCTCGAGACCGCCGTCGTGCGAGCCGCGCAGTTCCACGAGTGGCCGACGGCGATGTTCGAGGCCGGCTCCGCGTTCGGCGCGATCCCGGTGGCGCTGGGCGCCCGGCTGCAGCCCGTCGCGGTCAGCGATGTCGCGGCCTTCGTGGCGCAGGAGGCGCTCGACCCCTCCGGCAGGCGCCTGCTCGAGATCGCGGGCCCGCAGGTGCGCGTCTCGCGCGACCTCGCCAAGGCGTGGCAGAGCGCCACCGGCGCGCGCGGCGTCATCGTGAACGGCCCGTTCCCGCCGTCGCTGCTCGACTACCTGCGCTCAGGGGCGAACCTCACCGAGCAGCACAAGGGCGCCGTCGGTTTCGAGGAGTGGCTGGCCCGGCGCCGCTGAGACGAATCCCCAACCGGCCCCCGGGCCGACACGCGGAGTGGGTGGCGGCGCCTAGGCTGGCAGGTGCGCGATCGGGGGATGCGGTGGCGCACGAAGGGGGAGGCGTGACCGACGCGATGCACGAGGGCTGGGCACCGCCGAGCGACGACGACGCTCCCGAGCCCTGGGACTCCTGGGGCGAGCCGCACGACCCCGATCTCGACCACGACCCCGGCCCCGACCTCGCCTGGGTGCCGCCGGAGGACCCCGACGCCGGCGCGTTCGCCGGCGCTCGCACCGCGACCCGGACGGCCGCGCGATCCCGGTCGACCGCGCGTGTGCCCTCCGGTCCGCCGCTCGACCGCGGCGTGGCCGCGTCGCAGAAGGCGTCGACGCCGCTCGAGGCGCTCACCCGCGTATGGGGCTACGACGCGTTCCGAGGCGAGCAGGCCGAGATCATCGACGAGGTCGTCGCCGGCCGCGACGCCGTGGTGCTCATGCCCACCGGCGGCGGCAAGAGCCTCTGCTACCAGATCCCCTCGCTCGTGCGCGAGGGGACCGGCGTCGTCATCAGCCCGCTCATCGCGCTGATGCACGATCAGGTCGACGCGCTCGAGCAGCTCGGCGTGCGGGCCGCCTACCTGAACTCCACGCAGAGCCCCGACGAGCGTCGCGCGGTCGAGCAGCGGCTGCTCGCGGGCGAGCTCGACATGCTCTACCTCGCGCCCGAGCGACTGCCGGTCGCGCAGCGGCTGCTCGACGCCGCGCCGATCGCGCTGTTCGCCATCGACGAGGCGCACTGCGTCAGCCAGTGGGGCCATGACTTCCGGCCCGACTACCTGCAGCTGTCGGTGCTGGGGGAGCGGTGGCCAGACGTGCCGCGCGTGGCCCTCACCGCGACCGCCACCAGCGAGACGCGCGGCGAGATCGTCGAGCGGCTGGGCCTGCAGGGCGCCAAGATCTTCGTGTCGAGCTTCGACCGCCCCAACATCCAGTACCGCATCGCCCCGAAGCAGGATGCCAAGCAGCAGCTGCTGCGCATCATGCGCGACGAGCACCCAGGCGCGGCCGGCATCGTCTACTGCCTGTCGCGCAAGTCGGTCATGTCGACCGCCGAGTGGCTGCGGGCGCAGGGCATCGACGCGCTGCCGTACCACGCGGGCCTCGACGCCGGCACCCGCGCGGCGAACCAGCAGCGGTTCCTGCGCGACGACGGCGTGGTGATGGTGGCGACCATCGCCTTCGGCATGGGCATCGACAAGCCTGATGTCCGCTTCGTCGCGCACCTCGACCTGCCGAAGTCGGTCGAGGGCTACTACCAGGAGACCGGTCGCGCGGGCCGCGACGGCGAGCCGTCCACGGCCTGGCTCGCCTACGGGCTGCAGGACGTCGTGCAGCAGCGGCGCATGATCGGCGACGGCGAGGGCGACGCGCAGCGCAAGCGCAACCAGACGCTGCACCTCGACGCGATGCTGGCGCTCTGCGAGACGGTCGAGTGCCGGCGGGTGCAGCTGCTCGCCTACTTCGGCGAGCCGAGCTCCGCGTGCGGCAACTGCGACACCTGTCTCACGCCGCCCGACTCCTACGACGGCACCGTGCCCGCGCAGAAGCTGCTCTCGACGATCGTGCGCCTGCAGCGCGAGCGGCGGCAGTCGTTCGGCGCCGGGCACCTCGTCGACATCCTCGTCGGCGCCGACACCGAGCGCATCCGCCGCTTCGGGCACGACCAGCTCGCCACCTACGGCATCGGCGGCGACCTCTCGGCGGTGCAGTGGCGCGGGGTGGTGCGGCAGCTGCTCGCGCAGGGGCTGCTGCAGCCGCAGGGCGAGTACGGCGTGCTGGCGTTGACGGATGCGTCTGCCGCAATCCTCGCGGGCGAGCGCGAGGTGCGCCTGCGGCACGAGACGAAGGCGCCGGCCAAGGCCGAGCGACGCTCGGCCACCACCGCGCAGCTCGACGACGCCGACCAGGAGATCTTCCAGACGCTGCGCAGCTGGCGCGCCGGCACCGCGAAGGAGCAGGCCGTGCCGGCCTACGTGGTCTTCAACGACAAGACGCTCGCCGCGATCGCCGAGCGGCGACCGAAGACGATGGTCGAGCTGTCGACCATCTCGGGGGTGGGCGAGTCGAAGCTGGAGCGCTACGGCGAGGCCGTGCTCGAGGTGCTGGCCGGGGCATGAGCGAGCGCGGGGCATGAGCGAGCGCAGAGCATGAGCGAGTCCAGGGCGGCGGGCCGCGTGCGCCTCGACGTCTGGGTCTGGGCCGTGCGGCTGGTGAAGACGCGGGCCGCGGCCACCGAGGCATGCAGGGGCGGCCACGTCAAGGTCAACGGCCAGGCGGCGAAGGCCGCCCAGCCGGTGCGGATCGGCGACGAGGTGCGCGTGCGCGTGCACGGCTTCGACCGCATCGTGATCGTCAAGCAGCTGCTGCCCAAGCGGGTCGCGGCACCCGCGGCGGCCGAGGCGTTCGAGGATCGCTCGCCCGCGCGGCCGAGTGCGATCGACGCGGCGCAGGTGCCGCACCGGCCGCGGGGCGCCGGCAGGCCCAGCAGCCGCGAGCGGCGCGAGATCGACCGCCTGCGCGGACGCGGCTGAGCGGCTGGTTACCAGAGCCCGGGCACGTCGTCCATCGCGGCGCCGATGAGCGAGATGCCGAGCACCACGCCGAAGCAGAGCGCGACCAGCCCGCTGATGACGGCGAGCCATCCGCCCCGCTTCGGTGTCGAGCCGGTGCCCTTGATGCTCATCACGATGCCGGCGGCGAGCAGCGCGACCGCGATCAGGAAGAGGATGAGCAGGACCAGGAACGGCGCGGGCATGGCGCCATTCCACCACATGACGCCTGCGATCCCGGCGGGCAGGATCGCGCCGCGCGGCGACGCCCGGCGGCGTCCATCAGCCTCCGGCGGTGAGGGCGACGATCCACGAGATCGCGGCGAAGACCGCCAGCAGGGCGCCGGCGACGACCAGCACGATCGCGAGCACGCGCCGCTGCTGCCCGGCTTCCAGCTTGCCGCGCCGGCGCGCGGCGGCGCGCAGCAGTCCGAGGCCGAGCACGAGGGCGCCGAGGCCGAGCGCCAGCACGACGATGGAGAGCCCCTGACCCAGGCCGAAGATCGCGTCCATGCCGGGCAGAGTAGGCGGGCAGCCTGGACGTCGCGTCGGCGCGGCCTGCGCGAGTCCTGTCGGCGAAGCTACGCGGCCATCAGCGGCATCAGGATGCCGATGAGCGCGGGGATCGCCAGCGCGGTGCCGATCACGAGCGCCGTGATGCCGAGCGAGAGGAACGGGCGCGAGGTGGAGTCGTCATGCCGCCGCGAGCCCACGACCAGCAGCACGATGCCGCCGGCGATCGCGAGCAGCCCCAGCAGGAGCACGACCCAGGCGAGCACGCTGAGGAGACCGGTGGCCATGCCGTGAGCGTAGCGCGCGTCGGCACGGCGGCCGCGGATGCCCGAACCGGTAGCCTGGAGCGCGTGCCCAGAACCGACGTCTCGCCGCTGATCGCCCGCTCCTGGCTGCTCGTGCCGGCCTCGAAGCCAGAGCTGTTCGAGATCGCCCAGGCCAGCGAGGCCGACGCGATCATCATCGACATCGAGGACGCGGTCGCCGCGAAGGACAAGGCGCAGGCCCGCGAGGACACCGTGGCGTGGCTCTCGAGCGGCCACCGCGCCTGGGTGCGCATCAACGACGCGGCGAGCGAGTTCTGGAGCGTGGACTGCGCAGCGCTCAAGGATGTCGAGGGCCTCGAGGGCGTGATGCTCGCGAAGACCGAGTCGGCCAGCCATGTGAACGACACGGCCGACCGCCTGCCGGAGGGCATGCGCATCCTGCCGCTCGTCGAGACGGCCCGCGGCGTGCTGCACGTCGAGCAGATCTCCAACGCCCCCTCCACCTTCCGGCTCGCGTTCGGCACCGGCGACTTCAAGCGCGACACCGCCACCGGCGACGAGCCGATCGCGCTCGCCTACGCGCGCTCGCAGCTCGTGATCGCGTCGCGCGCCGCGCGCCTGCCCGCGCCGATCGACGGTCCGACGCTGACGATGGATGCGCTGGCCGACGGCACACGGCTCTCGAAGGAGATGGGCATGTCGGGCAAACTGCTGCTCACGCATGAGCAGGCACCGACGATCAACGCCGGGCTCGCGCCCAGCCCCGACGAGGTCGCCTGGGCGCATGGCTTCGTGAAGGCGTTCGAGGAGTCGGGCGGCAAGATCACCGACGGCAGCGACCTGCCCCGGCTCGCGCGGGCGCAGAAGATCCAGACGCAGGCGCGCGACTTCGGCATCGACGCCGACGCAGCCCGGCTGGCCGACCTGAACTACTAGCCCGGTCCTTCGCGGGCAGGCGAGAGGGGCGGGGTGCACGCTGCACCCCGCCCCTCTCGACGAGGCCGACCCTTCGGCCGGTCTCGCGGTCGGTCGACCTAGTGGAAGGCGTCCTTGACGTCCTTGCCGGCGTCCTTGACGTGCTCGCCGGCCTGCTTGGTGTTGGCGACGTTCTGGTCGTGCTGACCTTCCGCCTGCATGCGCTCGTTGTCGGTCGCGTCGCCGATGCCCTCCTTGGCGTTGCCGACCGCTTCCTTGGCTGCGTTCGAGATCTTGTCGTCGAGACCCATCTCAACCTCCTTGATCGTTGGGAGCGTTCGCTCCGGGGTACAAACTAGGTGCCCCGGCTGGGAGAACGCTCAGGGCGCGTCGGCTCGACCGTCGTCGCGGCCGCCGCCGCCGGCCGGCACCGTCGGGATCGACGACGTCGTGACGGGAGGGGCGTACGAACCGGGTGCCGACGCATCCGCCTCGAGCTGTGCGACGCGGGCGCGCTCGTCGAGCACCTCCTCCATCGCCGACTTCTGCCGCAGCGGCGGCGCCTTGAAGAAGATCGCCAGCACGAACGCGACGGTGACCACCGCGAGCCCGACCCAGAAGGGCGCCGTCGTGGCCGTGCTGAAGCCGTCGAGGAACGGCGCGGCCAGGCGGGGATCGGCCGTGTTGAGGAACGAGGAGTCGGAGTTGAGCGCCTCACCGATCTGCTCCGGGTTCTGCAGCACCTCGAGGATGCGCGCGTTGCCGGGGTCGGCGAGCACCGCGGGATCCTGTGTCGCGGCCGCGAGGCTCTCGCGCAGGTCGGGGCGCGAGAACGAGGTCTGCAGGGTCTCGGGCAGCCGAGCGAAGAGCAGTGAGAACGCGACGGCCACGCCGGTCGTGCCGCCGAGCTGGCGGAAGAACGTCGACGAGCTCGTGGCGACGCCCATGTCCTTCGGCTGCACCGCGTTCTGCGAGGCGATGGTGAGCGTCTGCATCAGCTGGCCGAGGCCGAGGCCGATGAACAGCTGGCCGAGCAGCAGCGCCCACAGCGCGCTGTCGTACTGCAGCGTGACGAGCACGCCGTAGCCGATCGCCATGATGGCCAGGCCGATCACGGGGAACAGGCGGTAGCGGCCGGTGCGCGCGGTGATCTGGCCCGAGGTGATCGAGGCGATCATCAGGCCGAGGATCATCGGCAGTGTCGCGAGGCCGGCCTCGGTGGGGTTCATGCCGTGCACGATCTGGAGCACGAACGGGATCATCATCATCGCCGCGAACATGCCGAAGCCGGTGAAGACGCCCAGCAGGGTCGCCATCGAGAAGGTGCTGTTCTTGAACAGGTGCAGCGGGATGAGCGCCGCGTCGCCCATCCGCGACTCGACGATCACGAACAGCGCGATGCCGATCGCGCCCACGACGTAGCAGGCGATCGCGGCGGTCGAGGCCCAGCCCCACTCGCGGCCCTGCTCGGCGACCAGCAGCAGCGGCACCACACCGACGACCAGCAGGGCGGCGCCCCACCAGTCGATCTTCACGCGCTCGTGATGCGCCGGCAGGTGCAGGTAGTGGAAGACCATCCAGACCGCCACGGCGCCGATGGGGAGGTTGAACAGGAAGACCCAGCGCCAGCCGTCGACGAAGAGGATCTCGTCGGCGCCGGCGAAGACGCCGCCGATCAGGGGGCCGAGGATCGACGAGACGCCGAAGACGGCGAGGAAGTAGCCCTGGTACTTCGCCCGCTCCCGCGGGTTCAGCACGTCGGCCATGATCGTCATCGGCAGCGACATGAGGCCGCCGGCACCCAAGCCCTGGATGGCGCGGAAGGCCGACAGCTGGATCATGTCCTGCGCGAACGAGCTGAGGATCGAGCCGAGCAGGAACAGCACGATCGCGATGAGGAAGAGCGGTCGGCGACCGAAGATGTCGCTGAGCTTGCCGTAGATGGGCGTCACGATCGTCGACACGATCAGGAAGGCGGTGACGACCCACACCTGCAGGTCGAGGCCGTTGAGGTCGTCGGCGATGGTGCGCATCGAGGTGCCGACGACGGTCTGCGAGATCGACGACAGGAACATCGCGATCATCAGACCGACGATCACCATGGTGATCTGGCGGCGGGTCATCAGGGGTTGGGCGTCAGGCGCAGTGGCGTCGACGGAGCGCGGTTCGCGCTGCGACATAGGGGTCCTTGCTCTCGGGAGATCGTTAGTCTACCGAATGTTCTTGCGGTCCCGCTACCCTGCCGAGCCGCTCTGCGCCCGTCGTCGCAGCCGTCGATGGCACGATGGAGACGTGCGACGAGCTGGGGTGCTGCTGGCGGCGGTCCTGGTGCTGACCGGCTGCGGTGCGCCGTCGATGCCGGACGCGACGCGCGCACAAGAGCCCGCAACCGCATCCGCCAGCCCGTCGCTCGCGACGCCCACGGTCGCGCCGTCGGCAGCAGCCCCGGGCCCGACGACCACCGCTCCGAGCGCTCCGGACCCCGCCGCGCCGCCGCAGCCCGCTGCCCCGAGCGCTCCCGAGCCGGCAGCGCCGCCCGCGGCGAGCTGGGACATCGACGCGGCGAGCAGCCTGCAGGTGCTCGTCAACAAGCGCCGCCCGCTGCAGCCGCCCGAGTACCAGCCGGCCCTCGTCGCGATCTCGAGCGCGCAGGAGGGCGGAGAGACCGTGCGGCCCGAGGGCGACGCGGCCCTCACCGCGATGTCGGCGCAGATGCGCGCCGAGATCGGCGAAGGCACGTTCGTCTTCTCCTCCTATCGCGGCTACGATCGCCAGGCCGAGCTCTACAGCGGCTACGTCGCCCGCTACGGGCAGGCCGAGGCCGACACGACCAGCGCCCGGCCGGGGCACAGCGAGCACCAGACCGGCCTCGCCGTCGATCTGTCGGGCACGGGCGGGCAGTGCCGCCTGAGCACGTGCTTCGGCGACACCGCCGCGGGCCGCTGGATCGCGGCGAACGCCTGGCAGCACGGCTTCGTCGTGCGCTACCCGCAGGGCATGGAGGAGGTCACCGGCTACGAGTGGGAGCCGTGGCACGTGCGCTATGTGGGCGTCGAGGTGTCGACGGCCATGCACGAGCGCCGCGTCGCGACGCTCGAGGAGCTCTTCGGCACCGGACCGGCTCCGGACTACTGATCGCTCGCTGCCACCCCCGGTGACAGGCGGGGCTCAGGGCCCGGGCCAGGCGATGCGTGGCGTGATGATGTCCTGACTGCTCGGCCCGCCCGTCACGGTCATCCACGCCTCGCCCGCTTCGCCGCTGTGGCAGAGCCAGGAGTCGTCGATCTCGACCCGGGTGGAGCCGCTCGCGGCCGGGATGACGACACGGCGCGTGGCGGGCTGCCCGAGGCCCACCGTGTGGAAGCAGTTGTAGTCGTACGTGCCTGGCACCATGTTGCTCCAGTGCAGCTCGTAGGCGTAGCACGGCGTCGGCTTGCCGACGTTGCACGTGTCGCGGTGGGCGACGGGGCCTCGCTGCAGCGAGATGACGCCGGGCTGGTAGCCGGCGACCACGGGACCGACCGTGACCCGCTCGCTCACGTTGCCGTCCACATCCACCACGATCGCGGTCATGAACGCCTGATGACCGCCGGGCAGGCTCTGCGACTGCGAGCCTGCGGTCGGGTCCACCGACTTGATGTCGGCGCCGGCGTTCTCCTGCGTCCACTCGATGCGCGCGAGCGGTCGCCCGTTCGTGCCGTTCGGCTGCCAGAAGTAGGTCACCTGCTCGGTCTGCGACGTCATCCAGATTGTGGGTGCCGGCGGAGGCCCGTACGGGCTGGCCTGGTTGCTCGACGCCGCCCAGGCGCTCTCGTAGCGCTGCCCGTCGATGATCGCGAAGGCGCGCACCTGCACCGCGTAGGGCCCGCCGTGGTTGCTGAGTCCGGTGTAGGTGCCGCCGGGGCCCATCTGCTGCACGCCTGCGGCGCTCGACACCTCGAACAGCACCTCGTCGGCGCGCAGCCCGTTCGTCGCGCCTGGCGCGAAGCTCACCTGCACCTGGCCGTCGCCGTCGACCACGCTCACCGAGCCGGGCGCTTCCGGCCCGTTCACCGCGCGGAGCGCGGGGGTGGGGGCGGATGCGTCGCTCGCGCCGACCGCGTTGGTCGCGACCACGGTGAAGGTGATCTCCGACCCGTCGGCGGGGATGCTCGCGAAGCTGGCGCTGGTGCCGGTGACCGTCTGCGCCTGACCTCGCGACGGCGTCACCGTGTAGGTCGTGACCTCGGCGCCGTTGCCGTTCGCCGCAGCCCACGACACCGACATCTGCACCTCGCGCGGGATGGAGCGGTCGACCGAGCTGGTGACGCCGGTCACCGGGAACGGCCGGCCGGCGGGCGTCTCGGCCCGCGACGAGGTCGACCAGTCGCCCGGCTCTGGCGCCAGGTTCTCGGCCCGCACGCGGAACGAGTAGGCGGTGCCGTTGGCGAGTCCCGTCCAGGTGTAGGAGGTCGCGGTGCCGGTCTCGACCATGATCGTGCCGCTCGCCGGTGCCGGCGAGATCTCGAGGATGTAGTTGGTCACGGGCGAGCCGTTCGAGACGGCCGGTGCCCACGCGATGTCGAGCTGCGTGTCGCCGCGGGTCGCTGTGGGCGCCGGCGGCGCCTCGGGCCGCACGTCGGGGCGGGCGTCGGCGGAAGCGGGGGAGGCGTCGGAGTCGCCCACCTCGTTCTGCGCGGTGACGTGGAACGTGTAGGTGACGTTGTTCTGGAGCCCCTCGATCGCGCAGGTCGTCGAGGGGCACTGCTGCGACGCGGAGCCGTCGGCCGACTGCACCAGGTAGCCGGTGATGGGGGCGCCGTTCGACAGCGGCGCCGCCCATTCGAGCGTGACCTGACGGTCCCCGACCGACTTGACGTTGGGCCGCAGCGGCGCGTCGGGCCTGCCCTTCACGGTGACGGCGACCGTGCCGGTCACGCGGCGCTCGGTCAGCTCGGTCGCGTCCTCCACCGTGTACTGCACCGTCAGCAGCCCGGAGAAGTCGGGGCCGGGGGTGACGGTGGCCTCGCGATCGCCGAACGATGCGACGCCGTCGCCCGCGGCGACCTGCGCGTCGACGACGCGCAGCGGCACGCCGTCGTTCGCGTATGGGTTGAAGTCGTTGCGCAGCACGTCGATCACGAGCGGCTGGCCCTGCACGCCCTCGACCGCGTCGATCTCTGTGGCCGCCAGCGGCCGGTCGGTCGCCACCACCGTGAGCAGCACCGTGCCGGTGATCTCGTTGCCGTGCGGGTCGGTGATGCGCACCTGGTACGACGTCGTGGTGCCAGGGCGGGTCGTGCGCTCAGCGCTCGCGGTGAAGACCGAGCCGTTCAGCGAGGCGAGCACGCCCTCGCCCGAGCCGGCGAGCCCGTCGTAGCGCATCGCCTCGAGGTCGCCGGGGTCGGGGTCGGTGGTGGCCGCGCGCAGGTCGAACTCGGTCGCCCGCTCGCCTGCCACCACCTCGAGGCTCGCGCCGGCGAAGATCGGCGGGATCACGCTCGAGGCGATCACCTCGATGGGGATCGTCAGCACCGCGGTGTTGCCCGCCGGATCCTCGGGACTCGTGCCGTCGGTCACCTCGAAGGTGATCGACGCGGGCCCGGTGTAGCCCGCCACGGAGGTGTAGGCGAGCGTCTCCGGGTCGATCACCAGCGCCGAGCCGTCGGCGTTGACGGCGGTCACCGTCTCGCCCGAGGTGATGCGCGGCGCGTTGCCGGAGGAGACCACGACGAACTCGCGCAGCGGCAGCTCGCGCAGCACCCCCGACGGCACCTGCACCGGCTCGGTGCTCGCGAGCATGGGCGCGGGGCTCCGCACCGCGGGCACGCTCAGGAACGCCTCCGCGGTCTGACCGTCGACATCCGTCACCCGGTAGGTGATGACCTGGAACGCATCCGTCGGCTCGACCTCGACCTCGTCGCCGACCACCGTTCCCCGACCGGTCACGATCGAGAGCTGCAGCTCGTCGGCGTCGCCGTCGGGGTCGACGTCGTTGGCGAGCACCGGCACCCGCATGGGCTGCCCGAGCACCACGTCGGCGGCGGGGACGGGGTCGTCCTTCGCGATCGGCGGCAGCAGCTGCGCGTCGGCGTCGACCGTCAGCATGACCGTGCCCGTGGTCGAGGCGCCGCCGGAGTCCTCCACGCCGTAGGTGAACTGGTGGATGCCGGGCACGGCGGGCGTGCGCAGGTCGATCGTGCCGCGCTCGCGGTCGATGGCGGCGCCCTCGAGCTCGGGCGGCAGCTCGAGCTTCTCCGGCTGGAGCGAGAGGGGATCCTGATCGGGGTCGGAGTCGTTGTCGAGCACCGGGATGGCGATGCTGCGGTCGGGCCGCGCGACGACGGTGTCGAGCTCGGCGAATGGCGTCTGGTTGACGCTCGCGGCGGGCGCGATGCCGATGATCGCCGATGCCGTCGCCTCCTCGCCCCAGCGGTCGCGCACGCGGTAGACGAACTCGACAGTGCCCGCCGCGTCGGGGTAGGCCTCGAAGACGAAGTGGTCGGCACCGGTCTCGGTGATCTCGCCCTGGTCGGGGGCCGAGTCGTAGCCGACCAGGTCGACGCCGTCGCCGTCGGGGTCGATGCCCTCGAGGGGGATGGGGATGCGCACCGACGAGCCCGCGAGCACGCGCGAGGTGACGGTGCGAGGCATCGGGGGATCGTTGCCCGCGTCGGCGCGCGGCACGACCTCGACCGTCAGCGTGGCGCTGTCGCGGTTGCCGAGCTCGTCGACGATCTCGTAGGCGATGGTCACCCTGCCCGACGCGGCCTCGAGCGCGTGCACGCGCAGCCGGCCCTCCGACACGAAGGCGAGGCCCTCGTCGAGCGAGGCGAAGCCGCCGTCGACGAGCTGCGGGGACAGCGCGAACGCGCCCCCGTCGGGCGAGAAGTCGTTGCCGAGCACGTCGACGGTCTGGAAGTCGCCGGCGCGGACCGTCGCGCTATCGTCGACCGCGACCGGTGCCCGCGGCTGGGCGGGCGGCGCGACCGGGATCACCTCAACGGTGCCGGTCTCGCTGAAGCGCCCGTTCGAGACGGTGTAGCTGAATTGGAACGGCGCGTCGATGCCGCGCGCATCGCGGATGCGCGCGAGCCGTCGGTCGATCAGCTCGACCGAGATCGGGGCGCCGTTCTCGATCGTCAGCTGCTGCACCACCAGCACGCCGCCGGTCGGGTCGACGTCGTTGGCGAGCAGGTCGACGAGCGCCTCGCCCTGCTGCGGCAGCAGCGCCGTGTCGCGCACCGCGACCGGGCGGGCCTCGTCGTCGGGCTCGCGGATGTCGACGCGGATGCGGCCGGAGGCGGTCTCGGGGCCGTCGGCGGCGACGATGTAGCTGAAGTAGTGGGTGCCGACCGGGCCGTCGACGATGCGCACGGTGCCGGTCGTCGGATCCCACTGCATCGTCACGCCGGGCACCTCGCCGACCTGCGCGAGCCGCAGCGGGGCGCCGCTGGGCGAGTAGTCGTTCAGCAGCGGGCGCACGGCCACCTCGCGGCCGGCGACCGTCGAGACGAAGTCGGCGTTGGCGAACGGCGGCGCGCTGCCGGGCTCGCGCACGTCGACCTGCAGCTCACCGGTCGTGCTGTCGCGGCCGTCCGAGATCGTCAGCAGCACCGCCTGGAGGCCCGCCTCCCCGGTGGCGGTGTAGACGAGCCGACCCGACGCATCCGTCTGGATCGTGTCACCGGAGTCGCTGACCGCGTCGACGAGCACCATGTCGTCGCCGTCGGGGTCGTGCCAGTCCTGCAGCACCTGGTACTCGGCCGTCGCGCCCTGCTCGACGACGAACGTGGTCTCGCGCAGCGGCTCGGGCACGGAGTTCTCGTCGTCGCCGCGCACTGCCAGGCGCACCGTCGCGGTGTCGCTCTCGCCGCGACCGTCGGCGACCGCGTACTCGAAGGCGAAGTCGCCGCCGGCGTAGGAGGGGGAGAGCTGCACCTGCAGCTGCGAGTCGTTCTCGACGGCGGCGACCGAAACGCCCTCGGGCACGTCGCCGGAGAGGGATGCGGTGAGCACGTCGCCGTCGGGGTCGCTGTCGTTCCAGAGCACCGGCAGCAGGGTCGAGCGGCCAGCGCGCGCGCCGAAGTCGTCGTCGTTCGCGGTCGGCGGTGAGTTCTCCTCGGTGACGGGTGGGGTGACGTTCTCGAAGACGTCCTCGGTCGACTCGGACTCCTCGTCGCTCGTCTCCTCGGACTGCGGGGGCACCAGGTCGTCCCAGTTGTCGACCATGATCAACTCGTCCGACAGCAGCCACGAGCGACCTGCCGCGAACTGGTTGAGCACGACCGTGTCGCGGTTCACCCGGAACACCAGCGGCGTGCCTGCCGCCTGCTCGACCAGCTCCTCGGTGTCGCGGCCGTCGTCGGCGCAGTCGCGCACGAACCGACCGGTGGCCGGCCAGATGCCGAAGGCGCAGCCGCCGAGCTGCACGGGCGCGACCGCGTCCGACCCCGTGTCGGCGACCTCGTCGATGCTCGCACCGCCGCCGTCGAGCGGCTGCCTGACCAGCGACGTCGGGCTCGCGAGCAGCACCCGGTCGGCCGCGTCGCCCACCTGCTGCAGCACCGCATCCGCCTCGGTCTGCACCGCGCCGCCCGGCAGCAGCAGCGTCTGCGATGCGGCATCGAGCACCACCGGGCGATCGCCGACCATCGTGATCGTCGGCTCGTCCATGCCGCGCAGCTCGCCGCGCTCGCGCGACTGCGGCTCGAGCCCGTCGTCGCCCTCGCGCACCGTCATCTCGACGCCCGTCTCCGGCGAGACCGCGACGATCGTGCCGTCGCGACCGACCGCGGCGACGACCCCGCCGCCGACCTCGATCGCCGGCTCCGTGGTCGCGGGCGCGAAGGCCGGCAGGTCGGCCCAGCGCATCGGCCACAGCATGCCGGTCTCGGGATCGGTGACCGCGACCATGCCGCCGCCCATCGCGATCGCGCCGCCGGGCGGCAGGGTGATGGCGGTGCCGGCCTGCACGGTCGCTGGGTCGACGACCATCGCCGTCGAGGTGTCGTGCGCGAGCAGCAGCACCCGGCCCGCATCCTGCAGCACGTCGAAGCTGTTCGAGGGCGAGGTGAGCGCGGCGTCGAGCTCGCCCGCCTGCACGTTGAGGTGGCCGAGCTGCAGGGTGTCGCTCTTCGTCACCCAGACGCTGCCGTCGTGCATCTCGACATCGGTGGTGGTGAACCCGTCGTGGCTGAACGCCACGACGCCCAGCGCGATGCTCACGGCGGTCACGAGGCCTGCCGCGGTCGACGATCGGCGATGGCGCTTGATCCATCGCAGCATCGGGGCCCTCTCGGCAGGCGCAGTGTTCGTTCGATTGTGCCAGGGATCGGCGGATTGATGCTGGGCGTGCAGAGAGTCTGCTGCTCCATGCGCACGAGCGGTGGTCTCGCGGACCCGGGCGCGCTCGCAGACGCACGTCGTAGCCTGCCCGCATGGGCAAGGTGAGTGGCCGCAGCGGCGGCGGCAAGCGCAGCGGCGGTGGCGGCGGCTTCGGCCGGTCGTCCGGCCGCAGCTTCATGGGCGGCGGATCGCGGTCGGGCGGCGGCGGCCTCTTCGGCGGCTCGTCGGGATCGCGCTCGCGCTCGGGCTCGAGATCGAGAGGGTCGTCGTGGAGCTGGGGCTCGAGCTCGAGCGCGGGCTCGAGCTCGAGGCGCTCGCCCAGCGGCGGCGGCCCGCGAACGAACGGCGACTGGGGCATGGCACTGCTCGGCATCGTCGTCGTGATCGGCCTGTACGTGCTGTTCGCGGCGATGGACTGACGCGCCAGCCGCGTAGCCTGGCCGCATGCTGCAGCAGGCTCCGCGCACCCGTTCCGCACGTCTCGTGCGCCTCGCCGCGCTCACGGCGGGCGCCGCACTGCTGCTCACCGGCTGCCAGCAGGGCTCGCTCGACCCGGCACCCTCGGCCAGCGACGTCGCGGCCGAGCCCACGGCATCCGCGACCCCGACGCCCACGCCGACAGCCGAGCCGGTCACCGTCTCGGTGAGCGCGATGGGCGACATCCTGCCGCACGACTCGGTGACGATGGATGCGCGCACGGAGGACGGCGGGTACGACTACGGCCAGTTCTTCGACGCCGCCAAGCCCATCTGGGCCGACAGCGACCTCGTCTACTGCAACCAGGAGGCACCCTCGGGCGGCGTCGAGCTGGGGTTGTCGTACTTCCCGGCGTTCAACGCTCCGGTCGAGTTCGCCGAGGGCATCGCCGCGGCCGGCTGCAACACGATCGGCCTCGGCAACAACCACACGTTCGACCGCGGGCAGGTGGGCGTCGACCTGACGCGGGCGGTGTGGGACGGCCTCGACCCGCTGCTCATCTCCGGCGCCTTCCGCTCGGCCGAGGAGCAGGCGCTCGTGCCGACCGCCGAGGTGCCCGTGGGCGTCGACGGGCCGCTCACGGTCGCCTTCTTGAACTTCGTCGACCTGTCGAACACGCCCACGAACGACACCGTCGTGACGTGGCTCGACGATCCGCTCGTCGAGCAGCAGATGGCCGAGGCCGAGCAGATCGCCGACGCGACGATCATCGCGGTGCACTGGGGCGACGAGTACTCGACGGTCGTCAACGCGCGGCAGCGGGAGCAGGCGCAGCGTCTGGCCGACCTGGGCGCCGAGGTGATCCTCGGCACGCATCCGCACGTGCTGCAGGAGGCAGAGTGGCTGACGCGCGCCGACGGCTCGCGCGCGTTCGTCTACTACTCGCTGGGCAACTCGGTGACGACGCAGATGGCCATTCCGCGGGTGGTGAGCGCGGTGGCGCAGTTCTCGCTCGTCGGCGTGCCGGGCGGGCCGGTCGAGGTAATCGACCCGGCGGCGGTGCCGATCTACATGCACTTCGACCTGACGCCGCAGCAGTTCGTCTCGCAGCAGTGGATCAACCGCCGCAACCTGCAGCTGCATCCGCTCGTCGACGCCGCCGAGCCGATCACCCGCTCGGCCTGGCGCAACGACCTGACGGTCGAGTCGGGCCTGGCCCTCGTGACGGATGCGCTGGGTCCCGACGTGCGCATCGTCACGGACTCGTTCGCCCCGTAGCCCGCCGCCCGAGTGGCGCCTCCCGTGCCTGAGTGGCGCCTGCGGTGTCTGAGTGGCGCCTGCGGTGGCTGAGTGGCGCCTGCGGTGCCTGAGTGGCGCCTGCGGTGGCTGAGTGGCGCCTGCGGTGCCTGAGTGGCGCCTGCGGTGTCTGACTGGCGCCCTCCCGTGCCTGACTGGCCGGTTGGCGCTCACTGGTGGCAGAGGACGAGCGGAATCGCCTCCAATATGAGCAATCCGCCACTCACCTGCGGGAGCCGCCACTCACCTGCGGGAGGCGCCACTCACCTGCGGGAGCCGCCACTCACCTGCGGGAGCCGCCACTCACCCGCGGGCGGCGCCACTCACCTGCGGGAGGCGCCAGTCGACTGGGCGAGGCGCGATCCACCTCGGCTACCCGGCCATCACCTCGGGGGGGCGCCAGTCGGCCGCGGCCCGCGCCACTCACCTGCGCGAGCCGCCACTCACCTGCGGGAGGCGCCAGTCGACTGGGCGAGGCGCGTTCCCGGGCGGCTACCCGGCCATCCTCGCGCTGGCGCGCTCGGCGGCCCTCGCGCGAAGGCCCCACTGGGCCTCCGCTACCCAGCGAGGGCCGCGTCGACGATCGCCTTCGCCTCCGCCTGCACCTGGCGCAGGTGGTCGACGCCGACGAACGACTCCGCGTAGATCTTGTAGACGTCCTCGGTGCCCGACGGCCGGGCCGCGAACCAGGCGCGCTCGGTGACGACCTTCAGCCCGCCGATCGCGGCGCCGTTGCCGGGCGCCTCCGTCAGCCGCGCGATGATCGGGTCGCCCGCGAGCGACTCCGCCACGACCGCATCGCCCGACAGCTTGCCCAGTCGCGCCTTCTGCTCCCGCGTCGCCGGCGCATCCACCCGCTCGTACACGGGCGAGCCGAACCGCGCCGTGAGCGCCCCGTACAGCTGCGACGGCGACTGCCCGGTGACCGCGCGGATCTCCGACGCCAGCAGGCACAGCAGGATGCCGTCCTTGTCGGTCGTCCACACGGTGCCGTCGGCCTGCAGGAACGACGCCCCCGCCGACTCCTCGCCGCCGAAGCCCACCGAGCCGTCGACGAGGCCCGGCACGAACCACTTGAAGCCCACCGGAACCTCCCAGAGCCGGCGACCCAGCGCATCCGCCACCCGGTCGATCATCGACGACGACACGAGCGTCTTGCCGATGGCCGCGTCGGCGCGCCACTGGGGCCGGTGCGCGTAGAGGTACTCGATGGCGACCGCGAGGAAGTGGTTGGGGTTCATCAGACCCCCGTCGGGCGTGACGATGCCGTGGCGGTCGGCGTCGGCGTCGTTGCCGGTGAGGATGTCGAACTCGTCGCGGCGCTCGAGCACCGAGGCCATCGCGTTGGGGCTCGAGCAGTCCATGCGGATCTTCTCGTCCCAGTCGAGCGTCATGAACGCCCAGGTCGGGTCGACCGCCGGGTTGGTGACCGTCAGGTCGATGCCGTACCGCTCGGCGATCGCGCCGTAGTAGTCGACCGCCGCGCCGCCGAGCGGGTCGGCCCCGATGCGGATGCCCGACGCCTTGATCGCCTCGAAGTCGATGACCCGGCCGAGCGCCGCCACGTACTCCTCGCGGAAGTCGTAGAGCTCCACGCGCGGGTCGCTGCCGCCCGCCACCTCGACGCGCTGCACGCCCTCGAGCCCGCCGGCGATCAGCTCGTTGGCGCGCTTGGCGATCCAGCCGGTGGCATCCGAGTCGGCCGGCCCGCCGTGCGGCGGGTTGTACTTGAAGCCGCCGTCGCGGGGCGGGTTGTGCGAGGGGGTGACGACGATGCCGTCGGCCTGGTCCCCGTCCTCAGTGGCGGATGCGTCCTGGTTGTAGTCGAGGATCGCCCGCGACACCGCCGGGGTCGGGGTCACGGAGCCGCGCGCATCCGCCATCACCCGCACGCCGTTCGCGACCAGCACCTCGAGCGCGGTGCGCTCGGCCGGCAGCGAGAGGGCGTGGGTGTCGCGGCCGATGAAGAGCGGCCCGGTGATGCCCTGGCCCGCGCGGTACTCGCAGATCGCCTGCGTGATGGCCAGGATGTGCGCCTCGTTGAAGGCTGTGTCGAACGCGCTGCCGCGGTGGCCGGAGGTGCCGAACGCGACCGCCTGGTCGGGGTTCGTCACGTCGGGCACGAGCTCGTAGTAGTCGCGCTCGAGGGCGGCGACATCGATGAGGTCCTGGGGCTGGGCGACGGTGCCTGCGCGAGTCATGGCTCCATCCAAGCACCGGCCGCTGGGCAGCGGCAGGTCGCGGCCGCGCACGGCGCCGATCTCGGCCCGCCGCCGCGCACAATGCAAGCCGCCCAGCGCGATGCCGCGGCCGACGACGAGGCTGACTCGTGCACGCCGCTGTTCGGGTCGCGCGGGCTTGCGTTGTGCAGGCGCGGATCCGACCCGTTGTCCGGCATCGCATCCGGTGCCACACTGACGCCCGTGGACGCACCCGACGGCGCGGACGACCGCGCGAAGGCGCTCGAGGCGGCGCACAGCGCCGCGCTCGATTGGCTGGGCTCGCTCGACGAGCGGCCGGTCTGGCCGCGCGCGACGCTCGACGAGATGCTCGAGGTGTTCGGCGGCCCGCTGCCCGACGACGGGCAAGACCCGGCCGCAGTCGTCGAGCAGCTCGCGAGCGGCGCCGACCCCGGCCTCGTCGGCATCCCCGGCCCCCGCTTCTTCGGCTTCGTGATCGGCGGCACCCTGCCGGCAGCCCTCGCGGCCGACTGGCTCGTCTCCGCGTGGGATCAGAACTCCGGCTCCGCCATGCTCACGCCCACCACGGTCGCGCTCGAGCGCATCGCCGGCCGCTGGATGCTCGACCTCTTCGGCCTCCCCGACACCGCGAGCGTCGGCTTCGTCACCGGCGGCCAGATCGCCAACTTCACGTGCCTCGCAGCCGCCCGAAACGCCGTGCTCGCCCGCGCCGGCTGGGATCTCGCCGACCTGGGACTGCGCAACGCACCCGCCGTGCGCTTCGTCGTGGGCGCCGACCGCCACGGCTCGATCGACCGGGCGGCGCGCTTCCTCGGCATCGGCCGCAGCGAGATCGAGGTCGTCGATGCCGACGACCAGGGGCGGATGCGTCCAGACGCGCTCGAGAGGACGCTCGAGCACGGCGAGGGCCCGCTGATCGTCTGCCTGCAGGCGGGCGAGGTGCACACGGGCGCCTTCGACGACTTCGCCGCGCTCATCCCGATCGCGCACCGCAACGGCGCGTGGGTGCACGTCGACGGCGCCTTCGGCCTGTGGGCGGCGGCGAGCCCGGCGCTGCAGCACCTCACCGCCGGCATGGAGCAGGCCGACTCGTGGGCGACGGATGCGCACAAGACGCTGAACGTGCCGTACGACTGCGGCATGGCGATCGTGCGCGACCCGGCCGACTCGATCGCCGCGTTCCGCACCGGTGGCGACTACCTCGTCTACACCGGGCTCGACCCGTGGGACGTCACCCCCGAGCTCTCGCGCCGCGCGCGCGGCGTGCCGGCCTGGGCGGCGCTGCGCAGCCTCGGCCGCTCCGGGGTCGCCGCGCTCATCGACCGGCTGCACGCGAACGCGAAGGCGATGGCCGAGGGCCTCGCCGCGATCGAGGGCGTCGAGGTCGTCAACGATGTCGACTACACGCAGGTGATGTTCCGGCTCGACGCCGACGAGGCGACGCGGGCGCTGGGCGGCGCGATCCTCGCCGAGGGCACGGCCGTCGTCACCGGTGCCGAGTGGCGCGGCCGCGCGGCGCTGCGCTGCTCGATGTCGTCGTGGGCGACGACGTCCGCGGACATCGAGCGCACCCTCGCGGCGGTCCGGTCGCTGGCACGGAGGGCGCCGAGAGAGGCAGACTCGCGACCGTAGGCTTGCACCCATGACCCAGCCCCGCGTCGTCACGTTCCTCGGCCCCCGCGGCACGTTCACCGAGGCGGCCCTCGAGCAGGTCGAGGGGCTGGAGGATGCCGAGCGCATCCCGGTCGCGAACGTCGCCGAGGCGCTCACCGCGGTCGCGACCGGCCGCTCCGACGCGGCGATGATCGCGATCGAGAACTCCATCGAGGGCGGCGTCACGGCCGCGCAGGATGCCCTCGCGGCCACGCCGGGCCTCCGCATCATCTCCGAGCACGTCGTGAGCGTGAACTTCTCGCTCGTCGCCCCCGCCGGCACCCGCCTCGACGACATCCGGGTGATCGCCGCCCACCCGGTCGCGTGGGCGCAGTGCTCGGACTGGCTGCAGCGCGAGCTGCCGGGCCGTGCGCACCTGCCCGCCGCATCCAACGTCACCGCCGCCGCCGACCTGGGCACCGGCACCGCCCAGGCGGCGCTCTCGACCCCGACGATCGGCCACTGGGTCGAGGGGCTCGACGTGCTCGCCGACCGCATCGGCGACAACCCGGATGCGGTGACGCGGTTCCTCTACGTCGGTCGCGCGGGCGCTCCCAGCGAGCCGACCGGCGCCGACAAGACGAGCCTCGTGGTCGAGCTGCCGAGCGACGAGCCGGGCGTGCTGCTCGACATGCTCGAGCAGTTCGCGACCCGCGGCGTCAACCTCTCGCTCATCCAGTCGCGGCCCATCGGCGACCGGCTCGGCCGCTACCGCTTCGTGATGGACGCCGACGGCCACATCCGCGACGAACGGGTGGCGGATGCGCTGCTCGGCCTCAAGCGCTTCTCACCGTCGGTGACGTTCCTGGGTTCGTACCCGCGCGCCGACGGCCACAAGATCGAGGTCGAGCGCCGCTACACGAACCGCTCGTTCGAGGAGGCGCGCGACTGGCTGCGCGGCCTCATCGCCGGGGAGCCCTACGAGGCCTGACGGCTCAGACCGCGACGCCGCCCTCCTGGGCACGGCCCTTCGGCACCCGCACGGCGAGTGCGTCGTCACGGATCGTCGCCCGCAGCGCGATCGCCTCGCCGACCACGTCGCCGTCGACCTGCACAGCGCGCGGCTCGTCGAGCCGGGCGTGCGTCTCCTTCGCCTGGCCGTAGCCGAGCGCGGCCCCCGTGCGCTGCCGGCCCAGGTGGCCGCGGCGGCGGAGCAGCTTCGTCACCAGCATGTTGTTGCGGGCGACGTAGCCGGCGACCTGCGCCCAGCCTCGCACGCCCTGCGGACGGATGAGCGCGATGTCGAGCATGCCGTCGTCGATGACCGCGTCTGGGAGCACCACGATGCCGTTCGTCACCGTGCCGCAGTTGCCGATGAGCATGGTGTTGACCGTCGAGCGGGCCGTGCGGCCGCCATCCATGCGCACCTGCACGCGCACCTTCTCGAGCCCCGAGATCACGCGACCGGCGGCATCGACGTAGGCGAGCCATCCGACCTTCTTCTTCAGGCCCTCGTCGGTCTTGTCGATCATCTCGGCGTCGAGGCCGAAGCCCACCATGACCGCGAAGGCGTGCTTCGAGCGGGTGCCATCGGGCGCCTCGATCTCGAGCTCGCCCAGGTCGATCTCGCGCTCGTCGCCCTCGAATGCCGTCTGCACAGCGTTCCTGAGGTTCGTGACGTCGATGCCCAGGTTGCGCGCCAGCAGGTTGCCGGTGCCCGCGGGGATGATCGCCAGCGGCACGTGCGCGCCCGTCGCGGCATCGGCTGCCACGCGCACCGTGCCGTCGCCGCCGGCGACGATCAGCAGGTCGACGCCGGCGTCGAGCGCCTCCTGCACGGCCGCCTCGCCCGCGTCGTCGGCATCGGTCTCGAACCACAGCGGCTCCGACCATTCGAGCGGCTGCGCCGACTCGATCTGGGGCGCGAGCGTGGCGCGCTGCATCTTGGAGGGGTTGAAGACGATGGCGGCTCGCATGAGCAGACAGTACCCCGCGGCGACTGGGTGCGGATGCGGCGCAGACGCGGCGTCCACCCGCCCGCTCGTAGACTGGCGGGCGTGATCGACCCCCAGCTGCTGCGCGAGCAGCCCGACCTCGTCCGTGCCAGCCAGGAGCGCCGCGGCGACCCGGTGAGCCACGTCGACGACGCGCTCGCCGCCGAGGCCGCCCGCCGCGCCGCCATCACCGAGTTCGAGCGGCTCCGCGCCGAGCAGAACGCGCACGGCAAGCTCGTCGGGCAGGCGAGCAAGGAGGAGCGCCCGGCGCTCATCGAGCAGGGCAAGGCGCTCGCCGCGGGTGTGAAGGAGGCGCAGGCGAGGGTGACCGACGCCGAGAGTGCCTTCGACGCATCCGTCTCGAAGCTCGGCAACCTCGTGCACCCCGACGTCCCCGCCGGCGGGGAGGAGAACTTCATCACCCTCGCCACGCACGGCACCGAGCGCAGCTTCGACTTCGAGGCGCAGGACCACGTGGCGCTCGGCGAGAGCCTCAAGGCCTTCGACATCGCGCGCGGCACGAAGATCGCCGGCAGCCGCTTCTACTACCTCACCGGCGTCGGCATGCGGCTCGAGCTCGCGCTCATGCTCATGGGCCTCGACGAGGTGCTCGCCGACGGGTTCACGCCGCTCACCACCCCCACGCTCGTGCGCCCCGAGATCATGCGCGGCACCGGCTTCCTCGGCGAGCACGCCGACGAGGTCTACTACCTGCCCGCCGACGACCTCTACCTCACCGGCACGAGCGAGGTGGCGCTCGCGGGCTTCCACGCCGACGAGATCGTCGACCTCGAGCAGCCGCTGCGCTACGCCGGCTGGTCGACCTGCTACCGCCGTGAGGCGGGCTCGGCCGGCCGCGACACCCGCGGCATCCTGCGCGTGCACCAGTTCAACAAGCTCGAGATGTTCTCGTACGTGAAGCCCGACGAGGCCGAGGCCGAGCACGACCGGCTGCGCGCCCTACAGGAGCGCATGCTGCAGGCCTGCGAGCTCGACTACCGCGTCATCGACGTGGCCGCCGGCGACCTCGGCTCCTCGGCCGCCCGCAAGTTCGACATCGAGGCGTGGATCCCCTCGCAGCAGCAGTACCGCGAGCTCACCTCCACCTCGAACTGCACGACCTTCCAGTCGCGCCGCCTCGCCACCCGCTACCGCACCGAGACCGGCAAGACCGCGCCCGTCGCGACCCTCAACGGCACCGCCGCCACCACCCGCTGGCTGGTCGCGCTGCTCGAGACGCACCAGCAGGCCGACGGCTCGGTGCGCGTGCCCGCCGCGCTGCAGCCCTACCTGGGCGGCCTCACCGTGCTCGAGCCGGTCGCCTGATGGAGCGCATGCTGATCGGCCTCGACATCGACGGCACCATCGTGCACGAGGACGACTCGATGAGCCAGAGGGTGGCGGATGCGGTGCGTGCGGTCGCCGACGCCGGTCACGTCGTGGTGCTCGCCACCGGCCGCTCCCAGCGCACCACCGAGTCGACCGCCGTGCGGCTCGGCATCGAGCCGAGCCACCTCATCGCAGCGAACGGCGCCCTCGTGCTCGAGCGCCGGGGGGAGCGGTACGAGCCGATCCACGTGGAGACCTTCGACCCATCCGCCGCCCTGCGCACCATCGCGCAGGGGCTCCCGACCGGGTCGTTCATGGTGGAGGACGCCAGCGGCCACCGCCGCTACACGAACGGCATGATCGACTGGAACCTCGACGAGGCGGAGGAGGTCGAGTTCGAGGGCCTCTTCGCGCAACCGGCGATGCGCGTCGTCGTGATGAGCCCCGACCACGACGTCGACGAGTTCCTCGAGATCGTCGAATCGATGGGCCTGCACAAGGTCTCGTACGCGATCGGCTACTCGTCGTGGCTCGACATCGCGCCCGACGGCGTCAACAAGGCGACCGGGCTCGAGCTGGTCGCCGGGCTGCTCGAGATCCCGCGAGAGCGCGTGATGGTGGTCGGCGACGGCCGCAACGACATCGAGATGTTCGAGTGGGCCATCGAGGGCGGCGGCCGCGCCGTCGCCATGGGCCAGGCGCCCGACGAGGTGCAGGCGGCCGCCAGCGAGGTGACCGGGCACGTGCACGACGACGGGCTGGCTGACGTGCTCGAGGGGCTGCTGGTCAGCGCCTGAAGCCGGAGGCTCAGTCGGCAGCTCCCGTGCCCCGAGACGGGCCACGGCATCGGCGTCGCGCCGCAGGCCGAAAGGGCCTTCGCTCAAAGCTCCAGCACGCCAGTAGAATCTTCCGAGGCCCGCCGCGTCTTCCCAGCCGCGTCGAGCGTCTGGAGGGCTGTCCGAGCGGCCGATGGAGCCGGTCTTGAAAACCGGTGGGCAGAGATGTCTCGTGGGTTCGAATCCCACGCCCTCCGCAGCATCCACGATCGCAGCAGCACAGCGACGATCGCATCGAGCATCCACGATCGCAGCAGGGGAGGGGGAGTCATGGTGCAGGAGCGCGCGACCACCGTCGTCGACACCTCGACGATGGCACCCCGCCACGGGCGGCTGCGCCGCCACTCCGGCGTCGCGCACGTCTTCCGCTGGATCGCGCTCAGCATGGCGGTCGTGCTCACCGCGCTCGCCGGCGTCGTCGGCGTCTCGGTGCTGCGCCTGACCACCGGCCTCAACACCGTCGAGCTCGGCGCCGAGGTGCCGCCTGCTCAGGCCGGCTTCGCCCCCTACGAGGGCGGCTTCACGATCCTGCTGGTCGGCTCCGACCAGCGTGCCGGGCAGGGCGAGGCGTTCGGCGAGTCGTCGTACGGCGAGGGCAGCCTCAACGACGTCACGATGCTGCTGCACGTGAGCCCCGACCACCAGCAGGCCCGCGTCGTCTCCTTCCCGCGCGACCTGCTCGTCGACTTCCCCGCCTGCGAGGATCCGACGACCGGCACGACGGCGCCCGCGGCCCGCAACGTGCAGTTCAACTCGGCGCTCAGCCGCGGCGGCCTCGCATGCGTCGCCACCGTCGTCGAGGATCTCACCGGCATCGAGGTGCCGTACGCCGCGATGATCACCTTCAACGGCGTGATCAACCTGTCGAGCGCGGTCGGCGGCGTGCCCGTCTGCTTCGCCGGCCCCATCGACGACCCGTGGACCGGCCTGCAGATCGAAGAGGCCGGCGTGCACGAGCTCGAGGGCGAGCAGGCGCTCGCGTTCCTGCGCTCGCGCCATGGCGTCGGCGACGGCTCCGACCTCGCGCGCATCTCGTCGCAGCAGGTGTTCCTGTCGTCGCTGGTGCGCACCCTGCAGTCGGATGCGGTGCTCACCGACGTGACGCGGCTCTACGCGATCTCGCAGGTCGCGATCGAGAACATGACGCTCTCCTCCGGTCTCGGGGACATCGGCACGATGGTGTCGATGGCGCGCGTGCTCGCCGACATCCCTCTCGAGACGATGCAGTTCGTGCTCTACCCGAACGTCTACCAGGGCGCGCGGGTGGTGCCCGACGAGGCCCGCGCCGAAGAGCTGATGCGACGCATCCGCCTGAACCTGCCGATCGAGCTGGGCGAGGACTCCCTCGGTGTGGGATCGACCGAGGAGACCCCCGCGCCCACGACCGCACCCGACGCATCCGCCACCGCGACGCCGACGGCCGAGCCGACGCCGAGCGCGACGGCCGGGCCCGCCGAGACGACGGGCCCCGCTGAGACGGCCGCGCCCGGCGCGACGCCGACGCCCACCGAAGAGCTCGACGGCGTCATCGGTCAGGATGCGTCGCAGGAGTCGTGCGTGGTGCCGTTCGGCGCGTAGGCACACCCTGATCGGCCGCTGGTCGAGCAGCGCCGCGGCCGCGTATCGAGACCACCCAGTTGCTTTGCTAGACTTGCCCACGGCCTGCTCAACAGTGGGCCAGCGGAGACGTCGCATAGTCCGGCCGAGTGCACCACCCTGCTAAGGTGGAGTCCCCACTAGGGGACCGAGGGTTCAAATCCCTCCGTCTCCACCGGCCAGAAGGCCCCGACATCCACGGATGCGGGGCCTTCGTCGTGTGCGGACGTCGCGCGGCGCGGTCAGTCGTCGGTCGCGGCGTTCGGGTTGGCCGCCTGGATGAGGGCGAGCGCGTCGGCCTGCAGCCGCTCGGCCTCGGCTCGGGCGCTCGCCGCCGTCGCGCCGGCGGAGGCGAGTGCGGCGGCGCGTGCCTCGAGCTCTGCGCGGAAGCCCTCGAGCTGCTCCCAGCGGTAGGTCAGCGACGCCTGCCAGCTCATGGTGATGGGCGCCTCGCCGACGGGCGTGAGCGTCACCTCCCAGCGCGCCTGCTCCTCGGCAGGTGTGGCGTTGAAGCGGTCGAGATCGGCCGTGTAGGTGCTGGCGGCCGACGCGTAGCCGCCGCGATCGGCTTCGAGCTGCGCGCGCTCCTGGGCGTTCGCCGACTCCTGCGGGCCGACCTCGGCCCACGCTGCCTCTGCAGCGGCGCGGGCGTCGTCGATGACCGCACCGGCCCGGCGGTGCGCCTCGACGAGCGCAGCACGATCGGTGAAGAACAGCGCGTAGACGTCTTCGAGCAGCTCGGGGAAGCCTCCCTCGATGGCGATCTGCGAGCCGAGATAGGCGAACTGCTCGTTCGCACGGTTCGGCTCCGCGTCGCCGACCGACCACTCGATCTGCTCGTGCACCGGATCGTCGGCGGGCACGAGCGCCGCCGCCTGAACGACCAGCGCGTCGACCTGCGCGCGCTCACCCGGCTCGAAGCGCGCGTAGACCGCGTGCAGCAGCTCGTGCGCGCCCACGGTGACCATCGACTCCGCGAGCCTGGCGTCGGCGGGCCGGAAGACGAAGATGCGGTCAGCGTCACGGTTCGTGCCCCCGGAGCCGAGGAAGCATCCGCCCGTGAAACGGTCGTCGGCGCCAGCATCGCCGACGCCCGCGCACTCGACAACGATCTCGTCGGCGTCGGCCAGCCGCGGCTGGCTCTCGAAGAAGACCGTGCGGCCCTCGCTCGTGAGCAGCATCTGGTCTGCCAGAGCGATGACGTCGTCGGCCGGCAGCGGCAGCGGCGCCGCCGTCGGCGTGGGGGAGGGCGCCGTCGACGGCGCGCGATCGACGTCGAGCTGTGGGCCGCAGGCGACGAGCGCGGCGGCGAGGCAGACCGCGGCCACGATCTCGAGTGTGCGGCTGCGCTGCGGTCGTCGCGACAGGCGGGGCTGTGGTGCGGGCATCGTGATGCTCCTGGGGGCAGGGATTCGGCCAGGCTGCGCTGGGGGCGCAACGACGGCGGATGCGTGGGGCTGAGACGCGCGCTCGGCGCGCTTCCGACGAGGCTATCGGCGCGCTCGCCGAGGTCAGGGGCGTCGAGCCGACCGCGGCCGGGCCGTCGCGGCGGCATCGCTCGGAGACGGCCCCAGAAAGTTTCTCAGCGAAGACGGGGTCGTGAGCGCTACGCTTGCTGCAGCGCAGGGCGGATCTTGCTCTGCGCTTCTGAACGCAGCTTCGGCTGCATTGCATTGATTGAAGGAATTATGGCAACCGGCACCGTCAAGTGGTTCGACTCCGGCAAGGGCTTCGGCTTCATCGCTCCGGACGACGGCGGCAAGGATCTGTTCGCTCACTACAGCCAGATCCAGTCCAACGGCTTCAAGACCCTCGAAGAGGCTCAGGCAGTCGAGTTCGAGATCGTCGAGGGCAACAAGGGCCCGCAGGCTGCGAACATTCGCCCCCTGTGAGCCTGGTCGCGTCTTCGTGACGCGGCTCGATTCGCGCTGACGGCCAGGGATCAGTTATGCTGATCCCTGGCCGTTCGGCCAAGCGCCCGTAGCTCAACGGATAGAGCATCTGACTACGGATCAGAAGGTTGGGGGTTCGAATCCCTCCGGGCGCGCACTGTGATGAGTCGCGACATAGGTCTCACCGGTCGGGCCACGCTTCACCGACATGCCCCGCACACCACCGAAACCGCCCAAGCGCACCGCGAGCGAACGACGCCGCGACCAGCGCGAAGCCATCGCGCAGTTCGAGGCCGACCGCTCGGCGGGCGTGGAATTGCCGCCTCCGGCGCCTGGTTCGCCTTGGGCCGCGCAGGAGCCCGCGAGCGACGAACCGCCCACCCCGTTCTGATCACGAGCGGCTGGCACAGCGAGGTCCATGGGCGGCGGAGCCCGCGCGCTGAGGCGCGCGGCGCGCGACCACGGGATCACGAGCAGCGATCACCCGCGCGCAGCGCACCGCTCGGCCGGGGTGCGGGTCGGCGATCTGGTCGCGCACGGCCTCTGAGCGGCCTTGAGCGCTACGCCAGCTTCTCGATCGGCGCGATCTTGATCAGCAGCCGCTTGCGGCCCGCGCTGTCGAACTGCACCTCGGCAACCCGCTTCGCCCCGGCCCCGGTGATGCCCTGCACGCGGCCCTCGCCGAAGTCCTTGTGGCGGATGCGGTCGCCGGGTTCGAGCTCGAGCCCCGAGTTGTCGCGCACCTCGGTGATGGTGTTCGAGAACTCCTTCTTCGGCCCTCGCGGCAGCGGCTTCGGGTCGCGGTAGCCGGTGACGTACGACTCGCGCGGCTCGTCGCGCCAGCGGCCCACCTCGCGCTGCCCGCTCCCCTGCCGCATCGTCGACGGCGGCGTGCGCCACTCGATGAGCTCTGCCGGGATCTCCTCGAGGAACCGGCTGGGCGCTGCGGGCTCGACCTTGCCGAACTGCGCGCGGGTGGTCGCGAGCGAGAGGTGCAGGCGCTGCCTGGCGCGCGTGATGCCGACGTAGAAGAGGCGCCGCTCCTCGGCCGGGCCGCCCGGCTCGGTCGCCGAGATGCGGTGCGGCAGCAGCTCCTCCTCGATGCCGGTGATGAACACCGCGTCGAACTCGAGGCCCTTCGCGGTGTGCAGCGTCATGAGCGACACCTGGCCGCCGGAGTCGTCGAGCTCGTCGGCTGCGGCGACCAGCGCCGTCTCGGTGAGGAAGTCGATGAGGTTGCCCGCCGGGTTCTGCCTCCGGTACTCGCGCGTCACCGCGACGAGCTCCTCGACGTTCTCGAGCCGCGCCGCGTCCTGCGGGTCGGTCGAGCGGCGCAGCTGGTCGGTGTACCCCGAGCGACTCATCAGCTCGCGCAGCACCTCGCCCGGGTCGGCCGCGGGCCGCGCGGTCCACTCGTCGAGGAGCGCCGCCAGGTCCTTGATGGCCGCGGCCACCTTCGGGCCGAGGGCGATCTCGTCGACGTGCCGCAGCGCATCCCGCAACGTGATCTGGTGCTCGTCGGCGTAGGCCTGCAGCGCCGCCTCGGTGGCGGGCCCGATGCCGCGCTTGGGCACGTTCATGATGCGGCGCAGGCTCAGGGAGTCGTCGGGGTTGGCCACCGTGATCAGGTAGGCCATCGCGTCCTTGATCTCGGCGCGCTCGTAGAACTTCGTGCCGCCGATCACCCTGTATGGGATGGCGGTGCGGATCAGCACCTCCTCGAGCGCGCGCGTCTGCGCGTTCGTGCGGTAGAACACGGCCACGTCGCTGTAGGCCATGCCCCCGGAGGTGAGCTCGACGATCTCGTCGGCGACGAACTGCGCCTCGTCGTAGCCCGAGTAGCCGGTGTAGCCGACGATCTTCGCGCCGTCGCCGGAATCGGTCCAGAGCCGCTTCTCGCGCCGGTCGAAGTTGTTGCCGATCACGGCGTTCGCGGCCGAGAGGATGTTCTGCGTCGACCGGTAGTTCTGCTCGAGCATCAGCACCCGCGCGCCGTGGAAGTCGCGCTCGAAGTCGGTGATGTTGCGGATGTCGGCGCCCCGGAAGGCGTAGATCGACTGGTCGGAGTCGCCCACGACCGTCAGGGAGGCACCGGGCAGGTCGGCTCGGAGGTCGGGCAGGTCGTTGCGCGTCACCGGCTGCGTGAGCTCGCGGATGAGCGCGTACTGGGCAGCGTTGGTGTCCTGGTACTCGTCGACCAGGATGTGCCGGAAGCGCTTGCGGTACTGCGCCGCCACGTGCGGGAAGGCGCGGAAGAGGAAGACGGTCTGCGAGATGAGGTCGTCGAAGTCGAAGGCGCTCGCGCGCCGCAGCTCGCGGTCGTAGTCGCGCCACAGCTCGAGGAAGGCCGCGTCGAGCGGGTTCTCGAGGTTGGCGGTCCGGGCCCACGAGTCGACGTCGTGCAGCTCGTTCTTGGCCTTCGAGATGCGTGCAGAGACGCCGCCGGGCGTGAGCCCCTGGATGTCGGCGCCGCGCTCCTTGATGAGCCGCTTGATGAGCGCGCGCACGTCGCCCGAGTCGTAGATCGTGAAGGTCTGCTTGAAGCCGAACTCCTCGGCCTCGCGGCGCAGGATGCGCACGCAGGCCGCGTGGAACGTGCGGATCCACATGCCGCGCGACTCCTCGCCGACGAGGCGCTCGACGCGCTCGCGCATCTCGGCGGCGGCCTTGTTCGTGAACGTGATCGCGAGGATCTGGCTCGGCCACGCCTCACGGGTGGCGAGCAGGCCGGCGATGCGGTGCGTGAGCACCTTCGTCTTGCCGGAGCCGGCGCCGGCGACGATCAGCAGCGCGGGGCCGCGGTAGGTGACCGCCTCGCGCTGCGGCGGGTTCAGGCCCTCGAGCAGCTGCTCGGGAATGGTGTCGCCGCGGGGGCCGATCGGGGTCGGCCGCTGCACATCGTCGAACCCCGCGTCGCCCAGCCCCCACAAGTCGCTCATCGAGGGTCAAGTCTACGAGGGGCCGGTGACATGCAGGGCCGCCGACGAACGGCGAAAGGCCGGATGCGTCGCATCCGGCCCTCCCGTTCGGTCACGCCCCAGCCGTGCCTGGTCAGAGGGCGCTGCGGCGGCGCAGCGTCAGGCCGAGCCCCGCGAGCATCAGCAGCAGCGCCGCGATGATCGCGCCGGTGGGAGCCTCGCCGCCGGTGCGCGGCAGCGTGCCAGCACCCTTCGTCGCGGTGTCGCCGGTGGTGGCGCCAGCACCGGCGCCGACCTGGACGACGACGGGCGTCTCGACCGCCCCGGTGCCGCCGCCTGTCGCGGGCGGCGGGGTGACCGCTGCCTCGCACGCGTCGCCGGGCGCGACGCGGAGCGAGACGCCGTCGTGCGCGGTGTCCGAGATCCAGGCGACGGTGGGCGTCGCGGCCGGGTCGACGGCGCACCAGGCGAAGGCGAGGCCCTCGTTGGTGTAGCCGGCGGGCATCGTGGTCGGGGCGGCCACGTCGCGCAGCGTCGTCAGGAGCCCGTCGACGAACGCCAGCTCGGAGCTCGCGCTGCTGCAGGCGTCGTCGCAGAGCGCCCAGAGGGCGTTGCCGCCAGCGCGCCAGTCGAGCGCCATGACGACCTCGACGGCGGGTCCGGGCTCAGCCGACTGCAGCATCGTGACGCTGCCGTCGGCCTCGAGCACGAACAGGTGGACGAGGCCGGTCTGCTCGACGGCGACGGCGAAGATGCCGCCGAAGTGCTCCCCGAAGGCGGCCGGGTCGTAGGCCACTGCTGCGGCGCCGACATCGCCGGGGCCGGCGATGCTCGACTGGTCGAGCACCCCGAGGCGCACAGCGTCGGCGTCGGAGATCCACTCGATCGCCTCCGGGCCGAGGTTCGCGCCCAGCGGGCCGAGCACCGAGGTGAGGTTCCACTCGTGCGTGGTCGTCGTCGCGCCGTCTGCGCCGAGCTCGACGCGCAGGATCGACGGGCGGCTGACGCTCTTGAAGGCGTTGTCGCGCTCGGTCGAGAGGAAGATCGCGCCGTCGCCCGCGACCGAGATGCCCTCGGCGTCGGGCTGCCCGGAGCCGTCGACGTAGCCGGGGATCCACGACTGCGCGACGGTGAAGGCGCCGTCGGTGCCCGCCGACATCTCGAAGATCTCGGCGTTGTCGTTTTTCACCGCGAACAGCGTGCCGTCGGCGGCGTAGTCGAGGCCCGACATGTCGTCGGTCCAGGTGCCGGGGGCGACCGCATTCGCGACGTCGTCGCCGAAGGGCCATGCTTCGCTCGGCACCACCGAGCCGGCGACCTCGCCGCAGTCATTGACGAGGCCGAAGGTCGCGGATGCCGTCTCGACCAGCGTCTCGCCGCCGGCGCAGAGGCCGAGGGTCATCGCCGCATGCGACGTCCAGGTGACGCTGTCGACCACGGCGCCTGCCGCGTCGCGGATGGTCACGCCGTCGCCGCCGCCCAGGCCGAAGCCGTCCGGGGCGTGCTCGGCGGCATCCGTGACGAAGGTGACGTAGCCGCCCGACTCGATGACGCTGCCTGCCGGGAAGGCGAGCGGCGTGTGCGAGGGGTCGGTGTCGACGATGGTCCAGCCCGAGATGTCGACCGAGCGCTCGAGGTCGGCGTTGTAGAGCTCGACCCAGTCGCCACGGGTGTCGCCGTTCGACTCGACCTCGTTGATCACGACCGCGGAGTCGGCGAAGCGCTCGACGTTCGCGGCGCCGCGGGTGGGCTCCGTGTCGACGAACGCGCCGGTGCCGTCGGGCAGACGACCCTCGGTCTCGGCGTGCTCCGTCCAGGCGTAGTGGTCGACCAGGCCCGTGCCGTCGGCGGTGAGCAGCGTGATCTCGTCGGCCTTGCCGAGCCCGAAGCTCGACGAGATGGCGTCGACGCTCGTCTCGACGACGAGGAAGCCGCCGGGCGCGACGATCGAGCCGGCCGCGATCGGCAGCGAGCTGAGCGGGTCGTCGTCGCGCAGGATCCAGCCGCTGACGTCGACGCTCTCGGTGGCGCTGGTGTTCAGCAGCTCGACCCAGTCGGGGTCGTCGCCGACCGAGTCGTTCGAGCGCACCTCGTTGACGACGATGGGCGACGGGAATGGCACGGGCTCCGCGACCACGGCGCGCGCGATGTTCACGGCCCCGGGGGTCGGCTCGGTGTCGACGAACGCGCCGCTGCCGTCGGGCAGCCTGCCCTCGGTGAACGCGTGCGCGATCCACGCGTAGCTGTCGACGAGCGTGGTGTCGTCGGCGGCGTAGATGCGTGCCGCGTCGTCGCTGCCGAGCCCGAAGCCGATGCCGTCGGGGAAGCTGTCGGGCTCGATGAGGGCGAAGCCGCCGGGCGCGACGACCGTGCCGGCCGGCACGCGCAGCGTGCGGGCGTCGTCGCTGTCCTTGACGAGCCAGTCCGAGATGTCGACCGGCTCGGCACCCGTGTTGATGAGCTCGATGAAGTCCGGCGCACCGAGCGCGGAGTTCGACTGCACCTCGTTGATGCGGATGTCGGCGTCGGCCGCGTGGGCGGCGGGGGCGGTGAGGAGCGTTGCCAGGAGAGCCGCCGGGATGGCGGCGGCGAGCATCGCGGAACTGCGTCGGCGCATGAGGTTCCTTCAGATGGAGGGTCGACCTCACTCAACGCGGCGCAGGCATCCGGCAGGTGCCGCCCGGCGAACGGCAGGTGAACGGCGCGGGAACGCGAGCGGCGCTGCCGCTATCGGGCCGCGAGCGCGATGCGCCGCCACAGGTCGGGGTGGTCGGCGAACACCGCCTCGAGCCCGAGCCCGGCGAGCATCGACCACTCGGTGGTCCAATCGCCCCAGGCGCCGTCGGCGTCGCCGAGGCGGTGCTCCGGCTCGAGGAAGCGGTTCTCGGGCCGCAGCGTCCAGGTGATCGTGCCGAGCCCCGCGGCGCGGGCGCGCTCGGCGAGATCGCTCGTGCGCAGCCGCCCGTCCACCCGCTCGAACAGCACGGCCTTGTCGACGCTGATCGCATCGACCCGCTGCGCGAGGGCCGCGAGTGCCGCGTCGGTGCGCTGCTCGGCATAGGTGGGTGGCGTCTGACGGGCACCGGCGGATGCCTCCCCACGGGCCACGACGTCGGCCGCCAGATCCGCCGCGGTGCCGCCGTCCCCCATCAGGTAGACGAGTCGGGCCTCGACGCCGCGATCCCGCACCTCGTGGAGCACGGTCTCCTCGAAGGACTCGACGATGAGGCGCCCGCTGGAGATCCAGTGGGTGCCGGTCACCGCATCCGCCAGCATCGCGTCGAGCGGGAGGCCGAGGGCGGCGTGGTGGGTGGCGTGCTTGAGCTCGGCGACGACGTCGAGGCCGGTCTCGTCGGCGATCGCCAGCAGCTCGTCGAAGCGCAGCACGCGGTCGCGGCCGTCGAGGCGGGCGCCGAGCGGGCGCAGCTGCGGCAGCCGTTCGCGGGCGCGCAGCGTCGCGACCTCGGCCCAGGTGAAGTCCTCGACGAACCAGCCTTCGAGCTGCCAGCCGTCGATCGTCTGCATCCGGCGACGGTCGGCGAACTCGGGACGGCTCGCCACGTCGGTCGTCTCGCCCAGCTCGTTGTCGTGGCGCACCACGAGCACGCCGTCGCGGGTCGCGACCAGGTCGGGCTCGACCGCGTCGGCGCCGAGCGCGGCGGCCAGTCGCACGGCGGTCTCGGTGTGCTCGGGAGCCCAGCCGGAGGCTCCGCGATGGGCGATGAGTCGGGTGGGCTGCTGCACGGCGGCAGGCTAGCCGTGGCAGGTGTCGTGCGCCTGCGGCGAACGCGCCCGCCTGCCCAGCGGATTCATGGCATGAGTCGATACCCTGAGCGCGTCCGCCCTCGCGGCGGCCGCACGATCTCGACAGGAGCACTTCCCTTGGCAGGCAATCCCGCGTTCCGCAACTCGCCCGCGTTCACGGAGAACGCGCAGCGTGCAGCCCAGGCCACCCCCGCCGGTGGCCAGCAGCCCTACGGCCAGGCGCCCTACGGTCAGCAGCCCTATGGCCAGCCGCAGCAGTACGGCCAGCAGCCCTACGGCCAGCCGATGCAGTACGGCCAGCAGCCCTACGGCCAGCAGCCGGGCATGCCGACGCCCGAGCAGCTCCAGCAGCAGTACAACGCCCCCTCGGCCGGACCGCTCGAGACCGAGCGCCTGACCTACGACGGCGTCATCACGAAGACGGTCATGACGCTCGGCGTCACGGCGATCGGCTTCGTCATCACGCTCGGCATGCTGCTCTTCACGGGCACCTCGGCTCCGTTCTACGTGCTCACCTACGGCGGCGCGCTGGTCGGCTTCGTGCTCGCGCTCGTCAACATCTTCAAGAAGGAGCCGAGCCCGGCGCTCGTGCTCGGCTACGCGGCGGCGCAGGGCCTGTTCCTGGGTGGCTTCTCGGGGCTGCTCGAGTTCGGCGGCATCGGCGGCCAGCCGATGACCGGCATCATCTTCCAGGCGCTGCTCGCCACTGCCTGCGTGATCGCCGCGACGCTCGCGCTCTACGCGTTCCGCATCGTGCGCACCTCGCCGAAGATGAACAAGATCTTCTTCATCGTGATCATCGGCTACGGCCTGTTCTCGATCGCCAACTTCGTCGGCATGCTCGTCGCACCGTCGGGCATGTTCGGCTGGCGCAGCTCGGTCGAGATCATGGGCATCCCGCTCGGCGTCATCCTCGGAGTGCTCGCGGTGGTGCTCGGCGCCTACTCGCTGGTCATGGACTTCGAGGGCATCGAGATGGGCGTCAAGCGCGGCGTGCACAAGAAGTACGGCTGGTCGGCTGCGTTCGGCCTCACGATGACGATCATCTGGCTCTACGTCGAGATCCTCCGCATCATCGCGATCCTGCGCAGCAACAACTAAGCGGTCTCAGCACTGCGCAAGGAAGGGCTCCGGCATCTGTCGGAGCCCTTCCTCGTTGCGCCACACTGTGCGCATGAGCGAGCAGCGCATAAGCGAGCAGCCCGAGGGCGAACAGCCGAGCACCGTCGACGCCTACATCGCCGCCTACTCCCCCGAGATCGCCGAGCGCCTGCAGCTGGTGCGCGAGGCCATCGTCGCCGAGGTGCCCGAGCCTGAGGAGCGGATGCGCTACGGCATCGCCGCGGTCATGCTGGGCGGCCGCTACGCCCTGCACTTCGCCGGCTGGCGCAAGCACATCGGCCTGTACCCCGTGCCCACGCTGCCGGCCGACCTCGAGGCCGAGGTCGCACCGCTGCGCTCCGCGAAGGACACGGTCGTGCTCAAGCACGCGCTGCCGCTGCCGACCGAGCTGGTCGGCCGCATCACCGCAGCGATCGTCGCGCTGCGCGCGCAGGCCTCGTAGCTGCGCGGTTCGAGGGCGACGGGCGCTCCTACGCCCGCAACCGCATCCGGAACCACATCGGCTCGGTGCGGTCGAGCGGCCAGCCGAGCCCGGTGGTCGGAGCGGGCTCGGCCGAGACGAGCTGCCAGTCGGCGAAGGCCTCCTCCACCTGGCCTCGCGAGACCCCCTCATAGCTGAACCACACCTGACCGAAGGCGAGCATGAGGAGCGTCGCTCCGGGGCTCGCGAGCGCCGTGATGCTGCGCGCTGCCGCCGAGCGCTGGGCCGAGCCCAGCGTCTGGAAGCAGCCGATGTCGACGAAGTGCTCGAAGCGGCCGAGCGAGGCCGGCAGCCGCGTCACGTCGGCCACCTCGAAGCGCGCGCCGGAGCGGTCATGGCCGCGCGCGTGCTCGACCGCCGACGGCACGAGGTCGATGCCGACCGCCTCCCAGCCGCGCTCGGCGAGCTTGGGCGTCTGCATGCCCCGACCGCAGCCGATGTCGAGCGCGCGGCCCGGCGGCGTCGGCCACTCGGCGCGCTCGCGGTCGAACGCGGCCTCGATCTGGGGGCCGGCCCCGGAGCCGTAGCGCTCCCAGGGCCGGATGCCCAGGCGGTAGAGAGCCGGGTAGACGCCCATGGCGGCTACTGGTCGCGGCTGGAGAGCACGCAGAACTCGTTGCCGTCGATGTCGGCGAGCACCGTCCACGAGACGTCCGGCCCTTGGCCGATGTCGACGCGCTTCGCGCCCAGCGCCTCGAGCCGAGCGATCTCCGCGTCGCGGTCGTCGGTGGTGTGCGGCGCGAAGTCCATGTGGATGCGGTTCTTGGTCTGCTTCTCGTGGTCGACCCGCACGAACACGAGGCCCGGCGGCACCTGGTGGAACTCGAGCTTCGACGACAGCTCACGTGCCCACTTCGGCACCGCGACGGCCTCGTCGGGGGTGTCGAAGATGACCTCCCAGTCGAGCGCCTCGGCCCACCAGCGGGCCAGCCTCGACACATCCGTCGTCTCGATCACGTTCGAATACCAGCGCAGCCCCATCGCCGCCTCCTCTGCCCGTCGCGGGCAAGGCTACGCCCCGCCGCCCATCCGGGTGAGACCCAGGATCGGCGGCGGGGCGCGGCGACGAGGCGGTGGCGTCAGCTGGCGACCGGCTGCTCCTCGAGCGGCTGGGCGGCAGCGGTGTCCTTCGGCGGGCGGCGCGACCAGTACGAAGCGAGCAGCGAGCCCGAGATGTTGTGCCAGACGGAGAAGATCGCGCCCGGCAGCGCCGCCTCGGGCGAGAAGTGCGTGCGGGCGAGACCGGCGGCGAGGCCGGAGTTCTGCATGCCCACCTCGATCGCGACCGCGCGCTGCGCTGAGGTGTCGAGCCCGACGGCCTTCGCGGCCACGAAGCCCAGTCCGTAGCCGATCGTGTTGTGCAGGATGACGACGACCGCGACCAGCAGACCCACGGTGAGGATCGTCGCGGCGGAGCCGGCGACGACGGCGACGACGATGAGCGTGATGCCGACGACCGAGACGAGCGGCAGCCAGGGCAGCACCGCCTTGACGACCTTCGGCAGCAGCAGGCGCAGCACGACGCCCGCGATCACCGGGAGCAGCACGATGAAGATGATCGACTGGAACAGCTGCCAGGCGTCGACCGGCAGGTAGGAGCCCGCGAGCCACAGCACCAGCAGCGGGGTCAGCACCGGCGCGAGCATCGTCGAGGCGGTGGTCATCGCCACCGAGAGCGCGGTGTCGCCCTTCGCGAGGTAGACCATGACGTTCGACGACGTGCCGCCGGGCGCGGAGCCGACCAGCACCACACCGACGAGCAGCTCGGGCGGCAGCTGGAAGGCCAGCGCGAGACCGATCGCGGTGAGCGGCATGATCACGTACTGCGCGACGACGCCGATGGCGAAGGCCTTGGGCTTCTTGGCGATGACCTTGAAGTCGACCGGCTGCAGGGTCAGGCCCATGCCGAGCATGATGACGCCCAGCAGCGTGTTCACCCACGGCAGGATCGGCAGGCCGATCGGGGGGAACGCGATCGCGAGGGCGCCGGCGACGATGACGATCGCGGGGAACCAGGTGCCGGCGAGGCGACCCACGCGCTCGCCGACCGAAGTGGTGCTGGACATATCTGACCTCCTGAGGGAACTCCCATCCCATCACAGGTGCCATGCCCGCACAGGTGCCATGCCCGCACAGGTGCATGCCCGCTCAGTGCCATGCCCCCTCAGGGGTCAGCGCAGCTCGATCTCCCGCAGCGCCTCTTCCAGCGCCACCCACGCGAGCATCGCGCACTTCACCCGCATCGGGAACTTCGCGACGCCGGCGAACGCGACCGCATCGCCCAGCAGCTCCTCGTCGGGCTCCGCAGCGCCGCGCGAGCGCAGCAGCTCGCGGAGCGCCTCGATCCGCTCGTGCGCCTCGGCGACCGTCAGCCCGGGCGCCTCCTCGGCGAGCACCGAGGCCGAGGCCTGCGAGATCGAGCATCCCTGCCCCTGCCAGCCGAGCGCATCCACCCGGGCCTGCGGGCCCGTGCCGTCGAGGCGCACCCGCAGCCGGATCTCGTCGCCGCAGGTCGGGTTCTTGAGGTAGCGCTCGGCGTCGAACGGGTCGAGCACCGCGTCGCCCGCGCGGCGCTTCGCGTGCTCGAGGATCAGCTCCTGATAGAGGCCGGCGAGGGGATCGGCCATCAGACGGCTCCGAAGTAGGCGCGCACGCCCGAGAGGGCGTCGAGGAAGCGGTCGACCTCGTCGTCGGTCGTGTAGAGGTAGGTGGATGCGCGGGTCGTCGCGGCGACGCCGAGGCGACGGTGCAGCGGCTGGGCGCAGTGGTGGCCGACCCGGGCCGCGATGCCGGCGGCGTCGAGCACCTGACCGACGTCGTGCGCGTGCACGCCGTCGACGACGACGCTCGCCAGGCCCGCGCGCTCGCTGCCGGGGCGGGGCCCGACCAGCCGCACGCCGGGGATCGTGACGGCGCCGGCGGCGAGCCGCTCGCCGAGGGCGACCTCATGACGCTCGATCGCGGCCATGCCGACCGCCTCGAGGTAGTCGACCGCGGCGGCGAGGCCGACGATCGACGCGACCGGCTGCGTGCCGGCCTCGAACTTCTGGGGCGCCGGCAGGTACTCGCGCTCGGTCATGGTGACGGTGGTGATCATCGACCCGCCCACGCGCGCCGGCGGCAGCGCGGCGCCGAGCGCCTCGCTGAGGTACAGCACGCCGATGCCGCCGGGGCCGAGCATCTTGTGGCTCGAGAAGGCGGCCGCGTCGACGCCGAGCGCACCCAGGTCGACCGGGCGGTGCGGCACCGACTGGCAGGCGTCGAGCACGACCAGCGCGCCGACCGCGTGGGCGGCGGCGACGATGCGCTCGACCGGCGCGATCTGCCCGGTGACGTTCGACACGTGGGCGACCGCGACGACCCGGGTGCGCTCCGTGATCAGCGCGAGCAGCGCATCCGCCGACCAGACGCCGTCGTCGTCGACCTCCACCCAGCGCAGCCGAGCGCCGGTCTCGTCGGCGAGCCGCTGCCAGGGCAGCAGGTTGGCGTGGTGCTCGGCCTCGGTGACGACGATCTCGTCGCCCTCGCGGATGCGGAGGGTCGGGTCGGTCGCGGAGCCCCCGTCTGCAGCCGCACGGTTGGCCTCGGCGAGCGACAGCGCGACGGTGTTGAGCGCATCCGTGGCGTTCATGGCCCAGGAGATCTGGGTCGGGCGCGCGCCGACGAAGCGGGCGATGCGCTCGCGCGCCTCCTCGTAGTCGACGGTCGCGAGCGCCGCGAGCGTGTGCGCGCCGCGGTGCACGGCGGCGTTGCGCTGCGTGCGGAACGCCCACTCGGCCTCGAGCACCTGGCGCGGCTGCTGGCTGGTGGCGCCGGAGTCGAGGTAGACGAGCGGCACGCCCGCCGGCTGCTCGGCGAGGATCGGGAAGTCGGCGCGCAGCAGCTGGATGCGCTCCTCGGTCAGCGCGGGCTCGGTTCGGGTCGTCGTCACGGCATCCAAGGGTAGTAGCCCAACCGATCACCCCCATATGCGATGACGCGGGATGCGCCTCAGCGGCCGGCGGCGGCCTTCGCCAGCAGCACGGCGCGCTCGCGCTCGTTCTGCGTGCGCGCGGCGGCGAGCGCGAACGCCTCGCGCGCCTCGTCGTCGCGGCCGAGCCTCGCGAGCACCTCGCCCCGCACCGACGGCAGCAGGTGGCCGACCGCGAGCGCCCGCTCGCCCGCCAGCGCGTCGACGATCGCGAGCGCCGCCGCAGGCCCGTCGGCCATCGACACGGCGACCGCACGGTTCAGCGCCACCACCGGTGACGGGGCGATCCGCAGCAGCGCGTCGTAGGCGGCGACGATGCGCGGCCAGTCGGTCGCGGCGAAGTCGGATGCGTCGGCGTGCGTCTGCGCGATCGCCGCCTGGAGCGCGTAGGGGCCGAGGCCGCGGCCGAACCCCTCGGCACGGGCGAGCGCCGCGCTCCCCCGCCGGATGGCGCCCCGATCCCATCGGCGCCGATCCTGGTCGGCGAGCAGCACGGGCTCGCCGTGCGCGTCGATGCGCGCCGGGAAGCGCGCCACGGTCAGCTCGAGCAGCGCCAGCAGCCCGTGCACCTCGGACTCGTCGGGCTGCAGCGCGGCCAGCTGGCGCGCGAGCCTGATGGCCTCGAGCGACAGCTCGGGCCGCATCCAGTCGTCGCCCGCGGTCGCGGCGTGGCCCTCGGTGAAGATCGCGTAGATCACGCCCAGCACGGCGCCGAGGCGCGCGGTGCGCTCCGCCCGCGGCGGCGTCTCGAACGGCACCTCGGCCTCGGCTAGCGCCTGCTTGGCGCGCACGATGCGCTGCTGGATCGTCGCGACCGGCACCAGGAAGGCGCGGGCGATCTCCGTCGTCTCGAGCCCGGCGACGACCCGCAGCGTGAGCGCGACCCGCGCCTGGGCGCTCAGCACCGGGTGGCAGGCGGTGAAGACGAGCCGCAGCACGTCGTCGTCGATCTCGTCCGGATCCCAGGGCACCGCATCCGCCCCCGCCTGCTCCTGGCGCTCCAGGTCACGACCGAGCGCCGCGACCCGCTGGTCGAGGCGCTCCTGCCGCCGCCAGTGGTCGATCGCCTTGCGCTTGGCGACCGCGGTGAGCCATGCCGCCCCGTTCCGGGGCACGCCCTGCGTCGGCCACTGGGCCAACGCATCCGCGAGCGCGTCCTGCCCGAGGTCCTCCGCGAGCGCGAAGTCGCCGGTGAAGCGGGTGAGGGTGGCGACGATGCGGGCCGATTCGATGCGCCAGACCGCGACGACGGCGCGCCGGGCGGAGTCCTCCGCTCGGCGCGCCGTCTCGTCGGCCGTCACCGCGTCGCCCGGCGTCATCGGGTCAGCCCGCGCTGCCGCCGGGGGTGCTCGCGGCTCGGCGTGCGGCCTCCTCCTCGCGCCAGCCCTCCTCCTTCTGGATCCACTCGTTGTCGGCCGGGAAGTCGTCGACGCCCTGCACGCGGCGCACCTCGAGCTTCGAGCCGGGCCCCAGCGGGCAGCGCTTCGCCCACTCGGCGGCCTCCTCCTTCGACGAGACCTCGAGGATCCAGAAGCCGTTGAAGAGCTCCTTCGTCTCGCCGTACGGGCCGTCGGTGACCAGCGGCGGGTCGGCGCTGAAGTCGACGACGAAGCCCTCGCTGGCGTCGCTGAGGCCCTCGCCGGCGGTCAGCACGCCGGCGTCGATCATCGACTCGTTGTACTTCCCCATCGCCTCGATGACCTGCTCGAAGGGGATCTGCTTGTACGCCTCGACGGCCTCGTCGGTCGCGCGCATGATGAGCATGTACTGCATGGTTCGGCTCCTTGTTCGGCGGGTCGGTCTCGACCCTCTCACTCAGGACGTCGAACGGGAACGCTCTCGATCGACATCGCCGTCGAACTGCTTCAGGCCGCCTTCGCCGAGGCCGACGCGATGTACCAGCCGGCGCCGATCGCGGCGGCGGCGATGATGTTCGACGGCAGCGTCCCGAGCGACGAGATCGCGGCGGCGACGAACAGCAGCACGAGCGCGAAGACGAGCTGCACGGCCGCGACCCTGCGCACCTGGCCGAGGGCGCGCATCCGCAGGGCGCCGAAGGCGAGCCCGCCCGAGACCGCCGTCAGCAGCGCCGGCAGCATCGCCCGCTCCACCCACATCGCGATGCGCGACGCCTCGATCGTGACTCCGGATGCGTCGTGTCGCGCGGCGTCGACGAGCAGCAGCCCGCAGATGATCAGGGTGGGCGCGACGGCGAGCACGGCGAACGTGGCGATCTGGCCGGCGCGCTCCTCCGGCGCCTCCCAGGTGGCGCGCACGATCAGCCACGACCAGCCGAGCGCGAGCCCGCCCAGCACGATGATGCCGACGGCGGGCCAGACGAGCACCGCCTGGTCGTCGCAGAACCAGTCGCGGCCGGCGAGCTCGCAGCCGAAGCGCAGCCGCTGCTGCAGCCAGCTCGCGGGCGACAGCCCCACGAGCACGCTGGCGCCGAACCCGATCACCAGCGTCCAGAGGGCGGCGGCTCGGGCCGCGCGGCGGCGTGCCCCGTGCAGCGTCATGCCCCCATCATGCCCCCGGCGGACGAGCCGCGCATGCTCGCCGAAGCCGACGCCTGCCTGCGCGCATCTCGACAGGGAGCCCACCGCGCAGCAGGTAGCCGTGTGCGACTCCCTGTCGGGCGCCCACTACCTGCCGTCTGGCACGACCGCGACTGCCTGCCCGGTCGCCGAGGCGACCCGCCCGACGGCGAGGGCGATCGCTGCTCCGCCCACGGCGAGCGCGAGCGTACCCCCGAGCGAGGGCACGCTCGAGACCAGCAGCAGAGCGGGACCGGCGTAGGCGAGGCCGGTCACGACGGCGGTCGAATGCCCACGCAGGAGCAGCGCGCAGGCGACCGCGGTCGAGAGCGCACCCAGTGCCGCCAGCACCATCGGCACGGCGGCGTAGGTCGTCCAGAGGCCGACGCTCGACTCCGGGGGAAGCACTCCGCCCGAGCTCGCGATGCTCTCGTCGGTCGACTGCGCGAGCGGCAGCAGCAGCAGGCACGTCACGACGGCCGGCAGCGCGGCTGCGAGACCGGAGACCGGGAGGAGCCACCGAGCAGATGTCGCGGCGCGCACGCCGATGCCGGCGATCAGCAGAGCGACCCCGCACAGCACCAGCATGCCGACGCCGGGCATGAGCAGCATCAGCCCGTCCCCGCACATCCACTCGCCCGGCTCATCGCCCATCGCTCCGAACCAGCAGCCGAAGCGCAGCGCGTCGCGCAGCCATCCGACGGCCGTGAACGCGAGCAGCGGCGCCAGCACCGCTGCGCCGCCCAACAACCACCAGGCGAGCACCCGCGCGTCGCGCACTGAGCCCGCCGATCCCATGCCACCGATCATGCCGCACCTCCCTGGCTCGGCAACGGATGGAGCCGGTCGTTCCAGCGCCTGCGCGCGCCCAAGTCCACAGGTAGCCCTCCGCCCGACAGGCGGCGGCGCGCGAATCCCCGCCGGGCACCCGGCTGCCCGCCGCCTGTCGGCACCGCGAGCGCCCGCCCGGCCTCCCTGCACGCCCACCCAGCGAGCGCTGGTCGCGCTCGCCGCGGGGTGCGAGTTATGGCGATGGCCGGATGCCCCACAGGGGCGTCCGGCCATCGTCATTGTCTGAGCTGAGGAGCGGCGAGCGCGACCAGCGCGCTACCGCCCCCTACTCCCACTCGATGGTCCCCGGCGGCTTCGACGTCACGTCGAGCACGACCCGGTTCACCTCGGGCACCTCGTTGGTGATGCGGTTCGAGATCTTCGCGAGCACGTCGTAGGGCAGGCGCGTCCAGTCGGCGGTCATCGCGTCCTCCGACGAGACGGGCCGCAGCACGATCGGGTGCCCGTAGGTGCGGCCATCGCCCTGCACGCCCACCGAGCGCACGTCGGCGAGCAGCACCACCGGGCACTGCCAGATCTCGTCGTCGAGACCGGCGGCCGACAGCTCGGCGCGAGCGATCGCATCCGCCCGCCGCAGCGTGTCGAGCCGCTCCTCGGTGACCTCGCCGATGATGCGGATGCCGAGGCCGGGGCCGGGGAAGGGCTGGCGGCCGACGATCACCTCGGGCAGGCCGAGCTCGCGGCCGATGGCGCGCACCTCGTCCTTGAACAGCGCCCGCAGCGGCTCGATGAGCCGGAACTGCAGGTCGTCGGGCAGGCCGCCGACGTTGTGGTGGCTCTTGATGTTGGCGGTGCCGCTGCCGCCGCCCGACTCGACCACGTCGGGGTAGAGCGTGCCCTGCACGAGCCAGCGGATCGGCTCGCCGTCGGCCGCGGCCTCGGCGGCCAGGTCGCGCTCGGCCTGCTCGAAGGCGCGGATGAACTCGCGCCCGATGATCTTGCGCTTCTCCTCGGGGTCGGTCACCCCGGCGAGCGCCGCCATGAAGCGCTCGCGCGCATCCACGGTCACGAGCCGCACGCCGGTGGAGGCGACGTAGTCCTGCTCGACCTGCTCGCGCTCGTCCTGCCGCAGCAGGCCGTGGTCGACGAAGATGCAGACCAGCTGGTCGCCGATCGCCTCGTGCACGAGCGCGGCCGCGACGGCCGAGTCGACGCCGCCCGAGAGGCCGCAGATGACGCGGTCGGTGCCGACCTGCTCGCGTATGCGCGCGACCTGCTCCTCGATGATCGAGCCCGAGTCCCAGTCGCCCGGCAGGCCCGCGATGTCGTGCAGGAACGACTCGAGCACGCGCTGCCCGTGCTCGGAGTGCTTGACCTCCGGGTGCCACTGCACTCCGGCCATCCGCCGCTCCCGATTCTCGAACGCGGCGACCGGGGTGTCGACGGTGCTCGCCAGCACCGTGAACCCCTCCGGAGCCTGCGCGACCGAGTCGCCGTGACTCATCCACACCGTCTGCGCGTCGGGCTGGCCGTTCAGCAGCGCACCGCCGCCGTCGACCGTCATCGCCGTCGAGCCGTACTCGCGGTTGCCGGTCTTCGCGACGGTGCCGCCGAGCTGCGCCGCCATCACCTGGAAGCCGTAGCAGATGCCGAACGTCGGCACTCCGAGCTCGAGGATGTCCTCGTCGAGCCGTGGCGCGCCCTCGGCGTAGACGCTCGACGGGCCGCCGGAGAGCACGATCGCCGCGGGATCCTTGGCGCGCACCTCCTCGGCGGTGATCGTCGAGGGCACGATCTCGCTGTACACGTCGGCCTCGCGCACGCGGCGCGCGATGAGCTGCGCGTACTGGGCGCCGAAGTCGACCACGAGCACGGGCCGCTGAGCGGTGTCGGACATTCAGGCCTCCTGGGGGGCGGAAACTGCGGATGCCTCGGCGCGGCTGGCCTTCTCGGCCTCGAGCCGCGCGAGGTCGCCCACGGCCGTGCGGTGCATCCGGCGCTCGACGAAGAACGACAGGAACGGCACGACGCCGCCGGCGGCCATCGCCAGCAGGCGCGGGAACGGCCAGCGCAGCAGGCTCCAGAGCCGGAAGGCTGCGACCAGGTAGACCACGTAGATCCAGCCGTGCACGATCAGGATCGCGAGCGAGATGTTGAAGCCGTCGCCGAGCGAGGCGATCTCGCAGCCCATGCCGCCGGGCACGAACATCGAGAACCACTGGCAGCCGGCCGCGGGCACGACGGCCTGCAGCGACAGCGGGCCGCCGGAGCCGCCAGCGAAGACCTCGACGTGGGTGGGCGAGTACTTCAGCACCATCTCGGTCACGAGCAGGAGCAGGAAGATGCCCGTCACCCACGACATCACGCGGTAGAAGCCGATGGCGGAGCGGATCTGCGGGAGCTGTTCGATAGGGCGCGGCACGCAGACCAGTCTACCGGCGCACCGATTCGCCGCTGCCGGCCGCAGCGGCTGCCGCCTCTGCCTGGGCGTCCTCGACGGCCTCGATCTCGCGCTCGTGCGCGTCCTTCACGAGCCGGTACCAGAGGTAGAAGGCGAACAGCATGAAGGCGATCCATTCGATCGCGTAGAAGATGTTCAGCACGTTGAGCTGCGCGTCGACCTCGGGCGGGGCCGACACGATCGGCTCCCCGGCACCGTCGAGGGCAGCGGATGCGGCTGCCGACGGCTCGTCGAGGATCGCGTACGACCCGTAGACCAGGCCGTTCCACTCCTGCCACTCGTTGATGAGCGCCGCGACGCTCATCGCCTCGCGGGTGTCGCCGCGGAGGTCGCCCATGGTGGGCGCCTCGGTGGGCATCAGGCGCGCGACCAGGTCTTGGGTCGCATCCGCCGTCCTGAGCTCGTCGACCAGCGCCTCGGCCTCGCCCGCGTCGGCGAACCACGCGATCGCCACCGGCAGCGAGGCGGGCTCGCCCGCCGGCTGCTCGACGAGCGCGCGGCCGATCACCCAGGTGCCGACCGCGTCGTGCTGCTTGCGGCCCGCGAGGGTGTCGAAGTCGTCGGCCACCCACGTGCCGGTGAACGAGACCATGCGGCCGCCCGCCTCGGTGGTGAGCGTCGACACCGGCTCGGCGACCGACTCGAGCGGCACTGCGGTCTCGGTGTCGCGCTGGTCGCTCTGCCCCTGCTCGACGGCCCGCTCGATCTGCCACTGGCCGAGCAGCGCGAAGACGCCCGCGACCAGGATGCAGAGCGCGAGCACGCCGATCCACCGGGGTCGGGTGGCGACATCCTTGAAGGTGGGGGCGGTGCTCGTCATGGGCACCGCTCAGTCTACCGGCCCGCTATGCGGCCGGCTCCGGTCGCGTGCGCACGGTGTCAGCCGTCGGCAGGGCGCTCAGCGGCACGATCTCCGGTGCCTCCGTGCGTGCCCGGTCGGCCGATTCGTCGTCGGGCAGCTCCTGGCTCGCGAGCTCGGCGGCGACGCGCTTGTTGTAGGTGTTGATCTCCTTCTCGACGCGCTCGTCGTCCCAGCCCAGCGCATCCGCCATGATCCGGGCGGCGACGGGAGCCGCCGCCACGCCGCGATCCCACGACTCGATCGAGATGCGGGTGCGGCGGGCGAGCACGTCGTCGAGGTGCAGGGCGCCCTCGTGGGTGCAGGCGTAGCGCACCTCGGCGCCCAGGTAGTCGTCGGCGCCCGGCAGCGGCTCGGCGAGCGACGGATCCTGCCGGATCATGTCGAGCAGCTCGTCGGTGAGCACGCCGTAGCGGTTCAGCAGGTGCTCGACCCGGGCCTTGTGCAGGCCGAAGGCGCGCGCGATCTTCGCCCGCTTGTTCCAGGCGGCGCGGTAGCCGGTGGCGCCCAGCAGCGGGATCTGCTCGGTGCAGGAGGCGGGCACCTTGCCGTCGATGGCGCTGACGGCCTCGTCGATCGCGTCCTTCGCCATCACCCGGTAGGTGGTCCACTTGCCGCCGGCGACGAGCACGAGTCCCGGCACGGTGTGCGAGACGTAGTGCTCGCGCGACAGGTTGGCGGTCGACTTGCCCTCGCCGGCCGCGGCCAGCAGCGGCCGCAGGCCCGCGTAGACGCCCTCGACGTCGGCGCGCGTGAGCTTCGTCGCGAGCACCTTGTTGACGTGGTCGAGGATGTAGTCGATGTCGGCGGCGGTCGCGGCCGGGTGGGCCTTGTCGAGGTTCCAGTCGGTGTCGGTCGTGCCGAGGATCCAGTGGCGGCCCCACGGGATGACGAAGAGCACGCTCTTCTCGGTGCGCAGGATCATGCCCATCTCGGAGTGGAAGCGGTCGCGCGGCACCACCAGGTGCACGCCCTTCGACGCGCGCACCTTGAACTCGCCGCGCTCGCCGACCATCGCCTGCGTCTCGCCCGTCCAGACACCGGTGGCGTTCACGACCTGCTTCGCCCGGATCTCGAACTGCTCGCCGGTCTCGTAGTCGTGCGCCTGCACGCCCACCACCCGCTCGCCGACCTTCAGGAAGCCCTCCGCGCGCACACGGCTGGCGACGTGGGCGCCGTAGAACGACGCGGTGCGGGCGAGCTCCGCCACGTAGCGGGCGTCGTCGACCTGCGCGTCGTAGTAGGTGAGGCCGCCGACGAACGCGTCGGGGTCGAGCGACGGGATCTGCTTCAGCACCTGCTTCTTCGTCAGGTGCCGGTGGATCGGCACGCCCGGCTTCATGAAGCCCGTGTAGCTGAAGAGGTCGTAGAGCGCCATGCCGGCGCCGATGTAGGCGCGCTCGACCAGCGGCTTGTCGAGCGGGTAGAGGAACCGCACCGGCTTGGCGAGGTGCGGGGCGATGCGCTGCAGCAGCAGGCCGCGCTCGATGAGCGCCTCGCGCACGAGCCCGAAGTTCATCTGCTCCAGGTAGCGGATGCCGCCGTGGATCAGCTTCGACGACCGGCTCGACGTGCCCGACGCGAAGTCGCGCGCCTCGATGAGGCCGACGCGCAGGCCGCGGGTGACGGCGTCGAGCGCCGCGCCGGTGCCGACGATGCCGCCGCCGATCACGAGGACATCGACCTCGCGCTCGCGCATCGAGCGCAGCGCGGCCGCGCGCTCCTCCGGGCCGAGCTTCCTCGAGCGGCTCACGCTGTTGGTGGTCTCCGACATGGCTCCTCCTTCATCAGGCGGCCCGGATCGCGGGCCGGTCAGCGCGGCGGCGTCGCCTCCACGACGACGTCGATGCGCTGGAACTCCTTGAGATCCTTGTATCCGGTGGTCGACATCGCCTTGCGCAGCGCGCCCATGATGTTGGCGGTGCCGTCGGCGGTCGGCGACGGGCCGTTCAGCACCACGTCGAGCGGCCCGACCTGGGCGACCTGCACGCGGTTGCCGCGCGGCAGCTTCTGGTTGTGCGCCTCCGGGCCCCAGTGCCAGCCGCGACCGGGAGCATCCGTCGCGCGCGCGAGCGCGGTGCCGAGCATCACGCTGTCGGCGCCGCAGGCGAGCGCCTTGACGACCTGGCCCGACGTGCCGAGCGAGCCGTCGGCGATGACGTGCACGTAGCGGCCGCCCGACTCGTCGAGGTAGTCGCGCCGGGCGGCGGCGACGTCGCTCACCGCGGTCGCCATCGGGGCCGCGACGCCGAGCACCTTCTCGCTCGTCGATGCGGCACCGCCGCCGAAGCCGACGAGCACGCCTGCGGCGCCCGTGCGCATGAGGTGCAGCGCGGCCGTGTAGGTCACGACGCCGCCGACCACGACGGGCACGTCGAGCTCGTAGATGAACCGCTTCAGGTTGAGGGGCGAGCCGGCCTCGGCCGAGACGTGCTCGGCGCTCACGGTCGCGCCGCGGATCACCATCAGGTCGACGCCCGCGGCGAGCACCGTCTCGTAGTGCTCCTGCACGGCCTGCGGGCTCAGGCTGCCCGAGACGACCACGCCCGCGTCGCGGATCTGCGCCAGCCGGTCGCGGATCAGCTCGGGCTTGATGGGCGCCGCGTAGATCTCGCGCATGCGGCTGGTCGCCAGGTCGGCGGGGAGGCCCGCGATCTCGGCGAGCAGCGGCTCGGGGTCGTCGTAGCGCGTCCAGACGCCCTCGAGGTTGAGCACGCCGACGCCGCCGGCCCTGCCGAGCGCGATCGCCGTCGCCGGGCTCGTCACCGAGTCGGTCGGCGCGCCCATCACCGGGATCTCGAACTTGAAGGCGTCGATCTGCCAGCCGAGCGAGACCAGATCGCTGTCGCGCGTGCGTCGGGAGGGGACGATGCTGATGTCGTCGAACCCGTACCCCATGCGGGCGCGCTTGCTGCGGCCGATCTCGATCTCCGTCACGCCCTCAGCCTATCCCGGGCCTCCCCGCACGAGGCTCAGGCTCAGAGCTGGCTCTTGATGCGCAGCAGCGCCGCCTCCAGCTCGCGCCGCACGAGGCTCGCCTTCTCGCTCGTCATGCGGTCGCCGTGCCCCGCGCGCACGGCCGACCGCAGCTGCGTGCGGAACTCGCCCAGCGCCAGGTCGACGTCGTGGACCGCGAGCCGTGCCGCGATCTTCACGGCCGGGTGCGACGCATCCGCCCCATCCTGTGCCCGCGCCGCCGCGTGCGGCTCCGGCATCGGCTCCTCGCGGTGCTCCCGCGGCCCCGGCCACGGGTTCGACAGCAGGGGGTCGGATGCCTCGGCCCGCCACCCGTCGTCAGCCCGCGGTGCGCTCGGCGCGCTTCGGGCGCCGCGATCGGCCGCCGCCAGATCGGCGCGCAGCGCCTGCATCGCCGACTTCACGCCGGCGCGCACGTCGGACGCCATGCGGCGCACCGAATCGGTGATCTCGCCCTCGAGGTCGCGCAGCTCCCCCTCCCGCGCCGCCAGCTCGGCCCGACCCGCGTCGGTGATCGTGTAGGTGGTCTTGCGGCCGTCGACCGACTTGGTCAGCAGCCCCTCCTCCTCGAGCTTCGCCAGCCGCGGGTAGATGGTGCCGGCGCTGGGCGAGTACGTGCCGCCGAAGCGCTGCTCGAGCGACTGCATCAGCTCGTAGCCGTGGCGCGGCGCCTCGGCGAGCAGGCTCAGCAGGTAGAGGCGCAGCGCCCCGTGGCCGAAGACGGGGGTCATGCGTCCCTCCGCACGACGGTCACGTCGCCCGAGACGGTGTTGGCCTGCAGGTTGAAGGCGTTCGTGCCGTCGACGGCCTCGCTGCCGCCGCGCCGCGGCAGCGAGCGGCCGACGATCGTGCCCTTGCCCGAGACGGTGCGGGTGGTGGCGCGCACCGCCTGGCCGGCGTCGAGCCGGGTCGTGACATCGGCCGAGACCGAGTTGACCGAGATGCTGCGCGGCGAGCCGTGCACGTCGAGCAGCACCTCGCCGCTGACGGTGTCGATGCCGATCTCGTCGAAGCGGCCGGAGGCGGTGATGTCGGAGGAGACGCCGTGCACGGCGAGCCGGCCGGCGCCGCCGCTCACCTCGAGGTCGCCCGAGACGGTGTTGAGCTCGAGGTCGCCGTGGTGCGCCTCGACCTGCATGCCGCCCGACACGGTGCTCAGCGTGGCCTTGCCGCCGAGGCCGCTGACCAGGGCGGATGCGTTGACCTGGCCCAGCGACAGCACCGTCTCGCGAGGCACGAGGATGCTCAGCTCGACCTTGGCGCGCACGCCGACCAGGGCCTTCACCGACTCCCACACGTCGTCCCAGCTCACCTTCGGGTGCGAGATCGAGAGGCGCCCCTGCTCGAGCGTGACCGTGAGGTCGCGGCCCTCGACGCGGTGCACCTCGACGCGGGCGGCCGGCTCGTCGTGCCCGACGATGTCGACGCTGCCGCCGACGATGCCGACGCGGAGCGCCCGCACGGCATCGATGTCGATCACGCGGCTCTCGCCGTCGCGGATGGTCCACTGCTCGGTGATGGTGTCGGCGCCCGATGCCGCCGCACCGGATGCGCTGCGCGGCCTGGTGTCGCCGCTGTCGAACTGCTGCTCCATGGTCTGACCCCTTCGTGCTGCCATCGCGCTATATCGCGTCTTGCAACACACGATATATCGCGTCTGCGCGCACCGCAACAGTCTTCTCAACGTGCGAGGTGCTGCCTCGCCGCACCGTGTGCGGCGAAGGCGCACCTCGCACGTTGAGATCGCACCCCGGGCGGAAGAGGCGAGCGGGCAGACGACGAAGGCCGGGCGTGCAGGTGCACGTCCGGCCTTCGGGTCGCTGGGCTCAGCGGCGGTAGTTCGGGGCCTCCACCACCATCTGGATGTCATGGGGGTGCGACTCCTTGAGGCCGGCCGCGGTGATCTGCACGAAGCGGCCCTTCTCCTTCAGCTCGTCGATCGTGCGCGCGCCGGTGTAGAACATCGACTGCCGCAGCCCCCCGACCAGCTGGTAGGCGACGGTGCCGAGCGCGCCGCGGTAGGGCACCTGGCCCTCGATGCCCTCGGCGATCAGCTGCTCGTCGCTGGGCACGTCGGCCTGGAAGTAGCGGTCGCGCGAGTAGGAGGTCTTCTTGCCGCGCGTCTGCATCGCGCCGAGCGAGCCCATGCCGCGGTACGACTTGAACTGCTTGCCGTTGACGAGCACGAGATCGCCCGGGCTCTCGTTCGTGCCGGCGAGCAGCGAGCCGAGCATGACCGACGAGCCGCCGGCGACGAGCGCCTTGGCGATGTCGCCCGAGTACTGCAGGCCGCCGTCGGCGATGATCGGGATGTCGGTGCCGGCGTCGTGCGCGGCGCGCGCGGCGTCGTAGATGGCCGAGACCTGCGGCACGCCCACGCCGGAGACGACACGGGTGGTGCAGATGGAGCCCGGCCCGACGCCCACCTTGACGGCGTCGACGCCCGCGGCGATGAGGGCGGCGGCGCCCTCATAGGTGGCGACGTTGCCGCCGATGATGTCGACGCCAGCGAAGCGCGCGTCGCCCTTGAGCTTCGCGACCATGTCGAGCACGCCCTGGCTCTCGCCGTTGGCGGTGTCGACGACGATCACGTCGACGCCGACCTCCGCGAGCGCCACGGCCCGGTCGAACGCGTCGCCGAAGAAGCCGATCGCCGCGCCGACGCGCAGGCGGCCCTGCGGGTCCTTCGTCGAGTTCGGGTACTGCTCGACCTTGTCGAAGTCCTTGACGGTGATGAGCCCGCCGAGCTTGCCCTGCTCGTCGACGAGCGGCAGCTTCTCGAGCTTCGTCTGCTCGAAGATCGCGAAGGCGTCCTCGCGCGAGATGCCGACGGGCGCGGTCTTCAGCGGCGCGGGCGTCATGATGTCGCGCACCAGCGTGGTCGCGAACTCCTCGCGCGGCACGAAGCGCATGTCGCGGTTGGTGACGATGCCCACGAGCACGTTGGCCTCGTCGACGACGGGCAGCCCCGACACCTTGAACTCGCCGCAGACGCGATCGACCTCTTCGATGGTGGCGTCGGCGTGCGTCGTGAGCGGGTCGGTGACCATGCCCGACTCGGAGCGCTTCACGCGGTCGACGATGGCCGCCTGATCGGCGATCGCGAGGTTGCGGTGCACGATGCCGATGCCGCCCTGGCGCGCCATGGCGATCGCCATCCGGTCTTCGGTGACGGTGTCCATCGCGCTCGACACGAGCGGGATGGCGAGACGGATGCGTCGCGACAGTCGCGTGCCCGTGTCGGCCTCGGAGGGGATGACATCGGTGCGGCCCGGGAGCAGCATGACGTCGTCGTAGGTCAGGCCGATCGGGCCGAAGGGGTTGCGCATCTCCATCGCTCTCATCGTATCGATTGGGTTACGGTCGCATGGCATCTTGCTGAAGTTGCCCGCGGGGTCGCCCGAAGTGGCCGGATGCGGCCGAATCGGCCGCTACATTGTCACCACCGATGTAACGGGCATCCCACGAACCGCATTCCCTGTGCGCTCGCCAGCCCCACAGCATGGAGGACATGTGAAGACGTCCAGCAGACCGCAACGGAGCGGGGTGCGGCGCATGATCGCTGTCGCCCTGGCCGTCGTAGGCATGGTGGCAGGTGGCGCGAGCGCCGTCGCCGCTGCGCCGCTCCCGGAGACCGCCCAGGCGACGCCCTACAACTTCAACGGCGTCGTCCGAGACGGGCAGACCCCGCTCGAGGGCGTCGAGATCACCGTGAGCGGCAACGGCGTCGACGAGACCGTCGCCAGCGACGCCGACGGGCGGTGGCTGATCGGCGTCGTCGAGCCCGGCACCTACACGGTGTCGATCGACACCTCGACGCTCCCCGACGGCGTGACGCTGCGCGACGCGAGCTTCGAGAGCCGCGAGTTCGAGATCGGCGCCTCCTCCGCGGTGGGCGTGCTGTTCCCGTTCGGCCCGTCGACCGGCGGCTCCCCCGGCACCACGCCGGATCCGGGTGCCAGCGGCGCACCGACGCCCGGCGGCGAAGAGGTGCCCGGCGGCACCAGCGACACCGGCTCGCGCTCCAACGACTTCGGCTCGCAGCTGCTGTCGCGCATCATCTCCGGCATCAACTTCGGCCTGCTGCTCGCCCTCGGCGCGATCGGCATCACGCTGATCTTCGGCACCACCGGCGTCAACAACTTCGCGCACGGCGAGCTGCTGACCTTCGGCGGCATCGTCTTCTACGCGACGACGACGCTGGTCGAGTGGCCCGCCTGGGTGGCGGTGATCATCACCCTCGTGGCGTCAGCGGCGTTCGGCTGGTTCCACGACTGGGCGATCTTCAAGCCGCTGCGCAAGCGCCGGGTGGGCCTGGTGCAGGTGCTGATCGTGACGATCGGCCTGTCGATCGCGCTGCGCTACTTCTTCCAGTTCCTCATCGGCGGCGGCACCGAGGGCCTCTCGATCGACCGCGGCGCGGTCGTGCAGGTGGGCCCGGTGCTGATGACGACGTCGAACGTGGTCAGCATGCTGATAGCGATCGTGGTGCTCGTGGGCGTGGGCCTGTTCCTCACCCGCACCCGCATCGGCAAGGCCACCCGCGCCGTCAGCGACAACGCGGGCCTCGCGGCCGCCTCCGGCATCGACGTCGACCGGGTGATCCGCATCGTCTGGGTGCTCGCGGGCCTCCTCACCGGTGGCGCCGGCATCCTCTACACCTACTTCATCGGCGGCAACATCAAGTGGGACGTCGGCTTCACCGTGCTGCTGCTGCTGTTCGCGGCCGTCACGCTCGGCGGCCTGGGCAGCGCGTTCGGCGCCCTCGTCGGCGCCCTGCTCATCGGGCTCGTGACCGAGATCTCGACGCTCTTCATCGCACCCGACCTCCGCTACGCGGTCGCGCTGCTCGCGCTCATCCTGGTGCTGCTGTTCCGACCGCAGGGCATCCTCGGTCGCAAGGAAAGGATCGGCTGACGTGGACTTCCTCACCATCCTGAACTCGGCAGCGGGCGAGATCCTCTCGCCCACCACCGCGGCGTTCGCGCTCGCGACCATCGGCCTGAACATCCACTTCGGCTACTCCGGCCTGCTGAACTTCGGCCAGGCGGCCTTCATGGCCGTCGGCGCCTACGCGTTCGCCATCTTCACGATGATGGCCGACCCGACGGCGACGCTCGGCTGGCCCGTCTGGCTGTCGTTCCTGGCCGGCGTGCTGGTCGCGGTGCTCGCCTCGGTGATCTTCGCGCTGATCCTCGGCATCCCGACCCTGCGCCTGCGCGGCGACTACCTGGCGATCGTCACGATCGCCGCGGCGGAGATCATCCGCTTCACCGTGCGCACGCAGGATCTCACCGCCATCACCGGCGGCTCGCAGGGCCTGCGCGGTCAGGACTACAAGGGCGACTTCGACGCCATGAACCCGCTGACCGGCACCACGTACGGCTTCGGCCCGTTCACCGCCACCGCCTACGACACCTGGGTGCGCATCGTCGCCTGGTCGCTCGTCATCATCGCGCTGATCCTCGTCTGGCTGCTCATGCGCAGCCCGTGGGGCCGCGTCGTGAAGGGCATCCGCGAGGACGAGGATGCGGTGCGCTCGCTCGGCAAGAACGTCTACAGCTACAAGATGCAGGCGCTCGTGCTGGGCGGCGTGATGGGCGCGGTCGCGGGCATCATGTTCGTGCTCCCCCGAGCCGTGCAGCCCGACAACTTCGCCACCACGATGACGTTCTTCATCTGGACGGCGCTGCTGCTGGGCGGCGCGGCCACGGTGCTCGGGCCCGTGCTCGGCTCCATCCTCTTCTGGGTGCTGCTGTCGTTCACCGGCGGGCTCATCAACCTGCTGCACGGCGCGGGCCTCTTCGGCGACATGTCCGGCTCGCAGGCCGGCCAGATCCGCTTCGTCATCATCGGCCTCGCCTTGATGGCCCTGGTGGTCTTCCGACCACAGGGCATCATGGGCAACAAGAAGGAGCTGTCGTTCAATGTCTGACACGATCACGCCTCCCACGACCCATCCCCTCGTCGACGGCGAGGTCGGGCCCGGCTGCAAGAAGGTCGACCCGATCGTGGTCGCCGACGGCGTCATCCGCCAGTTCGGCGGCCTCACCGCGGTCGACGTCGCCCACGTCGAGATCCCGCGCGGCGCCATCACGGCGCTGATCGGGCCCAACGGCGCCGGCAAGACGACGTTCTTCAACCTGCTCACGGGCTTCGACCGGCCCAACAAGGGCACCTGGTCGTTCGAGGGCCAGTCGCTCGCCCACGTGCCCAGCCACAAGGTGGCGCGGCGCGGCATGGTGCGCACGTTCCAGCTGACGAAGTCGCTCGCGCGGCTCACGGTGCTGCAGAACATGCTGCTGGGCGCGCGCGACCAGCGCGGCGAGGGCCTCTTCGCGGCGCTCGTGCGGCCGCTCTGGGCTGCGCAGGAGAAGGCGAACATCGAGCGGGCCGACAGCCTGCTCGCCCGCTTCAAGCTCGACACGAAGCGCGAGGACTACGCCGCGTCGCTCTCGGGCGGCCAGCGCAAGCTGCTCGAGATGGCGCGCGCGCTGATGAGCGAGCCGACCCTCGTGATGCTCGACGAGCCGATGGCCGGCGTCAACCCGGCGCTCACGCAGTCGCTGCTCGACCACGTGCGCGGGCTCAAGGACGAGGGCATGACCGTGCTCTTCGTCGAGCACGACATGCACATGGTGCGCCACATCTCCGACTGGGTCATCGTCATGGCCGAGGGCAAGGTCGTCGCCGAGGGCCCGCCCGAGACGATCATGCACAACCAGGCCGTGGTCGACGCCTACCTGGGCGCGCACCACGACACCGACCTGGGCACGCTGACGAACCAGCAGGTCGCGCAGATCCACGAGGCCGCCGAGGAGGAGGTGCCCGTCGACCCCGACGCATCCGCCCCCGCACAGGACACGACGGATGCGTCGCCCGAGACGGGCGCGCAGGCGCACGACCCGCAGACCCACGAGAAGGAGGGCGAGCGATGACCACCCCCGTGCTCGAGACGAAGGACCTGATCGCCGGCTACATCCCGGGCGTCAACATCCTCAACGGCTGCTCGATCGTGGCGAACCAGGGCGACCTGATCGGCATCATCGGCCCGAACGGCGCCGGCAAGTCGACGCTGCTGAAGGCGGTGTTCGGCCAGGTGAACATCCGCGAGGGCGCGGTGCTGCTGAACGGCGAGGACATCACCGGCCTCAAGGCCGACCGGCTGGTCGGCAAGGGCGTCGGCATGGTGCCGCAGAACAACAACGTCTTCCCCTCGCTCACCATCGAGGAGAACCTCGAGATGGGGCTGTTCCAGCAGCCGAAGATGTTCAAGGAGCGCTTCGAGTTCGTGGGCGCGCTCTTCCCCGAGCTGGTGTCGCGGCGCAAGCAGCGCGCCGGCAGCCTCTCGGGCGGCGAGCGGCAGATGGTCGCCATGGGCCGCGCGCTCATGATGGACCCCGCCGTGCTGCTGCTCGACGAGCCGAGCGCCGGTCTCAGCCCGGTGCGCCAGGACGAGACGTTCCTGCGCGTCGCCGAGATCAACAGCCACGGCGTGACGATCGTGATGGTCGAGCAGAACGCCCGCCGCTGCCTGCAGATCGCCCACCGCGCCTACGTGCTCGACCAGGGCAAGGACGCCTACACGGGCACCGGCCGCGAGATGCTGAACGACCCCAAGGTGATCCAGCTCTACCTCGGCACGCTGGCCACCGACGTGGAGGAGAAGGCGCGCACCGAGTCGCAGGACGTCGTCGAGGGCCCGACGACCCCGTAGCGCTCCCCCGAGACGACCGACGCCCCGCTCCTCATCGAGCGGGGCGTCGGTCGTTGCGGCAGCGGCCTGCGGGTCGCGACGGGACGTCCCGGGCAACGGCAGAGGGCCCGGCCGAAGCCGGGCCCTCAGGTGCGGATCAGATCAGCCGTTGAGCGTGCCGAACTCCGCGTTCAGGAAGGTGTACTTGTTGTCGGCACCGTACTGGTAGATGCCGATGAACGCCTCCGTCGGGTCGCCGTTCTCATCGAACGTGATCGGGCCCGAGGGACCGTTGTAGTCGATGTCCTCGCCGTCAGCGATGAGCTGCAGGCATTCGGCGACGTCGGTGCACTCGGTGCCCTCGGCCGAGACGGCCTGCAGGTTGTCGCGGATCGTCGCCGAGTCGGCGCTGCCGCCCTGCGCAGCGGCGAGCGCGGCGAGGATCACGGCGTCGTAGGACTCCGGGCCGTAGGAGAAGTCCTGCAGCGAGTCGTCCTGCTCGAGCAGGCGGTCCTGGAACGAGCCGTCGGCCGGGTTGCCGGGCAGGGTGCCCTTCGCGCCGTCGAGCGTGCCCTCGGGGAAGTTGTAGTCGTTCGACAGGTTGCCGTCGACGAAGTACATGCCCGAGGCCGGGAAGCCCTGCGTGACGAGCTCCGGCACGATCTGCGCCGTCTCGGCGAAGGCGATGATCGCGATCGCGTCGGGCTGGCCGGCCACGATCTCCTGCACCTGGGTGGTGAAGTTCGTGTCACCCGGGTTGTAGAGCACGTTGCCCGTGACCGTGCCGCCGGCCGCCTCGACCGCGGCAGCCGCGTTCTCCTGCAGACCGGTGCCGTACGGGTCGTTGATCGTGATGAAGCCGACGCTGGCAGCGCCGTCACCCGTCATCAGGTTGCCGAGCACGCGACCCTGCATGACGTCGGAGGGAGCCGTGCGCCAGTAGAACCCGTCGTCCTCGTAGTCGGAGAAGTCGGGCGACGTGTTGGCCGGCGAGATCTGGACGACGCCCGCATCGATCAGCTGGTCGATGAAGGTGAACGAGACGCCCGACGAAGCGGCGCCGATCACGATGTCGGCGCCTGCGCCGATGAGCTCGCCCGCAGAAGCGGTGGCGATGTCGGTCGTGGTGTCACCGGAGTCGCGGTGCTGCACGTCGACCTCGAACTCGAAGCCTGCGGCCTCGAGGTCTGCGGCGGCCAGGTCGACGCCCGCGAACTCGGGCGGGCCGAGGAAGGCGAGGTTGCCGGTCTGGGGCAGGATCGTGCCGACCACGAACGAGGTGTCGACCTCGGTCTCCGGTCCGGTCGAGCCCGACGGCGTGGGCGTGCCGCCACCGGCGCAGGCCGCGAGCAGCAGGACGCCGGCGGTCGCGGCGCCGAGCGCTGCGGCACGGCGAGGGTGCTGCCCCGTGGTGCGAATGAAGGACTTCATCGTGCTCCTCAGTGTGTTGAGCGGCGCGCTGGCGCGCGCGTTGGACTCACAGTAGGCGAGCCCCGCGCAGAAAACCGCCGTTCTGCGTTACGTCCTGGTAACGGTCTTGGCGTCAGCGCCCGTGCCTGCGCACAATGCGTGCGTTTCCTTGGACTGTCTTAGGGCAGCGGGCGGGTCGGGTGTGCCTAGGCCGCAGCAGTGCCCGGTCGCGGCCTGCGCGCCTGCGTCGCGACGAGGTCGACCGAGATGAGCACGAGCGAGAGCCACACGAGCCCGAAGCCGAGCCAGCGCTCGAGCGGCATGGGCTCGAGCATGACGAAGGCGCCGAAGAGGAAGGTGAGCACCGGCGTCAGGTACTGCACGAACGCCAGCGTGGTGAGCTTGATGCGGCGGGCCGCCGCCGAGAAGGCCAGCAGCGGCACGGCGGTGACGATGCCGAGGCCCACGGTCGCCCAGATGCCGGTCGTGCCGGCGGCGCCCACCGTGACACCGCCGAGGCTGAACGCGACGCCCATCATCACGAGCGACGCGGGGAGCGCGGCCGTGGTCTCGATCGTGAAGCCGGACAGCGCATCCACCGACGCCCCGACGCGCTTCTTGATGAGGCCGTAGAGCCCGAACGAGGCGGCGACCAGCAGGCCGATCCACGGCACCTCGCCGTAGCCGATGATCATCACGACCACCCCGGCGGCGCCGAGCCCGACCGCCACCCACTGGGTGGGCCGGAGCCGCTCGCCGAGGAAGAGCACGGCCAGCACGATGCTCACGAGCGGGTTGAGGAAGTAGCCCAGGCTGGTCTCGAGCACCCGGTCGGAGAGCACGCCGACGATGAAGGCGGTCCAGTTGATGAGCACGGCGTGGCCGGCGATCACGAGCGTGAGCGTGTCGCGGCGGCTGCGCAGCACCGTGCGCAGGCGGCTCCAGCCGCGCGTCAGGGCGACGAGCGCGACGGCCACCGCCACCGACGAGAGCACGCGCCAGCCGATCAGCTCGAAGCCGTCGATGCCCTTGGTGAGCTGCAGATAGGCCGGCAGCGCGGCCCAGAAGGCATAGGCGAAGAACGCGAAGCCCAGGCCCTTGCGGTGCTCGGTCATGCTCCCCTCCCGGGACCGCGAAGGCGGCGCCCCGCGAGGGGGCGCCGCCTGGCGTCAGTGGTGCGTCAGCGCTCGACGATGGCGAGCACGTCGCGCGCCGAGAGCACGAGGTACTCGTCGGCGCCGAACTTGATCTCGGTGCCGCCGTACTTGGAGTACAGCACCTTGTCGCCGACCGACACGTCGATCGGGACGCGGTTGCCGTTGTCGTCGATGCGGCCGGGGCCGACCGCCACGACCTCGCCCTCCTGGGGCTTCTCCTTGGCGGTGTCAGGGATGACGAGACCGCTCGCAGTGGTCGTCTCTGCCTCGACCTGCTGGATGACGATGCGGTCCTCGAGCGGCTTGATGGAAACCGACACGGTTGCCTCTTTCTTCTCAGACTCTTGGGAGCGTCCGGCCGTACCGGACACCGGATCCAGCCTAGGCCGTGAGTTGGCACTCGGTCAACATGAGTGCCAATCGAGCGCCGTCGCGGGGCGCGGCGGACGCGCTCCGCGGTGGTGTTGGATGAGTGCGATGGATGCCGAGGAGCTGCGACTGCTGCTGTCGAAGGACGGCCTCGCGCTGCTCGAGCGCGCCGAGGCCGGGCTCGACGACGACGTGGTGCGCGAGGTCTCGCGGCTGCGCGCCGAGGGGCACGACCCGCGGCTGGTCGCCGCGGTGCTCACGCAGGCGCGCCTGCGCCGTCGGGCCCGGGCGAAGTTCGGCGAGTTCGCCGAGGGCATGCTGTTCACCGAGGCCGGCCTCGAGCAGGCGACCCGGCTGCGGGTCGCGGCGCACCATGCGGGGCGGATGCGGTCGGCCGGCATCGTCTCGGTCGCCGACCTGGGATGCGGCATCGGTGCCGACTCGCTCGCCTTCGCGACGCTGGGCCTCGCCGTGACCGCCGTCGAGCGCGACGAGGCGACGGCGGCGATCGCCGCGTTCAACCTCGCCGCCTGGCATGCGACCGTGCTGCACGGCGACGCCCTCGAGACGCCGGTGGATGCCGAGGCGCTCTGGTTCGACCCCGCGCGCCGCGACGGCAGCCGGCGCCTCAACGACCCGGCCGACTGGTCGCCTTCGCTCGACGCCGTCTTCGCCCGCGCCGCCGCGCAGCCGGCGGGCGTGAAGCTCGCGCCGGGCATCGACCGCGACCTGCTGCCGACGGATGCGGAGCACCAGTGGGTGACGGACGGCCTCGAGACCGTCGAGGCCGTCGTGTGGACCGGCCGGCTCGCGCGGTCCGGGATCGCCAGGAGCGCCCTCGTGCTCGGCGACGGCGGCGCGGCGGAGCTCGTGGGCGACCCTGCGCATCCGGAGCCGGGCGAGCTCGGCGAGTGGCTGTACGAGCCGGCCGGCGCGGTGATCAGGGCCGAGCTCATCGGCACGCTCGCCGAGCGGCTGGGCGCCCGCAGCGTGTCGGACGGCATCGCCTACCTGACGGCCGACGCGCACGTCGAGACGCCGCTCGCGCAGGCGTTCCGCGTGCGCGAGACGCTGCCCCTCGACGAGCGGCGGATCGCGCAGCGGCTGCGAGAGCTGGGCATCGGCGAGCTCGAGATCAAGAAGCGCGGCGCCGACCTCGACCCGGCGGCGCTGCGGAAGCGGCTGAAGCTCAAGGGCGACGAGCGGGCGACCCTCATCGCCACCCGGGTGGGCGGGCGGCACCGGGCGATCCTGGCCGACCGGCCCTAACCCCAGGCGCACGCGACGACGCCCCCGCGCACGGTGTGCCGGGGGCGTCGTCGTGCGGGTCAGAGGCCGGCGATCGCGGTGAAGTACTCGCTCCACGCGACGGCCATGACGATGCCCATCACCACGCTGGCGATGAAGACGATCGAGCTGACGATCGCCACGATCATCGGCCAGGGCCTCGCCTCGGGGTTCTTCTTCATGGCGACGAAGCCGAGGATCGCGCCCACCAGCGCGAACACGCCGCCGAAGCCGGAGGCGAGCAGGCCCAGCACGCCGAGGCCGCCGAAGATCATCGCGGCGATCGTGATGCCCTTGATCCTCTTCTGACCGGCGACGGGGCCGTACGGCGAGGGCGCGTAGCCGACCGCGGCCGGGTCGCCGTAGCCCTGCTGCTGGCCGTAGGCCGGCTGCTCGCCGTAGGCCTGCGCCGCCGGAGCCGCGCCGTAGCCCGCCTGCTGGCCGTAGGCGGGTGCCTGCTGGCCGTAGGCCTGCTCGGGCTGGCCGTATCCGGGCGCGCTCGCGCCGTAGGGCGCGCTCGCGCCGTAGGCGGGCGACTGCTGGCCGTAGCCCTGCTGCGCGTCGTAGCCCGGCTGCTGCGGCTGCTGGCCGTAGGCCTGCTGCTGGTCGCCGAAGGCCTGCTGCTGGTCGCCGAAGGCCTGCTGCTGGTCGTAGGACGGCTGCTGCGGAGCCTGGCCGAAGCCCTGCTGCTGGTCGTAGCCGGGCTGATGCGGAGCCTGGCCGTAGGGCTGCTCCGCGGGCTGGCCGAAGGGCTGCTGCTGGTCGTAGCCGGGCACCTGCCCGTAGGCGGGAGCCTGCTGCTGGCCGTAGGTCGGCGCGTCCTGCGCCGGCGCCTGGCCGAAGGCGGGCTGCTCGTCCGACGCCGCGGGTGCCTGGCCGACCGAGCCGGGCTGCGGCGCCGACTGGCCGAAGTCTGCGACGGGCGGCGCGTCGTGCGCGGCGGGCGGCGCTGCGGCATCAGCGGCGGGAGGGGCGGCGTCCTCCTGGTCGGGGCGACGGAAGCGGTCGTCGGCCGGCGGGTTCTGGTCGCTCACGGGATCCTCCTTGCGATGCGCGAGTGCGCGAGCCAAACCTACCGCCAGCGGATGCGGATGTCTGGCAGCGATCGGCGCCCCGTCGCGGCTAGAAGCCGCCCGGCTGCAGCTGCTCGAACAGCTGCGCGAGCCCCGCGATGCCGATGACGGCGCCGACGATCAGCGCGAGCAGCGTGACCGCGCCGAGGATGATCCCCCAGAGCGCGAGCAGCCTGCCGTCGTCGCCCGTGCGGCGGATCTGCCCGAGCGCGATGAAGCCCAGCACGATGCCGGCGATCGAGCCGAGCCCGAGCAGGATCGTCGTGCCGGCGGCCGACGCCAGGATCGCCAGCAGCGCCATGGTGTTGGTCTTGGGGCCCGGATGCGTGGGGGCGCTCCACTGCGCCGGTGCAGCCGGGAACGCGGTCGCGGGCGCCTGGCCCTGCGAGTACTGGCCCGGCAGGTACTGGCCAGGCGAGTACTGGCCAGCAGGTGCGTACTGGCCCTGCGCGTATTGGCCCTGCGCGTCCTGGCCAGCAGGTGCGTACTGGCCCTGCGCGTATTGGCCCAGCGCGTCCTGGCCAGCAGGTGCGTACTGGCCCTGCGCGTATTGGCCCAGCGCGTCCTGGCCAGCAGGTGCGTACTGGCCCTGCGCGTATTGGCCCTGCGCGTCC